>JAZPXM010000095.1:0-22641 GCA_045543675.1 Acutalibacteraceae bacterium
AAGCGGGTGCTACCTGTACCGTGCGGGCAGTACAGACACCGCGCGAAAGCAACTTTATTGGAATCCGTCCATACATATGCCGCGCACGGCGGCGCGTATCTTTTTGGAGATCATCGACGTACGAAGTGAACGATTGCAGAATATAACGCCTGCAGATCTATGGGAAGAAGGCATACCGATAGAGCTGTTGGAAACGCCGCCCGGTGTACTGGATGCGCCGCTGGCCGCATTTCGAAATCTTTGGGACAGCACACTCACCAAAAAGCAGTTGTCCACGTGCGGATGGGACGCCAATCCATTGGTAGACGTTTACACGTTTAAAGTAATACAGAAGTGACGGGTACCTTGCAATATGATGTGAGGTGAATGCATAGTGAAAACGGCGTTATTGAGAGCGGAAGAAGAATTGAAAAGTTTATCACGCCGACGGATGGCGGCTGAAGGTTTACGGGTGCAGATTCGTATGCTGGAAGCCGACGCCGTCGGCATTGGCGGTTATGATGTCGCACGTCCCAAGGTGGATGAACGCCGTAAAAAAAGCGGCATACGCACGACGTTGGAAGAACGTACTTTGCTGGAAGAAAAAGAAAAGGCGCTTTCAGAGTGGATACAGCACGTGGAAAAAGCGCTTAAATCATTGTTGCCTATGGAAGAAAAAGTGTTGCGTGTATGGTATTGTTCGAAATTAAAGCCCGGGGACGCGTCGGCGCAGTTGGAACAGACGTTGCACGCTGGCAGGTCTAAGGTTTATGAAATACGCAACGAGGCGCTCAAAGAATTTGCATTGCGGCTGGGTTTGTTATGATGCGGGAACAAAAGGGTATGCCCGGTGCGGCACACGCACGGGGGCGGTCTTACCGCTAAGAGATGCGCGCGGGCGCGCGGGTAACCCTTCCTTAATGCAAGCGCGGAAAAATTGCGGACAAAATCGGGACAAAGTCAGGACAAAAAGCGCGAAAAAGTGTGATACAATGATAATGTAGAAAAACAGCGGTTCGGCGGTGATGCCGAGCGGCTGTTTTCTTTTTATCTTGAAAAGGCGTCGGAAAGAAGAATCCCCCAGTCTTTCGCGGGGCGAAAGCCAGCCCCCTTTAGACAAGGGGGCCAAGGCAAGGGGGTGCCCGAATGGACGCGGAAAAGCCGCTGAAACACAGAGAAGAACTGTTTTGTGCGGAATATATTACCTGCTTTAACGGTGCCGAAGCGGCGCGGCGTGTCGGATATAAGGAAAACAGCGCTGCCAAAGCGGCGCATCGGTTGCTTTCGGATCCGCGCGTTAAGATGCGTATTGAAGAGCTTATCAAAGAACGACGCGAGCGGTTATATTTATCCGCCGATTTAGTGGTTATAGAAACGTTTGACACGTATCAAACCTGCAAAGCTGCAAAGCCCGTCTTAGAATGGGACTATTCCGAACACATGATGGTGGAAAAGGGCCTATATCAGATTGACAGCAAGGGTGCTACAAAGTGTTTGGAACTGCTTTCAAAGTTTCTCGGAATGGACGGAAAAAGTGCGACAGACGGTATAAAACCGCCCGTGTTTATTCAAGAAGATATTCCGACGCCTGCAGGTGACGACGATGCATAACACGTTATCTTTACAAAAAATCGTCGGGAGCGGGTACGATGCTTTTTGGCATTGTAAGAAGCGCTACCGCGTTGTAAAAGGCGGTAAAGCGTCCAAGAAAAGCAGTACCGCGGCGTTGTGGTACATCGTCAATATGATGAAATACCCCGGTGCGAATGTGCTTGTTGTGCGTAAAGTAATGGATACGCACCGCGGCAGTACGTTTGCACAGTTTCAATGGGCGATTGAAAAAATGGGTGTTGCGCATTTGTGGAAAGCCACCAAATCGCCAATGGAGATCACCTATATCCCTACAGGGCAAAAGATATTGTTTCGCGGGATGGACGACCCGTTAAAGCTCGCGTCTACCACGGTGCCAAGCGGGTATTTGTGTTGGGTGTGGATAGAAGAAGCGTTTGAGATAGTAAAGGAAGACGATTTTGATAAATTAAACCTTTCTGTCCCGCGTGGCGCTATTCCCGAGCCGTTATTCAAACAAACAACCATTACTTTTAACCCGTGGAGCGACAGGCACTGGCTGAAAAGCCGCTTCTTCGATAAACAGGACGCGGATACGTTTGCTATTACCACCAATTATCTGTGCAATGAGTTTTTGGATGATACCGACCGTGCCATATACGAGCGGATGAAAAGAGAACAGCCGCGCAAATACGACGTTGCGGGTCTTGGCAACTGGGGTGTCGCGGAAGGTCTTGTGTTTGAACGGTGGACGGTGGAAGGGTTTGACATTAAGGAAGTCACCAAAGAAAAGCCGTGGCAATGGCGGCACGTATTCGGTTTGGACTACGGATATACCAACGACCCGACGGCGTTTATTGCGGCGGCTGTAAATCCTGTTGAAAAGGTCTTGTACATATACGATGAGCATTACGAACATCGGATGCTTAACAGTGATATTGCTTCGATGCTCATAAAGAAACGGTACGCGAAAGAGCGCATCCTTGCGGACTGCGCAGAACCGAAATCAAACGAAGATCTACGGCGGATGGGTATCAGCCGCTTAACTGCCGCAAGAAAGGGGCGGGACAGTATTATGAACGGTATCGCGCGTTTGCAGGAATACCGTATCATAATTCATCCGCTTTGTGCGCATACCGCCGCCGAAATAGCAACGTACCGCTGGGAGACGGACAAAGCAGGCACGGTGTTGAATACGCCTGTTGATACGGATAATCACCTGATGGATGCCCTACGGTACGCCATGGAAGATATCATCCGTTTCCATCCTACCGAACAAGCGCCCAAAGCACCGCGGGTCAGCCGCGACAATATATCCGGTAACGATATGAAAGGTGGATGGGAATGAGCGACGTTTTAGAAGAATATCGGCGTACGCTTGACGGTTTGCGTGCGCTTTTAGAGAAAAAGCGGGCGTTACGGGAAAGCGGCGCTATGGCGGCATCCGATGCAGCGCGACATATCAACGTAATTGAACAAGAAATATTCGAAATGCAGGATGCTATTCGCGTAATGGAAAGGAAGGGATCGGACGATGGCGTTTATGGTTATCGCAAACGTGATGCTCAGTACGGCGACGGCGATACTGTCGATACTGCTGATTTCCAATAAAAAGGCGCTAAAAGCCGCCATAAAGAAAAAAAGAAACAGACCCGCGGTAAGCGCCGAAAGCGTATTACGGGCGAAAAACGAGCAAAAGAAACAGCAAAATTTCCTGCGGTATAACGGAGACGAGCAACCGCAGATCTACGGGGACAGAGACGGCGAATAGCTGTTTTTGAATAAAACGCGTCTTCACCATAGGCGCAGGAGGTATTTTTATGAGCGAGCAGATGGAAGTAGTCGGTACGGAGAGCACCACATCGATGGCCGCTACGGAAGGCACCGAAACGGGCGCGGCGGCGTCTGCACAGGTGGAAACAACAGTTGCAACAGACGAGAACGTCAACGGAGAGGGCACCACACCGCCGCAGGCAGAGACGGAAGGCGCAACGCAACAGACGGCAGGGACGGACGATAACGCCGTTACCATTCCCGTACAGTTCAACCACGAAATCCGAGAGGTGCCGTTGGAAGAAGCGCAGCCATATATCCAAAAAGGCATGAAGTTGGACGCGCTTGCCCCTACGCTGGATAAACTGCGGTTGATCGCCGCGGCGAACGGCAGAACGCTCGAAGAAACGGCGGAAGATATATACGGCGCTTTTGAGCGACAGCATCGCGAAGCCATTTTACAGCAGGTCGGCGGGAACGAAGCCGCCGCTGATGCGTTAATGGAGAAAAAGCGCGGTGAATGGCAAGCGGGGTTTGAAGCGGCAAAGTCTACCGCTGCCAAAGCGGAAGAAGACAGCCGACAGGCGCTTGCCGAACGCTTGGCGTCTGAATTTGCGGAAGTCGCAAAGGATTTTCCCGAAATGCAGCAGTTTGCTGACGTGCCGCAGGAAGTCGTAAACGATGCCGTCAAAAACAAACGCAATTTGTACGACGCTTTTCTTCGCTACAGACAGCGTGAAAGCGTAAAAGCAACGCAGAATCAACAGGCACAGCAACGTGCCGCCGCGGCGTCTACCGGGAGTCAGACAGCAGGTGCAACCGCTGTAGAAATGGGTTCGTTCACCATGGCTGCGCTCGAAGGTTTGAAACGCGGTTTGCGATAAGAAAAGGAGAATAAGAAATGAACGCAGATATTCAACACTTTAATGAAACTATGACAAGCGAACTGGACCAGGCGCTTGTTCCCAAAGCAGTTACTGGCTTTTTTGCCGACAACCCCTTACGCGCTAAATTTTTTGGTTCCAAGACGGTGTTTATCCCCGAAATGCATTTTTCGGGTCTTGGCGACTATGACCGCGACACCGGTTTCGTTTCGGGTACCGTTTCGGTAACCGCTAAGCCGTATGAGCTGTCTATGGACCGCGGTCGTTCCTTCCAACTTGACCGTGAAGATGAAGATGAAACAGGCATTGCCGGCCTTGCAGGTCGGGTACTGGGCGAGTTTGTTCGCATGGAAGTCGTTCCCGAAATCGACGCCTACGTTTTGTCTAAGCTCGGCGGTTTTGCAGCGGGCAAAGAGCAGACGGTGACCGGTACGCCGGAAACCGAAGCGTTTTCTATGCTTTCCGAAGCAATTCGCAAGGTACAGAATGAGACGGGTTACGACGAAGAACTGGTTGCATTTGTGGACAGTACCGTATGGGGTGCTTTACAGAAAAGCAGCGATATTTCTCGCTATTTGGTGGCGAGCTCCTTCGAAAAAGGCGGCGTTAACACCGAAGTGAAATCCTTAAACGGCGTAGCTATCCTGCCTACCCCCGACAGCCGGATGAAAACGGCCTATGATTTTCTTGACGGCGAAGAAGCAGAACAGAAACAAGGTGGTTTTGTGCCCAACGCCAGCGCTAAAAACATTGGCTTACTGGTATTGCCGAAACGTGCAGCGTCTTTGATCAAAAAGACCGAAAAAGTACGTACATTCACACCTAACCAAAATCAGAAAGCCGATGCGTGGAAGTTCGATTATCGTGTATATTACGACCTGTTTATCCGTAATAGCATGGAAAAAGCCATCTACGCATACGTGTACTAAAATGCCGAAGGCAGGAGAGTAAAGCTCTCCTGCCTATCCGTGCTTTTAGAATTGTTAAGAAAGGATGATTTATCGTGAAATACCATCTTGTAAATAAAATCGGTAATGCGCATACCTTTACCGCAGACAAGCAGAAGCGTGACCGTTTGGTGCGTGCGGGATATATAGACCGAACGGAAGCAGATGCGAAAGCTGCTGAAGAAGCCGCCGCCGCGAAAGCTGCTGCCAAAGCGGAGAAAGATGCGAAAGCGTCGGGCGGTGCTTCTAAATGACGGTAAGGGAATTGTTTTGCCGTGCGCTGACGTTGCTTAACTACACCGACAGCGCGGGAAACGTATCGGGAACGCAGAATGCCGAACTTTTCAAAAAGGCGGTACCTACCGTTAATTTGGTACTTGCGGATATATTGCATATCCGCGGTGAAAAGTTTTGCGAGATCTCTTCGCCGGATGATGCGTTACCTGTGCCGGACGACGTTGCGACGAGAGTGATGCCGTACGGTGTGGCTATGCATATCGCGCAGAGCGAGAACGACGGCGACAATCAACAGATCATGGCTATCACATACAACCGTTTACGCGGTTCGGTGCCGCGGGCACACAGTGTTCGCGCCAATGTCCTACCGACCGTGACAGTGTGATTATTTTACACACGCCACCGCTTATCGGTGGTGGCGTTTTTAAAATGATCAGCGAAGAAAGGAAGCAACATTATGTCTAAAAAGCAGGAATGGTCCGCACCGCAGGTGGTGTTCGGAGAATACGAATACGGCAGAACGCACAAGGCGGCGCTGGGAAACAGGGGCTTATATGACCAGGCAAAGGTAAACGAGCGCTTTTATTCCGGTGATCAATGGAAAGGCGCAAATACAGGCAGTGACAGACCGCTTATTCGCTATAACGTTATCAAGCGTATCGGCGAATATAAGATGGCTTTTATCGGCGCTTCGGACGTGGCGGTCAGTTATTCTGCGGAAGGCGTGCCGAATACGCAAGGTATACAAGAAAAGGTGCGTGTGCAAAAGGAATTGTTACGCCAAAGCAGTGAGACGGGTACCGAACTGCAAGAAGACCATAGTTTAAGTTTTGCCGAGCGCACCAATCTCATTATGGGCGCTATGTCGGATTATTTCAAAACCACCGCCGAGCGGGTAAAATTCGGCGATTTGAAAAACCGCGCGTTACGTAATGCGTATATCAGCGGTACGGGTGTGCTGTACACCTATTGGGACCCCAATATTAAAACGGGTCTGTATGCCGACCAGGCGCGACAGTCACCGATTAAAGGTGATATCGCGTGTGAAGTGCTGCATATTGAAAACGTATATTTCGGTGACCCTACCATAGATTCGGTGCAGGGTCAGCCGTACATCATTATTGCACAGCGAAAAAGCGTTGCAGAATTGAAACGTACCGCACGCCGCAACGGCAGACCTGCAAATGAAATTGACGCTATTAAGGCGGACAAAGAATACGCGTATATGGCAGGTGACCGCGCGGAAAACGAGCCGGAAGACATCCAAAAAGCGACGGTACTTACAAAGTTATACAAAGTGTGGGACAAAGACGGTGCAGATTACCACATCGAAGCGGTAGAAGTGGTACAAGGTGCCACCATACGCACGCCGTGGAACATCCGCACACGGCTTTATCCGCTGGCAAAATTCTCCTGGGACGAACGTGCATCCAGCGTATACGGCGAAAGCGAAGTCACGCATCTTATTGCCAATCAGATCGCCATTAACCGCGCCATTACCGCATCCACGTGGTCGGTGATGATGAACGGTATGCCGATAATGGTGGTAAACGGCGACGTGGTAATATCACCTGTCACAAATGAACCCGGACAGGTTATCACCGTGTACGGTGATGCGGGTGACGTTGCGAAGGCTATTAAATACGTTAACCCGCCGAACGCGTCGGCACAGTTTGAAAATCTTGTTAATTCCCTTGTCAGCAACACGCTGACACACAGCGGTGCCAACGAAGCGGCGCTCGGCGATCTACGCCCTGAGAATGCGTCGGCTATTCTTGCTATGCGCGAAGCGTCAACAATGCCGCTGCAGTTACAGAAAAACCGTTTTAATTCGTTTATCGAAGACGTGGCGCGTATATGGGCGGAAATGTGGGTATCTATGTACGGCAAGCGCTACTTGAAAATCGAAGACGAAAAAGGCGAATGGTATCTGCCTTTTAACGGTGACGATTGCCGCGAACTTATCATTTCGGCACGCGTAGACGTCGGCGAAGCGGGGCTGTGGAGTGAGATCCAAATGCGGCAGACGTTGGATAATATGTTACTCAATCAAATTATCGATTCTATGCAGTATCTTGAACGGTTACCCAAGGGCGCTATACCTGATCTTGGCGGGCTCATTCGTGAAAAGAAAGAGCAGGCACAGGCGGCAAAAACCCCGCCACCGCAAAACCCGACGCCATCTGCTACCGCGGGAACGTCGGCACCTGATATTACCGCTTTGGTGCAACAGTTGCCGCCGGAATATGCAGAGCAGTTTATGCAGTTGTCCGACGAGGAAAAACAGCAGGTGGCGGCGCAAATGTTAAGCGGTCAGTAATACACATAAAGGAGACAACACAATGAAATTTCCGACCATACGGCAACAGACGCCCTTTTCGGTGACGATTCCCGCACTGTCAGGTGGCGTTAATCTACACGATACGCCGTCCGAAGTGGAAGATAACCAGCTCACCGCCGCTAACAATATGTGGTGGCACAAAGCGGCGTTACGTTCCCGCCCCGGTGTGTGCCGTACGGCGGATACATATGATGCGGCGTATACCGACCGCCAATGGATAAGCGACAGAGAAGTGTTGCTCACTTCCTGCCAATATACCGGCGGCAATACCGCGCCGTTTTATGCGGCGAGAATGACGCAGGACGGCGGTTTTCAGAAACTCGGCAAGGACGGCGCGCCGTACAATGCCAAAGTGGTGGACGGAAAAGCGCCCACCGCTTTCGGTTGTCACGCTATTAAAGACGTGAACGAAGACACGGAAAAACAGGCCGATTTCCTGTACTTCCTTTCAAGCGGTGAAATTATCAAGGACGCGCCGCAAGGGTGGTTGGCGGCAGAGCCGTATGTTCCCACGGTTATGATCAACGGTCACAGCAATGCGACGGTAAGTGACGCACAGGCGGCGTCGGGCATTGCGGGTGTGCTGTATGAAGCTTTTAACCTGCTGACGGGTGCTTTCAAGTGTAGGTTTTCAAGCGACGGCAGCGGCAACAGTTTTAATCTGCCTGTATCGGAACTCACGTGCAATGCCGGTGAAAACGTCACGGTTTCGGTAACGCTGGTGAATAAAAACACCAAAGCGTTACAAGAGTTTGTTCTTACCTTTGCACCGACGGACGATGATATGTCTTCTTCAAACAGCCACAAACAAAAACAGAAAAACATTAAAATAGATCCTTTCTTTGTAGATGCGTCCGGATCAGCTACATATACCAATACGGCGATAGTTTGTACCGTGGACTATACGGTGGGTAACGTCACAATATACATCAGCGGCAACAACGCTTCGACATTAGAATACACACCACTAATGCTTCCCGACATTGGCAATGAGAATATTGTTGTCACCGCGTGGAAAACGCAGGAAGGTGCGAGAGATCGCATTTGTAAAATGACACAATGCACGTGGTTTGGCGGTGACAGAAGCGGTGTTGGCGGCGGTACGCGTTTATTTGTGACGGGTAATGCGGAAGAGAAAAACCTTGTGCATTGGTCGGACGTTAACAATCCCTTGTATTTTCCCGAAAAGAATTACGCATACGTCGGCGATTATTCGCAGGCGGTTACGGCTTTCGGTAAGCAGGGTGATCTGCTCATTTTGTTCAAAGAACACGAAATGTATTATGCGCAGTACGCGGCGGGTACCGAAGCGGATTTCGCGCTCGCGCAATCGAGCGGGACGGACGTCACGTCTGTTATGGCTAAATTTCCGCTTACGCCCATTCACGCATCTATCGGGTGTGACTGTCCAGATAGCATTCGGTTGGTGAATAACCGCCTTGTATGGGCAAACAGCGACGGCTTTGTGTATATGTTGCCGTCGGTCAATCAATATAACGAGCGCAACGTGCGTACTATTTCCCGTAACATTTTTCCATTGCTTTCCGAACACAGCGCTACAGCGTTAAAACAGGCGTTTGCGGGTGAATTTCACGGGTATTACGTACTGCTCGTAGAAGACAAACTGTATCTTTTGGACGCGCAGACAAGCGCTTTTACAAGTTTCAACTACTATTCCAAGGAAGAAAACGCGCAAAAAGCGTTACCGTGGTTTGTATGGACGTTGCCGCGCGGGGATTATACCGGGCTTATGGCAAACGATACGGTGATGCATCTGACCGCAACGGTGGACGGTGTGGGCCGTGTATTTACGGTGGACGGCGACACCGACGACGGTGTGTCGATTCCTTGCGGGTTTACCACGAAAATTTTTGACTTTGACCGTCCGGACACGAAAAAAGCGGTCAATCAAATATACATAGCGGTCAGCGATACGCCGACGAGTGAGACTGCCGTCAGTTATATCACCGAGCACGGCGAGACTGCCGACGCCTTTATGCTGGAAAGCCGCGGTGATCACGAAAAAACGGACGCCGGGTATATGGTTACCCACCGTCTGACACCGCACGTTAACCGTGTGCGTGTGTTTGGTATCCGTTTTGAGAGCATGGGCGGCGTATCCATCGGCAAGGTGCTTCTTAAATTCAAGACACAAGGAGTTATACGGTAATGGGAAAGACGCAACAGCAGTATTACGACGAAATCTATAAAAAGGGTTTAGCCGCCGCGGGAGAGCAGAAAACGGCGCGGGAAGCTGCAGACGCACAAATGCTGGCGCAGATCAACGCGGCAATCGATAAAAGCGCAGATACGACGGCGGGCATTTATCAAAAAAATATCGATGCCGCGCCGCAGAAGTACCAAGCGGCGTACGATGAAAATGCGGTCAATGAAGCGTTTGCCCGTAAACGTGTGCAGGAAAGTATGGCGAATATGGGCCTTACGGACAGCGGGTACAATCTCACCACACAGACGGCGCTTACCTTACAGCGTGGTAATGCGGATGCCGCCGTAGCGGCAGAACAGCGGGATTACGTGCGCAAATTGGAAGATGCTATCGATGCCGTTCGCGCCGATGCCGAACAGCAGAAGAAGGCACAGGCATTGTCCGCAGAAGCCGAGCGGCAGAAATGGTGGGACAACATCCTGGCTGACCTGCGCACGTCAAGCAGTACTGCCGCCGCGGATATGTATGCGGCAGACCAGGAATATGCCGCCAAGCAGGTGCAAGCGGCGGGCGATTACGCTTCGGAGCTTAACAAACAACGTGAATCCTACGCGCTCAGTTTGATGAAAAATATGGACTACACCGAAGACCAGGCGTGGGCGTCGGCGTATGCCCGGTATCCGAGCGGGGATGCAAAGGACGAATTGTATTACGAGGCAATCCGAAAAGGATATAGCCCGAGCGAAGCGACCATCTATGCAAACGCGGGTGGCGGTGAAGCGGCAACCGAAGAACTGGAGGATCTCATTGTTACGTCTGCCAAAACGTTTGTGGAAGGGTTGAATCTCGACGTTAACAGTTGGAAAACTTTTTGGAGAAACGAAAACGATGACGGCGAGATTGTCGCAGAAACAGTACTTGCCAATCTCAAAAATAACCCCGCATATCAGGAAAAGAGCCAATATGAGCAGGAAGCCATTTTGGAAATGGCAATCGCTCATACTGTTATTCAAAACTGGGGTGCAACAAATCGCAGTATGAACGAGAAAGACAACTATGCCCGATTAAAACTTGCATGCGAAAAAGCAGGTGTGGATTATAATAATGTTTTGGCCGTTTACAACCTGTTAAAGCCGAAAGAAAAAACGAATACAAAAACGGATAAACAAGATGTGGATAGTAAAACAGTACGGTATGCGGATTCCCCTGCTGCTACGGCAGGTGCGGCTATAGGAAGTTGGATCAGCGACTGGATGCGGCGTCCAAAGTAGGTTAAGGGGGTATTTTGATGAAAGAGAGCGCACGCGCGAAGACGTATGAGCGGTTATATTCTGCAGATGCGGAAGTGACCGATATACCAAAAAGTGCAAGGGCACAGGCGTACGGAAGGTTATACTCGCAGAAGGACGTGTCAGCAGGCGCGTTCCCGCAACGGTCGTGGGCGGAAGATATTATCGTGGAGACGAACCGTGCCGCCGCAGAAGCCGCGCGGAATAAAAAAGCCACGCCCGATTACGGACGCGGCAATATCAACCTTAACGACAACGCGACGCCGTGGTTGTCGGGAAACAAGTATACGGTATATACCGATACGGCGACCAACGAAAAGGTGATTATTCCCGCTTTCAGCCGTACGGGGTATAGTTTCGCAACCGCGCTTTCGGATGAACAGGCGGCAGAACAGTACAGAAAAACGGGTAAATATTACGCGAAATTTGCTTTGCCGTCTGCATCCGAACAGCAGATGCAGGATATCCACAATTCTTTTGGCATCGGTGCTTTGAAAACGCAGACGGTGGACGAACAAATCGCCGCGTATATCAAAGAACTGCAAGAGCGGGATACAGACGAAAAAATAAAAAGTCGTAACGGCCCCTTACTTACACCTGAAGAATTCGGCAAAGCCGCCGCCGCGGATGCACAGAAACGTGCAGAGCAGGCGCATAGCCGTACATTCGGTGACGCGAACAGAAAAGCGGGAGCGGGTCTTGGTTTGGCAGTGGCTTCGGGTGTTCAGAATTTCACAAGCGGTATACGTAATATCAATCCCGCGTACCGCCATAACGGCGTAGAGCAAGGATATAACACGGGATTTCAAAATGTCGTAGCAAAAGAACGTTCCGAAATGAGTGACGGTAACCGCTTGGTATTCGATTTTGTATCCAATATGGTACAAAACGCGCCGAGTATGGCGGTGGGCGCGTTGACGGGTAGCGGCATTATGAGCAGTGCGCTTATGTTCGCCACTACCTTCGGCAATGATTTACAGTATGCGGAAGCGGCGGGCGCGGATACCAAGGCGGCTTACACGTACGCGTTTCTTGACGGCGTTGCGCAGGCGTTTTTGGAGCAGGTCGGCGTGGTCACGGGTACCAAAGGTCTTACCGATACATTGATGGATGGCGTTACCGCTAACGTCAAAAGCGCTGTTGGTAAGTTTCTTATCAATACAGTGGGCGATATGGTCGGCGAAGGTGCTGAAGAAATGGTGCAGACCGCTATTGAAAACGGTCTTAAAAACGCTATACTCGGCGAAAAGAACAACGCCAGCTTGTTTTCGGAAGAAGCATTGTACGCGGCGCTTCTCGGCGCTTTATCGGGCGGCGTGATGGGTAGTGTCAATCTCGGCGTTTCCGCGATCGCCAACAACACCGCCGCCGATACACAGATGCGCGAAGCAGTGCGCGAGATGCTGGAAAATCAGGTCATTGGCACAGGCATTCAATGCCACGTGGAAGAAGAAGTATACCAACCTGTTGCACGTCTTGCCGGCGAACTTGGTATTTCGGTGCGCTTCCAGACGACTGAAGAAATTGCTGTGCGTGACGAAAACGGCGACGTTATTTCGATACCGAACGGTCGGTACGATCCATTAGGAGAGTCAGGTACGGGTACGGTAGTATTGAACGCCGACGCGAGCACCGCGGCTGCAGTAGAATTTTTGCTCAAACACGAGCTGACCCACGCTATGCAAGGGACAACCGAGTGGACGGCTCTTGAAACGGCGGCGCGCCGCAATTACGGTGACAGCGGTTTTGAATCTGCTGTTATGCTTAAGCAGTCGGAATATCTTGCAAAAGGTATTGAGCTGGATAGAACAGGCGTTATTCAAGAAGTAGTAGCGGACTGGGTCGGCCATAATCTGTACCGAGAGAATTTCATTGAAACGATTTTACAGCACGGTGACGGTGCCAAAACACAAGGCATCGTGCAACGTTTCCGCGCCTTTTTTGACAAAAATAAAAGCAGCGGTCAGGACGCGTCTATGCAACGTCTTGAACGGCTGTTTAGAAAAGGTATTGAACATCGGAATATGGTAGAAAGCACGGTGCCTAACGGCGGCGCATCCGTGTATTTCGTGAGTGCTGATGAAAACAAGACGAGTATCAAGCAACAATTACAGGGGCATCTAGAAGAACTGCAAGCAATGGACCCTGTTGCAGATATTCATTACACGCATGTAAGCAAGGGCAATGTGCAAGAGATGGCTTTGGAAGAATTTCGAAAATACGGATACAAAGTGGAACGACGTGATTTCGGCACAGTGCTAATTGGTCCCGACGAGATAAACAGGAGTATAAATTATATTGGTGGGCCTGCAGAATGTGCCGCTCTGTTAGCTGTTCCACGCGTTATAAAACGGGGTATGATCATTGACGGACACGAGGATCATAAAGGTCGTGCTTATTCAACGGTTACCATTGCCGCGCCTGTCACTATAAATGGGACGGAAGGCGTTGTCGGCGTTGTCGTTAGACGTACAGGTAAAAATCGTTACCAAACGCACCGGATACTGATGCCGGATGGTTCTACGTTTGTGTATGAAGAAAAAACAAACGCAGAACCTACCACCGCTGATATGCTTACCGAAAACGGTAACCAGGGAACAGCCATCAGTTCTGCGTCTGACACCACTATACCACAAGACGGTACGGGTGTCAATAGTTATGATATGCGAAACGGCGGGGAAAATTCACAGTTTAGTTTCGGGGACGGCAGCGGTACCGATATTTTCGGTACGTCTGCAGGTGAAGCGACGCCTATCGGCAACGAAACAGCGGCGGCGGAAGCGGAAACGTTTGCGGCTGATGCGGATGATATTGCGGTGGGGCATTCTTTGGAGACTACCCCTCCGACGCGGCAGAGCCGCGCCACCTCCCCTGACAAGGGGCGGCAAGGGGTTTCTGCAAATTCCCAAGCGCTTGGGAATTTGGATAATGTGGTGGATCTGTCGTTCGATAGCGAACTTGCACAACGTGTTGCGGGACTGCACGGCTCGGCAAAATATACGATTATTCAAAACTACATTTTGGAAGCTTTGAGCGAACAACCCATCACGTTAAGCGACGGCAAACAGGCGGTTGTTGATATAAATGATGCAAAACACCTTGCCAGTAAAGCAGGAAACAAAAAAACTTCCCATATTGCCGCAATTAAGGAAATTGTCGAAAGGGCAATATTAGTGGCGGAAGAGGATAGTACAAAAGTTGGAAAATTCGATCAATTCTATTACTACGAAGCACACGTGCGCATCGGCGAAGAAACATATCCAATTTATCTAAACGTGGGACGTTCTAAATATGATGGAACATACCACATATATGATATTACGCAAAAATTAAGAGATACTGCCCACCGACTTAACGGTGTGGGGCGGCCCGTAGGTTACGCCCTGGAAGCAGTATCTCCTAATGACAGTATACGCAATTCCACTGAAAATGTCAAGGAAAATTCTACCGCAGACGATATTCCGGACGCCGAAGATGCTGTTGCGGAAGTGGAACGGAAAGTCGTGGAAAAGGAAACTGCCGCACAACAGGAAGTGGTTGACCGTCAGCAACGTCTTACCAAAGCGGAACGGGAAATCTCCGCAGAACGTGTGGCGCTTCGTGAACAGTTACAGCGCGGGGAAATCAGCGGGAAAGAGTTTGATAAACGCCAACAGCAATTGGATGTCCGCTTGCGAGAAGAAACGGCAAAAAAATACCACCTTGGAGACAAATATGACGCCAAGGCGCGTGCGGTGATGAAAAATGCCGGTGCGGAATATCGTGAGACGGTCGAACAGCGCGAGCGGGAAAAGCGTATGGCGAAAAAGTGTACAGAGATACGGCGGTCGATACATACCACGGTGGATGAGCTTGCGGCAAAATTGGCGCGGCCGTCCAAAAACCGTTTTATTCCCCCTGACCTTGTCAGCAGTATGCAAGAGCTTTTAAAGGTTTTCGAAGCGACGCCCGAGTCTATTGACAACCGCGTGTGGGAACTGAAAAAGAAAATCTTAGAAGCCACCGACGAAGGCAAAAAAGCCCGTTTGCAGAAACGCCTTGACAACCTGCAAAACCGCAACCGCTTGGCGCGGGAAAACGTGCAAAAAATCAAAATCGCATACGGTAAATTCTGTGAAGAAATGTCGTACGGCGGTGAGCAACACAAATTTGCCGTGCAGAAAATCAAAGAAGACCTGGATAAACTGAGTGACGCGCTATTCGATACGGAACTGGACGATATGTCTTACGAAGATCTGCGCAACGTTTTCAACGTCGTGCGCGGCGTGGCGTTTCAGGTGAATAATGCGCAGAAGTTATTCTGTGCAGAGCACCGCGGAGAACTGCAGGAGCAGGGCAAGCTTGGTATCGACGAACTGTTGGATGCGGTGGCGTTTTATGACAAGGGTTTGTTACATTTTAACGGCATCAAGAAGTTGGTTAACTGGCAGTTGACCCCTGACCGCTTTTTCAAGATGCTGGGCGGCTTCAAAAAGGACAGCGTTTGGGAGCGGGTATACAACTCTTTCAAGGAAGGGCAAAAGCGGTATTTTGCTATTCAGCGCGAATTCGATGAGTTTTTCAAAGAATTCACGGAAGATAAGGCGTTCAAACACCTTGCCGATTTTAAAGAAAAACACCTTGTAGACGTCGGTCTGAAAGACAAAAACGGAAAGCCCGTTATGTTGACCCGCGGTATGATGCTGTCGCTGTATATGCATCTTGTGTGCAATATGGAAACGGTCATATGGAGTGGTTTGGAAATCCCCGCGTTAAAGACGTATTACGAGTACGGTATTACCAAAGATGCGTATAAAAACGGTACTCGCGTTACACGTTCGGAATTCTGCGACAAGTTGTGGGAACTGACCGAGCAGATGAAAATGACGCAGGATCCTACCGAGCAAAGCCGCATCCAGGAAGAACTTACCAAGACCGCCGTTTTAGCGCAGCAGAGTTTTGAAAACATTCTCCAAAATATCCGCGGGGAACTGACCGCGTATGAAACCAAGTTTATTGAAAAAGCGGAAACGTGGTTTAACGAAATTTCGAAAAATCACATTAACGAAACCACCACGCAGGTGTTCGGTTATCCGAAAGCGATGGTAGAACGGTATTTCCGCATCCGTCGCGATACCGACTTTGCGGAAACGGAAATAGCGGGGCTTGCCTATAACCAAACCATAGAAAATATGGGGACGTTAAAAAACCGTGTTAAAAATCAAGTGCCGATGCTGCTTACCGACCTTATGGACGAACTTACTGCCAACTGCAACGACGTAGCGCGTATTGTCGGATTTATGGCACCTGAAACGGATTTCCGCCGCCTTTACAACGTGCACGACAAGAATATGCAGCACAGCGTCAAGGAAGTGCTTCGACAGTTCGGCAGCGAGCGCGGTGTGGGCGTATCTGCTAACCAGTATATTGAAAACCTGCTCACCGACCTTACGTTCGGGCGCAAGTTTGAACAGGGGCCGCTTGGCTGGTTATACCGCAATTCCGTCCGCGCTGTTATGACGCTTAATCCGCGCGTCGCTATGATTCAGTTAGCAGCGGGTCCCACGTCGGCGGCACATCTCGGTTGGAAAACGTGGGCGAAAGGCGGTAAATACCTTTTCAAGAAACCGCCTATCGATAAAATCAACAAGTACAGTATCTACGGCTACGTACGCAATAACGCTGACGGCGGTATGCAGGAGTTTTCCGTCGCGCGCCAGGGACACGGCGTTATCGATCATCTGTATAATTTTGTGGATGATAAGACGAACGGGTGGTTTTTCGGTTGGTGTCAGAAGGTAGACCAAGGGCTTGTAAATTCTTTATGGTTCACCAGCGAAGAAAAGATACGCGAAACGCGTCCAGATCTAAAGGAAGGGACTGAAGAATACTACCAAGCAGTCGGCGAAATGCTGGACGAAGTGATTATTAAAACACAGTCCAACGGTACCGCGCTTGAAAAGCCCGACCTTTTGCGTAATAAGAGCGCTATTATGAAGCCGTTTACAATGTTCAAAACGGATACGATGCAACAGTTTAACATCCTTTTTGAAGGGCATATGACGCTGAAACGTGTGCTTGCGGATTTCAAGGCGGGCAAGGCAACCAAAGCCGACGTGCGCGAAGCAAAAGGGAAATACGCCAATGCTGTGACGGGTGCTATTGTCGGCGGTATGGCGTTTGCTATGATCATGCGGGCGCTTGCCAATTTCTTACTCAAAAACACCGACAAATACCGCGACGAAGACGGTGAAGTGACCGCATCCAGCGTAGCACTTGCGGCTACAAATGAAATGCTCGGCAGTATGGCAGGGCTTGTTACCTTCGGCGATTATATCTACGAAGTGGTGGCGGCACAGGTGTTCAACGAACGGTATTACGGTATATCGGATATGGGGCTTGAAACGGCAAGTGAACTGCTAAGCACATTTGCCAATGCCGATTTTTCGGACGGAAAAACGTGGAAAAAGCTCTTTTTTAACTTCACCGACGTGTTTGGTATTCCTGCTGACAACGTGCGCAAAATGGTGGAAGCTATCGGCGGTCACATAAAAGATATCGAAAACGGCGAGTTTTTGAAACTTAACAGCGCTTCGGAGTCTACTGTATCGCAGTATTACAGCCGCTTATACAAGGCGTTACGTGCCGGCGATACCGCACGTGCAGAGCGGGCAAGAAACACGTTGCGCGGTCTTGGAAAGTCGGATGCGGAAATTCTTACGGGTATGCGTGCCGCTATTCGCAAAGCAGACGATAAACAACAAAAGAGTGTTTTCGATGATATGTTTGCGGATATGCGTGCCACCGGTCTTTACAACCGCTTAACCGAAGAAGAGAAGCAAAAGGTGCAAAGCGGTATAAAGGGCTATATTGCGGATGTTATGTTGGCGGATATCACCGGCGAGAAAATGACCGCCGCACATCAAAAGGCGGAAAAATACGCCAAACGCGGTGTGCCTGAAGCGGATTACTTCTTAGCGCAGGTCGTAAAAGATGCATTCTTTGCGGATAAAGACAAAGACGGTGACGTCAGTCGCGCGGAATACGCTGCAGCGTTGGAAGATGCTGAGTACACAGCGCGGATTCGGGCAATGTTGCTCGGCCTTAAAAAATAGGGGGATGAAAAATGTCAATACGAACATTATCCTGGGTGGTTGCGGACGATATGTCCGTAACCCCCACAGCAATACAAAAAGCGGGCGTGCAAGGTGACGACGGTGCAACGTGTGTGGAGTTTCAAGTGCCTGCCGCGTTACAGGCGGGGTATGATCTGTACATTGAACTTACCACCGCTATGGGCGAATACGATAAAACCGATGCTCTACCGTTGGTGGACGGCAAGGTTTCGTTTCTTCTCCCGTGTGCGTGGACACAAGATGGCGGTAAAGCAGTCCTGTGTTTGGTGGCGGTAGAACAGACGGCAAACGGCGCCGCACCTGTCACCGTGCACAGCGAAAAAGGGCGCATTGTTTTTTCGGAACGTCACACGGGGTTTGCACGTGTACAAGCGCTTTTACAAGGGTCCATCCACCGTCTGATGGATGTTTGCGAGAAAGTGGCAAACCGCGTTGAAGAAATCACGGCAAACGTCGTCGAAAACGTCAAGGGCAGTATTGCAGAAAGATGCTACCGCATCATTGAGCAGAACACGCAGACGGCTATGAGTTTTTGGGTTGGAACCAAAGAGGAATACGAAGCGTTCAAAGGGAAGAAAAACAACGTAATCAGCGTTGTGGAAGATGATACGTTGCTTCAACAATTGTTAGAAAAAATCGAAGCGGTGAGGGTGTCCGCCTTGCAGTTGTCAGGCGGGACACTTACAGGGCCGTTGTTTACGCGGTACGGTATGCCGGTCTTGGAAACTAAGCTCATCGATAGCGTCACCGATTTTAACGATCTGTTGGCGCCCGGGGTTTATTATTTAAACTACGCGTTTCACGGAAATTCGCCTAACGGTAAAGATATTAACGGCATCTTACGCGTTGAGGGAAATTACGAATCCAAGTATTTACTCCAAACGTTTTATTGGTTCGGCAGCGAGATACATATAGATATCGCACCGGAGACGTACGTTCGAAAAATCCGCGCCAAAGAAGACGGTACCGTCTTGTTCGGTAAGTGGAATCAGATACATTAACGGAAGAGGGGAAAAAGATGGTATATATAAACGGTGTGCCTTTCGTTGGGGATATACATATCGATGGCCTTGTAAACATCGATCAGGTATTTGACCCTAAAAGCGAGAACCCACAGAGCGGGATAGCGGTGGCGGAAGCGGTTAAGACCGCGCTCGTTTCTTATAAAGAAGCGACGTTTGATTCCTTACGCGATTTGGTTAATGAAGGAAAGTACGTTGTTCTTTTCAGACCGGATGAATCGGGCGGAATTGCGTATTACACGTTGTTCTATGATATAGAACACGTTTTGGTGTTTGGCGCAGTCGAAGGCGCGGCGGTGAAGACAATATCGTTTTACGAAGGAAACGAGAAAACTGAACAAACCACTTCTTTATTGTCTACCCGGATGGTACAACAAAAGTATTTGCCGGACAGCGAGTATCCTATCAGTGGGAAAGGCGTAGCGGAAGCAATGGTTGGTGTTGGCGGTGATGGTGTTGTCTATCTTACAAAAGACGAAGCCGACTACGAACTGTTAAAAGGGTATATTGATGCGGGTAAAACTGTAATCATCAAAGATGATAGCAGTTATTTATATCTTTCGGCTTATGACGACGACTATGTTTCTTTTTATTCAATCACGGGTGGTAACTATGGCTATATAGATTATTATAGTAGCGGTGCTGTGGATGAATACTGGTCCCCTCGCACTATTAATGAAGAAGATGTGCAACACGATTATGACGCCAATAGTAAAAAGCCTATTAGCGGACAAGGTGTAGCAGAAGCGTTGAAAACTGTGGGGCAGTGGCAACTCATAGAAGAAATCACTCTAACAGATGGTGTTGAATCTATCGAAAAGATATTTGCGGAAAACAAATATAAAGAAGTGTATTTTTATGGTGATTTTAGTGCCCCAACAGCCACATATTCAAATATATATATAACTTTGTACAGCCAACTTGGCTCTGGGGGGTTTACGCAACTCGATAGCAATATCCAATCATCAAACTATGAGTATTCTACTGAGTTACATATCAGATTTTACGTTACCCCAGCAGGCAAAGTGGGGTATGACCTATCGCATAGCGACGGCACCTATATTACTCAGTCACGCATATCATATTACGATGCGGTTGATGGCTGTATCCCGGGAATAAAGATATATATTAGTGCAGGGAGTAGTTCAAGTCAGTATATGCGAAGTGGCAGTACTGTACAGATTTGGGGGCTTGTAAAATGAAGAAATATGCAAACGGTAAGTACATCGAAATGACAGCAGAAGAAATTGCAGAACTGCAAGTTGATTTGTCCCCTATCCCTTATGAGCAAAGGGTAGTCAACCGCATCCGTGCGGTATATACCGTGGATGATGAACTCGCTATTTTGCGGCAGCGGGACACCAAACCTGAAGAATTTGCCGAGTACAACGCTTTTGCGGAACAAATAAAAGCGGAAGAAAGGGGTGTCGGCGGTGGATGATTTGGGGCAGTTTCAATTAGGCCACGAGCGCAGACTCGCCAACTGTGAAAGTTGGATTAAACAACATCAGGAAGATATAGAACGGTTGGATAAGCAACAAGGAGATATTAAGGATCTTATTTCCAGCGTTGCGACCATTGCACAAAAGCAGGCGGATATGGATGCAAAAATCGGGCGCGTGGAGTCGAAAATGGACGAAGTGTCCGCAAAGGGCGGAAAACGTTGGGAGACGATCGTGGAAAAAATTATCGGCGCGTTAGTGGCGGGTTTGGTGACATACGCTCTTTTGCAGATTGGTTTAGGTTAATTTTAGCCGAAAGGCAGAAAGGAAGATACATAATATGAAAGGCGTAGTATTGGTAGTAGTTTTGGCGGTGTTGGTGGAGGCGTTTATCGAATACGCCAAATCCTTCATCAAAATGGTTTCCGACAGGGAAATCAAAACGGCGATAACGCAGGTTATTGCCATTGTGGTAGCGGTGGCGCTTTGCATGGCGGCCGGCGCCGATCTGTTCGCGGCGTTGGGTATCGTGTTTGCGTTCCCCCAGATCGGTGTTGTTCTTACGGGAATTCTTATCAGCCGTGGTGCCAACTATATGAGTGACTTTATTAAACGCTTGCAGAACGTAAAAGGGGGTGCATAATATGCCTGGGATATATTTATCACCCGCCCTTCATCAGTACGACAATTCCTGTTCCTATGACAAAAAGTGCGGTGAAAACATCCATTGTGCTGCGTATATGGATGAGCTTATTCCGTATCTGGATGCGTGCGGCATCGAGTGGAAACGTTCCAACCCCGAAAACAAGGGCGCGCGGTATGCGCGTACTATTGCAGAGTCCAATGCGTGGAAACCGGATATTCACTTTGTGAAGCATACCAACGCATCCGTGGGACATACCGCGAAAGGATCCCGCATTTTCGTGTGGCCCACCGGAGACGGTAAGAAAATTGCCGAATTGATGCTGAAACATCGAAAGACGTTTTATCCTGCAGGCGGCAGGGTGGTTGAAAATACCGACCTTACGGAAATCAAAAACACTGTCGCCGTGTGCGTATATGACGAGCTGGTGTTCCACGACAACAAAGAAGATGCGGAATTTTTGCACAAACATCTGCGCGAATTCGCGGAAGCGGATGCCAAGGCATTGTGCGAATATTTCAAAATCGCGTTTGTGGATCCGTACGAGAAAAAGCCGGAACCCGAGAAAGAACCGACTACACCCGAGAAAAAGCCGAGCACGTCGGCAAAATATAACCCGCTGGTGAAAGAATGGCAGCTTGCCGCTATCGCCGATGGATTCACTTTCCCGAGATACGGGACGGATGGCGTTTGGGGTGCAGAGTGCGAAAGTGTTGCCGAGAAAGCCATCGTAAAGCAACGCGAAAAATATCTGTATCCGAACCTTACCAAGTTTGTACAACGCGTTATCGGTTTCACCGGCAAGGATGTGGACGGCTTGTGTGGCCCTGCAACTGCAAAAGCTATTAAGACATATCAACGCAAACATAACCTTGTGCAGGATGGGTGTGCTGGCATCAACACCTACAAAATAATGCTGGGTGTAAAATAGAACATAACACAAAAAAAGAACCGCTTTTGCGGTTCTTTTTTTGTTGGGAGTAACGTTGGGAGTAGAACACAATTTTAGAAAATTTGGCGCCATTTTTGCAAACCATTCAAACAATAAGAAAACCCGCGTAAATCCAGTGTTTACGCGGGTTTGTGGCGGAGAAGGAGGGACTCGAACCCTCGCGCCGGTTACCCGACCTACGCCCTTAGCAGGGGCGCCTCGTCACCAACTTGAGTACTTCTCCGTATTTTACAAAAACAGGTGCAGTGATCAGCTGTTTTGTATATTCTGTTTTAAGAAAG
>JAZPXM010000096.1:0-23265 GCA_045543675.1 Acutalibacteraceae bacterium
TGGGATATGTGTAAAACACAAAAAGCCGATTGTTCAAAGAACAATCGGTTTTTTTATTATGCATTTTCGGTTTTTAATCGTTGCAACTCTTTGGAAAACAGCGAAAATACGCCTTTCGCAGGCGGCAAAGCAAACCCAACAAGCGGTTCTCCCGTAACGGGATGAGCAAATGCCAAACGGAAAGAAAACAGCGCTATCGGTGTTTTGCCGTTATCTTTAGTATCTTGTCTGCCGTATTTAGTATCCCCCGCCAGCGGGAAACCACGGGATGCAAACTGTACGCGTATCTGGTGGGTCCTGCCGGTGTGCAACTGCACACGCACAAGGGACAACCCTTTCTTTTCCGCTATCACTTCATAGGTCAGTTTCGCGTATTTCGCGTCGCGGTCCCGTTCTTTGCTCACGTACACTTTACAGTTCTTGCGGTCTTTAACAAGGTAATCTTCAAACGTGCCGCTTGGTGGCAAGGACCCTTCCACCACCGCTAAATATTCTTTTTCAAACTTGTGGGAAGCCATCATTTTCGCTAAGATTTCGGTGGCTTTACGGCTTTTGGAATACACCATCACGCCGCCTACGTTGCGATCCAAGCGGTGAATGACGTCGATTTTGTAAGCACCCGTTTGTTTTTGCAACATCGCAGGCAGGTTTTTCTCCCGCGCCATGGGCTCGGACAACACCCCGACGGGCTTTACACAAATAACGATATATTTATCGTGATACAGAAAGTCTATCAAAACCATTCCCCTTTGTTATGCTGTTCTACAAATCAAAATATTCACCCAAAATATGCGTAACATCGTAATAGTAGTACTCACTTTCTCCCGCGAATTGTAAAAATACCCGCTTGTCTTTCGTTATTTCGATTATCGGCATCATATACAGATTGCACGGGAGATCAAAATACAAGGCGGCGTTTCCTGTGTCTTCCAACCATTCTCCTTCTCCTGCACTAAGGATAATTCTCTCCGGTTTCTCTGTGTTAGGTTTAAGTAAGCGATTGGAATTGTCCCCAATATGATCAACCAACGATTCCAGCACCTTTGTGTCACGTATTACTATGCGCTTTCCGTCTAAAACAACGCTAAGACTTTTGGGCGTAAAATCTTTCCATTCCAGTTTTGTATCGGATCGCTGATAAATCACACCTTTTTCGCTTGGATTTCCCAAACCGTCACCTAAATGTACGTACACAAAATCCTTCTCTGAAAAGCCATCCAAGGAGTAAAGATACTGGTTGCTTTCATTCTTTCCAAGCGGTTTTGCGGCGTCTGCACGAAAATAAAATACGCGTTTGAAAGCGTCCGCTTGTTTGTAAGGTTGATTGCGGTAGTACGCTTCATACGCGCAGTTTACCAATCCAAACAAGAGCGGCAAAAGTACGACGGCAATAACGATACGTCTCGGCGCTTTACCGATACTCTTTACCGAAAAATCAGCGTACGGGTTATGCTTTCGCCAATTGCTTGCTATCGTGCAAACAATAAATAGGACTATTGACGAGAAAAAGGTGGCTATGCCGATGATCAATTCATTAAACCGTATAACCGGAGTGGGTTGCTGTGCTAAAAGCACCATTGTATAACCGTACCAATGGCTGCAAACCGCAAGAAAGGGTGTTTGGAGCTCACCATTAGACGGGTTGAGCGTAAAATGTGCCCAAATCATATTACATACAACTAACAAGAACCACACAAGAGCGGTAAAAGGGAGCGTTCTTTCCGTACACAAGCTCCACATAACAACTGCAAAAAGTGTGTTGAATACAAACGGCGCAAGATAGTAAGTTGTATACCGTATTTTTTTATTGATTTTCATAACAATCTCCGTTTACATTACAATGTCGGGATTACTATATATCCAATCAGTTAATATAATTTCACCCCCAACAATGCCGACAACGAAGGCGGCGTTGTTGGAAATTTCTGAGATGTAATCTGGGTCATCGGGACCGCTCCCCTGATTGATTTTTATTTCTGCAACCAATGCGTTATGCGTAGCTAAAGAAAAATATGTACGTCCAGCAAACATATCATTAATGGAAGCGCTATACGACAAAACCGCACCATCTCCTGCTTCCCCAGTCAAAAGCTCGAATATCTCTGTAGAATCTTCTCTTATGTAATTGATGCTCTTAATGGTTGTAAATCCTTCACCTATGATATAATAGGTATCAACATAGTTGGAAATATGTATCGTTCCTGTTGTCCATGGCTGGTTATTTGTGGACATTGCTTGATCGTATAAGGTGGAGTTAAAGTTACTAAAATATTGCTGCATCGCCTGCTTAACATCATAGACCGATGTGCATGGTGTAAGTGAACTGGCGTTATTGGATACAGACAGATACGTTCTATTGTCAAATTGAAAGAATTTATAGTTGGGAAACAGTTCATAGGTCACCGGCAGATTTTTCTCCCGCGCCATCGGCTCGGACAACACCCCGACGGGCTTTACACAAATAACGATATATTTATCGTGATACAGAAAGTCTATCAAAGTCATGCCCCTTTGCTTTAGAACATACATTTATTCCGAATACGATACCCATACTTCTTGCGGTTTATAAACGGCTTCATTATGCCCGTATATACAAGAAACAACAATGGCTGTGCACAACGGAACAAGTAGTATACACGCAAGAATTTTCACCCCTTTTGCCGTCGTCGTCACTTGCCATAAATTTCCACGTTTCTCATTGCAAAACCGCAACAAATTACTCCCTACCATTAGCGAAAAAATAAAACTAAACAGGGTGACACCCACGCCAACATAGCAGAAGAAAAGCAATGACCAGACCGAAACGGAAAAATACAGTAAAACCCACGCATATAACCAACTGCCTGCCACAAGCAAAGCTGTTGGAAACGAGTGCCGATTTGGCGTAAACCACGCCCACACAGCGTTACACACAATGGCTACAGCCATTACAACAAAACTTGCTGTATGCCACGTTACAAACACGCCAAAGCAGCTCAAAACAAACGGCGTAAGGTAGTAACCGAGAAATTTAAGAGTTTGCTTGCTTTTCATCGTATCCCCCCGCCCTATGTTTTAGTATTTTTCCCAACTCTATGGTATCAAAAAAGCGACTTTTTGTCAACAAACACCACCCCAAGAGAAAACCCTGCGTACACAGGCGTGTACGCAGGGTTTTTGTAGTTATTTTACTTGTACAAGACCCATTTTTTTCTTAACCTTAGAAAGCGTACGGGCGGCAACGTAGGACGCGTGCTCAGCGCCTTCTTTCATCAGCGCTTCCAACTGCGCTTTATCGCCGAGCAGTTCGGCAAGGCGCGCCTGAATAGGTGCCAGTTCCGCCGCCACCGCTTCACCGACGGCGGTTTTGAAATCGCCGTAACCGCGGCCCGCAAATTCGGCTTCAATGGCGTCTAACGTTTTACCCGTCACGGCGCTGTAAATTTCCATCAAGTTATTGATGCCGTCTTTCCCTTCTGCATACCGTACGCACGCTTCGCTGTCGGTCACCGCGCGGCGGAATTTACGGATGATGGTATCGGTATCGTCTTTCAGAGAAATAAAGGAATTCTGGTTTTCGTCCGACTTAGACATTTTCTTGGTGGGGTCTTGCAACGAGCGTACACGGGCACCCGTCTTCATAATATAGGGCTCGGGCACTGTAAAGGTGTTGCCATATACACCGTTAAAGCGTTCGGCAATGTTGCGGGACAGCTCACAATGTTGCTTCTGATCAGCGCCTACGGGTACGTAGTCAGGCTGATACAACAAAATATCCGCCGCCATCAAGGTGGGATAGGCAAACAAACCCAAATTGATGTTATCCGCATGTTTCGCAGATTTATCTTTAAACTGGGTCATACGGGACAGTTCACCAAACTGGGTACAGCAAGCGAGTAACCACGCCAGTTCGGTATGTGCCGCAACGTGCGATTGCACAAAAATCATATGTTTTTTGGGATCCAGACCGATAGCGAGCAGTAATGCGTACATTTCCATGATCTGCTGACGCAGTTTGGCAGGTTCCTGACGCACGGTCAAAGCGTGCAGGTCAGCAACCGCAAACGCACACTCAAATTCATCCTGCATGGCTACCCAGTTACGCAATGCACCAAGGTAGTTGCCAAGGGTAGGTGCACCCGTCGGTTGAATACAACTAAGCGCTCTTTTCGGACGCAAAATTTCATTTTTACTCATAATTATTGTCTCCCTTAAAAAAGTTCTTTAATATATTACCATACTTGCATTGACTTTTTCAATATAAAATTGTAAAATATATGATATATTGCTTAGGAGGCACCAATATGTCTGATTTTAAAGCGCTTGCCGCCGCGATGTTTCCCGATATCGACAAAACACCCGCGGATTATGAAGCTATGTATCCCCCGCGCGCACTTTCCGAGAACGCGCGGGTTACCCGTATTGCTCCCAGCCCTACGGGATATTTGCATTTAGGTGTATTTTTCACCGCCATGATCAACCGTCTTACCGCCAACGCTTCGGACGGGCTTTTCTACTTTCGTCTGGAAGATACCGATAAAAAGCGTGAAGTGGAAGGCGGTGCGGAAGATATTCTCACCGGTCTTAACACCTACGGTCTTAACTTAGACGAAGGCTTCGTAGCACCCGGTGTGGTAAAAGGCGATTACGCCCCCTACCAGCAGAGCAAACGCGAGAAGATTTATCAAGCGTACGTAAAATCCCTTGTAGAACAAGGTTTGGCATATCCGTGTTTTTGTACCGAAGAAGCACGTGAAAGTGCAAGAGCAAAACAGGAAGCGGACAAAGCGAGAACGGGGTATTACGGTCAATATGCCGTTTGCCGCAATATTTCTATTGACGACGCATTAGCGCGCATCAATGAAGGACAACCCTTTGTGGTGCGTTTGCGTTCTCCCGGTGACGAATCCCGCCGCATCAAATTTACCGACATGATCAAAGGCACCATTGAAATGCCCGAAAACGACGAAGATCTGGTGCTTTTAAAATCCGACGGTATTCCCACCTATCACTTTGCACACGCGGTGGATGACCATTTGATGCGTACCACCCACGTTATCCGTGGCGACGAGTGGATTTCTTCGGTACCTAAGCACTTACAGTTATTCCAGATGCTCGGTTTCAAGCCGCCGAAATACGCACACGTCAGCCCCATTATGAAAGAGGATAACGGCGGCAAGCGCAAACTTTCCAAACGCAAAGACCCCGAAGCCGCGATGCATTATTATGCGGAGCAAGGGTATCCAAAAGAAAGCGTTCTCGAATATTTAATGACGGTTGCCAACAGCGATTTCGAAGACTGGCGCCGTGCCAACCCCGATGCAGACCGCGCAAAATTCCCGTTTAACCTTAAGAAAATGAGTGTTTCGGGTGCGTTGTTTGATATGCAAAAGCTCAACGACGTCAGCAAAAACGTCATTTCCCGTATGACCGCCAAGGAAGTGGCGGAAAATGTACTTGACTGGGCAAAAGTATACAATCCTGCATTTGCGGAAATGTTAGAAAGAGATATGGCGTTTACGGTCGGCATTTTTGATATTGACCGCGGCGGCAATAAACCGCGTAAGGATCTTGCAAAATGGAGTGATGCCCCCGATTACGCGGCGTATTTCTTCGATGAGACCTTCTCCCCCGTTGATGCACTGCCCGAAAACATTACGGCGGATGATGCAGCGGCAATCCTTAATGCCTATGCAAATGTATACGACCCCACGCAGGATAAGCAAGCGTGGTTTGATACGGTGAAATCCATTTGTGCCAATCTCGGTTTCTCGCCCGACGTAAAAGCGTACAAGCAAAATCCCGACGCTTTCAAAGGGCACGTCGGCGACGTTTCCACCGTGATTCGCATTGCGGTAACGGGACGCCGCAACACCCCTGATCTTTGCGCGATCATGCAGTTGCTCGGCAAGGAACGGGTACTCACCAGAATGGCTAACTTTGCTAAATAAGGAGAACAAATATGGCAGAAGAAATCAAAGCAACCGTGAATGAGGGCAGCAGCAATTTTATTCACGCTATCATTGATGAAGAGTTAAAAGAAGGCGGCAGATGTTACGGAAAAAAGGTACACACCCGTTTTCCCCCTGAACCGAACGGTTACCTGCACATCGGTCATGCAAAAGCATTGTGCATCGACTTTGGTACCGCGCTGAAATACGGCGGCATCTGCAACCTGCGTATGGACGTCACCAACCCCACCAAGGAGGACGTGGAATACGTCGAAGCTATTCAGGAAGACATCCATTGGTTAGGGTTTGACTGGGATGACCGTTTTTACTATGCATCCGACTATTTCGATAAAATGTATGAATTGGCGGTCGGTCTCATTAAAAAAGGGCTTGCCTACGTTTGTGAGCTTTCCCCCGACGAAGTACACGACAATCGCGGCGATTTATCCCACCCTGCAGTAAGTCCTTACCGTGACCGCCCCGTAGAAGAAAGTCTCGATTTATTCGCCCGTATGAAAGCAGGCGAATTCCCCGACGGTAAAATGACCTTACGTGCAAAAATCGACCTTGCCAGCGGCAACTTCAATATGCGCGATCCTGTCATTTACCGTATTAACCACGCACATCATCACCGTCAGGGTGATAAATGGTGCATCTACCCGATGTACGACTATGCACATCCTATCGAAGATATGATGGAAGATATTACCCATTCGCTGTGCTCTTTGGAATTTGAAGACCACAGACCGCTGTACAACTGGGTACGTGACAACGTAGATTTAGATGCCAACCCGCGACAGATCGAATTTGCGCGTTTAGGTATCAACTACACGGTCATGTCCAAAAGAAAACTCCGCAAACTTGTAGAAGAAAATTATGTATCGGGTTGGGACGATCCGCGTATGCCCACCTTATGCGGTTTACGCCGCCGCGGCTACACCGCCGCTTCTATCCGCGATTTTTGTGACCGTATCGGCGTTGCAAAAGTGCCCAACACGGTAGAAGTCGGCCTTTTGGAACATTGTCTCCGCGAAAACTTGAATGCCAATGCTACCCGCGCAATGGCAGTATTGCATCCCGTAAAATTGGTAATCGAAAACTATCCGGCAGAACAAACCGAAAGTTTTGAAGTGGAAAACAACCCCGTAGACCCGAACGGCGGTACCCACACGGTCACCTTCTCCAAAGAGTTGTGGATCGAAGAAAGCGACTATATGGATGAACCGGTCAAAGGATATTTCCGTATGTTCCCCGGCAACGAAGTGCGTTTAAAATCGGCGTACGTGGTAAAATGCACAGGTTGCAAAAAAGACGAAAACGGTAACATTATTGAAGTGACCGCTACCTACGACCCCGAAACCAGGGGCGGCAACACGCCAGACGGACGCAAGGTTAAAGGCACCATCCATTGGGTCGACTCCAAAACAGCGGTTGATGCTGAAGTGCGTATGTATGCGTCGCTGTTTGCGGATGCCGACCCCGATGCAGGTGACAAAGATTTCCTTACCTGCTTAAACCCCGATTCTCTGGAAGTATTGACGGGTTGCAAAGTAGAAGCGGCGTTAGCTACTGCTGTTGCTCCCGCTTCTTACCAGTTTATGCGACAGGGATACTTCTGTGTAGACAGTAAAGACAGCGCGCCTGCACATCTCGTCTTTAACCGTTCGGTTTCGTTAAAAGACAGCTTTAAAAAGTAAAAAACAACGGATGACTTCGGTCATCCGTTGTTTTTTTGCAATTTTTGTAAAAACGTTTGAAAATAGTCCGGCAAAGGAGAGGTAAACTCCATATATTCTCCCGTTATCGGATGTACAAAACCAATCACACGCGCATGCAAACATTGTCCGCACAATTCCTTATGCTTATCGGGACCGTATACCGTATCTCCTGCCACGGGATGCCCGATATACGCCATATGCACGCGTATTTGATGGGTGCGACCCGTTTCCAAACGACAGCGTAAATGGGTGTATGCCGACGTATTTGCCGCGCCTGCAAAGCGGGAAATAACGGTGTAGTGGGTAGTGGCTTCCTTAGAGTTTGTCGGCGTTACCGCTTGTTTTTTGCGGTGTACGGGATGCCTACCGATAGGTGCCGACACCGTACCTGTGTCATTTTTCACGTTACCGTACACAACCGTCTCATATTCGCGTGTAAAGGTATGTGCCTTTATCTGTTCTGCCAGTCCTGTGTGCGCTTTATCATCCTTAGCCACAATCAATAAACCGCTGGTATCCTTATCAATACGGTGTACAATACCCGGGCGTAACACGCCATTAATACCCGAAAGAGAATCACCGCAATGGTACAAAAGCGCATTCACAAGTGTGCCGTTATAATTGCCTGCCGCAGGGTGTACCACCATACCTTTTGGCTTATTTACCACCAAAAGATGTGCATCTTCATATACAATATCCAACGGAATGTTTTCGGGGACGGCTTCGTATGCGGTAGGGTCAGGGATGGTCACCTGTACCACATCACCGGCGCGCAAGCGGTAGTTCTTCCCCACCGCTTTGCCGTCTACTAACACGTTGCCGTTATCCAGCAAAGTCTGCACCGCGCTACGGGTCATATCCAACGTTTCGGACAACAGTTTGTCGATACGCCCGCCTGCCGCGCTATCAGGTGTTTCCCAAATCTTTGTTGTCATTGTTAAGTTCCTTCTTTACTGTTTTGGGTTTAGAAGTGTCTTCGTAAACAAAGAAGAAAAATGCCAGCATAAATATAGCGCCGACCACCAAGCAACAATCCGCAAAATTAAACACGGGGAAATTGATCAATTTGAAATACAAATAGTCAATAACATAGCCATTTACAATACGGTCAATCAAATTGCCGATACCACCGCCGATAACCAGCACAAAGCTAATGTTCAGTAATACAGAACGGCGATATCTGCCGCTCAAAACCACCAATAACAAGAACAGCATTACAATGGTAGTAAGTATCACAAAAAACCAACGTGCATTTTGCAACATACTAAAAGCGGCACCGCGGTTTTCCACATACAGCAATTCGAAAACGCCGTCCCACAATACAACAGCAGGTGCATCTTTTAAGAAAGCAGTAGCGATATACTTTAAGACCTGGTCGATGCCGACTAACAGTAATGCAGGCAACAACATACACAAGCGGTATTTTGCTGCCCCTTCAAAAGAAAACTCCGCAAAGAATTTTTTCATACGATTTCTCCTTTTAACATAGCCAAAGCATTCAAATAAAGCGACGCATCGCTAAGAGGCGTCGCTTTGTTATGTTTTATTCGTTATCTTCGTCGTCTTCAATGTTATAGTCCGTACCGAATTTCAGGTTGGTAAACTGGCTTACGGTTTCGTCATCTTCTTCATCGCCGAACAGCGAAACCGTCGTTTCTTCTTCCGCATCAGGAGATACGGGCATTACAGGTGTTTCTTCCGTTTCCGGTACTTCATCGAATACAGGCGCTTCTTCTGCAGTTTCTTCCGTAGCAGCGGGCGTTTCCGCTTCTGCGGGTTCTTCTTCGGCCTGCTCAGGTTCTTCGTAATCCGGCAGAACATCGATCATTGCCAAATGCTCACGATAAACGTTTAAAATACGGTTTTTAAATTCGCCCACCAATTTTTTCATTCTTTCCAGTTCATTCATCTGGTCCTGAATCTGCTGACGGGCAACTTCTTCCATCTTTTCTGCTTTGATTTTCGCATCGTCCAGAATAAGCGATGCTTTATGGTTAGCTTCGCGCAACACGGTATCGCCCATACGCTGTGCGCTGAGCAACGCCGTGCGAATGCTGTCTTCGTCATCACGGTATTCACGCACTTTGTTGGCAAGAATTTCCATTTTCTTTGTAAGATCCGCAACTTCCGCTGTTAACGCTTCTACGGTATCCGCACAAACATCAATAAAATCATCCACTTCGGACGTTTTGTAGCCGCCAAGCGACTTAGTAAAGGTAATATTACGAATTTCTTCAACTGTATACATTCTTTTTCCTCCCAAAATTACAAATATTTATGCGCTACCATAACAATACGTTCTTTTTTTGTCAACGTTGACAAAGACGTGATACGGAATCTGCCGTATCCACGCACAGATACTATATCTCCCTCTGTCACCGTTTTAGATATCGATTCACAAGGCCGGTGACACAACGCAACCAAGCCGCTTGTAATCAACGTTGCCGCTTTTTCGCGGGCAAGACCTGTCAGCGCTTTCACCACGTTATCAAGACGCGGAGATGCTACAGTCATACGGATCTCCTTATATGTACGTGTAAAATCGAGCGGTGTCGAAAGTCCCTCTGCAAGGGTAACGCCTTCGCCGCCGACCTTAGTAATCTGCTCACACAAAAACGGGGCAATATCTTCATCCACAAACAAAACGCTCTTACCCGTTTGACAAATGATATCCCCAATCTTTTCGCGCTTAATGCCGTTAGCAAGTACGGTACCGAGAAAATCTCTATGTGACAAAGATGCCGTTTCTCGATAGGTACATTCCAGCGCAACAAGCGGAAACAGCGCCGTATCCGCCTCCATAAAAGACGGGAAAACGCCAAAGACCGTGCGTTCTGCTTGCTCGTAGCCGCCCCAAAACAAGGAAATCATATCGGGAATATGGCGAAACGCCGCAGTGATCAACGCGCGCTGTCTCTCGTCAACAAACCCCACAAAATGCGGATAGCTGTGCTTTTCGCACAGCCGCACCGCATCTTCTACCCTTGCGAGCAGTAAACTGTCCTCAGAAGTAGAGGCCATTATTTTCCAGTTCGTCCAAAAGGTCGCCCATCACACCTACGTTATAGGGGGTGATAATAAAAGTACAGTTAGCAACCTTTTTAATCTGACCGTCGTTGGCATACGCCACGCCGCTCAAGAAGTCCAAAATACGACGTGCAACGTCTTTATTGGCAGATTCCAGATTCAGCACCACAGTGCGTTTGGAATTCAAATGATCTGCTACCGTACTTGCATCGTCAAAACGTTCAGGTTTGACAAGTACAACCTGCAACTGTGCAGTCGCGTGAATGTTCATCACTTTATTACCTTTGCGGGGTTCTTCGTCACCCACCACGCGCGGCGAATCAGGTTTTCTGGTAACCAATTCTTCCTCTTCTTCTACCATAACATCGTCTTCCAATTCATCATCTGCAGGACGGTTGATAGCGGAAACCAATTTTTCCATAATACCCATTTCTTTGTACCTCCAAAATTAATATTGTCTACGTCCGAAAATAGCTGAACCGACACGAACGGTGGTCGCGCCCTCTAAAATAGCTTCGTAAAAATCGTCGGACATTCCCATTGAAAGTATTTGCATATCTATATTATCTAATTTTTTTGCCCGATTGTCAATAAACAGACGGCACATTTGTGAAAATATTTTTCTTTTTTCGTATTCTGTATCCAAAATCGGCGGTACAGTCATCAATCCTTTGACCCGCAGACCCTGCATAGTGGATACTTTTTCCAGCAAAAGCGGCAATTCTTCAGGTAAAACACCTGATTTTTGGGGTTCTCTGCCAATATTGACTTCAATCAGAATATCCGTGGTTATACCATCGGTCTGCGACGCTGTATCGATAGCTTTTGCCACACGTTCACTATCCACCGATTGAATCATATCCACCGCACCGACAATACTTTTTACTTTGTTGGTCTGCAAATGACCGATAAGGTGGGTGGTGACACCGTCAAGATGCAAATCCGCTTTTTTGCCGAGATATTCCTGCACGCGGTTTTCCCCGATAGCGGTAACACCGCACGCAATCGCTTCATTGATGCGGTCTGCATCTACCGTTTTTGTGACAGCAATCAAAGAAACGCTGTCTGTAGGTCTACCCGCCGCAATACAGGCTTTTTCCATACGTTCCCGTACAGCATACAGGTTATCTCTAACGAATGAGTTTTCCGTCATACAGATCACTCCCCTCTACGATCACATCGTCATATAGTTTCAAATAGCCGCTCTTTTCGGTTTCTTCAGCACAAATGACATAGTCAGCGGCATCACTGTACAGTTGGTCTATTTTACGGAAGCGTACAATATCCCCCGCACGCACGTACACGCCTACTTCTTGATCGGCATTGGTAGTAATAGCGCGCTTGGGCACCCGCAAGCCCGTATGCTCTACAAGCAGAATCTCCAGCTTTTCGCGTCGGATAGACGACAGTTCTTCCGACATGGTAACACAAGAGAAAACAACCGCCAAATCGCCGTTTTCGTCGCGGTTACACGCCGCGACCTTTACCGCTATCTCTTCCTCGGTAACAAACGGTAATCGTACTTTCAAGGATTTATCTACCGCCAGCGACGTAGCATAATTACCGGGTACCACGCACGCGATGTACCACGCATAATCGCTGACGATCTTACCGGCAAAAGCCGTACCCGTGTCGTTTAGTTCCGCAGACAGCGCCGTACGGATATTATCGGTCGTCATGGTCGCGACATTATCTACTTTTAATACGCTTTCCAGACCGTCCACACGGTTGACAAAATAGCCGGCAACCGGTGCCGTTACCGCCGTTTGTGCCGATTTATATCCTGCTGCCACCGTTTTTCTTTGTTCTTGCAAGGCGGTAATGCGCGCCGAAAAATCTACCTGTTTTTTGGTAACCATTTGTTTTTTATTCAAAAAGCCTGCAAGCTTTACACGCAGGTCGCGATACCCTTGTACAGCCGGTGCCATACCGATATCGACCGTTTCTCCCACGGCATTAGCAATCTGCGTATTTAGAATATCTAATCCGGGCATACCGTCTGCACCAAGTGTTTGGATCTCTTTTAAAGATGCGATTTCCGCATCCAGTTGTTCCAACTGTTCCTTGACGAGTGCATCATTACGGGATGCATATAACTCCGCTATGGTGCCGCCGTTAGATACACGGGTGCCGTTTTGCACCGTATAAAACACATAATTGGACGTGTTTAACGGCACGGGTGTTTCATTACGCACAGCCACACAATCCACGTTTACCATTTCATAAGCGCTGTGTTTATACACCGTTTCAGTGGTAATAGAAGAATACACCAAGGGATATATCTGCAACAGCACGTATCCCAAGAGCACCACCGACGCCAAAAAGGTGACGGCCTTTTTCAAAAATGCTTTCACGGTATCTTCCTTTCCATCTGTGTAATTGCCGCGTCGGTCAACGCCGACACATCTGCATAGTCATCCACATACAAAAACCGGGCATACGGTATACGACGAAACCACGACAGTTGCCGTTTTGCATAGTGGCGGGTACTTTTTTTAAGATTGTCAAGTGCTTCTTCCAAAGACAGTTCTCCGTCAAAATAGGGGCGCAATTCCTTATAACCGATCGCTTGCATGGCGGTTGGCGCATACGGGCTTTGCAATACCCGCTCCGCTTCGTCCAAAAGACCGTTTTCCACCATACTGTCCACGCGGCGATGAATACGGTCATATAACCGTTCTCTATCCCGAAAATCCAACACAAGAAGACAGGTGTCAAAGAAAGGCGGTTGTGTACGGGACACCTTTACCTGTTCAGCAATCGTATGTCCCGTGGTCATATACACTTCTAAAGCGCGCACAATACGCCCTATATCATTGGGGTGCAGTTTTGCGGCGGTTACGGGGTCTACTTCCCGCAACTGCGAAAGCAGCACTTCTCCGCCTTCCTGCTCTGCGCGGGAACGCAGTTCATCGCGCAAAGCCGTTTCCTGTGTTGCCTGTTCGTCAAAAGTGACATTTTCTATCAGCGACTGCATATACAGTCCCGTACCGCCGCACAGTATCGGCAGTCTGCCGCGTTTTGTCACATCCGCTATCACCGATTTGGCATCTGTCACATACTGTGCCACGCTGTACGGGGACGACAGCGGCAAAAAGCCGAGTAAATGATGCGGCACACCCGCCATTTCTTCTGCGGTGGGACGCGCCGTGCCGATGGCAATCGTATCGTAAATCTGCATAGAGTCCGCAGATACCACTTCGCCGTTCAAGCGCTGTGCCAAGGCAATCGCCAAAGCGCTTTTTCCGGACGCAGTAGGACCCGCAACCGCCAAGCAGAAAGGTTTTTTATCTACGTTCATCATCATTGGATCCGTCCAAACTGTTTTTCGAGTTCTTTTTTAGTCATCACAAAGCATACGGGTCTGCCATGCGGGCAATACCGCACTTCTTTGTCTTCCAACACACGTTCCACCAACATCTGCTGTTCTTGCAAAGTGGTCATATCCCCTGCTTTAACAGCAGCGCGGCACGCAATAGAATGGTAAATCCAGTCTTCTTTACCCGTCAGGATATCCCGCTTTCCCGAAGCCAAACCGCCTGCAATTTCTTCAATCACAGAGGCAACATCACATCCCGACAGCATAACGGGCACAGCGCGCACCAAAACGGTAAGGCCACCGAAATCTTCCACGATATATCCTGCTTTTGTAAGTTGCGGCAACGCCGCCAATAACGCGTTACACGCGTCACTATCCAAGGTGACCGTCTGGGGTTCCAGCAACATTTGCGCCGCAGGTTCAGCGGTGTTTTTTAAGGTGTTATACAGCATCCGCTCGTGTGCGGCGTGCTTATCGATCACCAGTAATTCATCACCGTATTCTGCCAAGATATAGGTGGTGAAAATCTCCCCTACGACACGCGGGGTTACTTTCACTTCTTCAACCGTGACTACGGGTTCTTCGGTAGGTGCTTTCTCTTCCTGTACCGATGCAGTCGGAAGCGGCGTTTCCACCGCTACTGTAACAGGTTCGGGGATATCCGCTACCGCAACAAAAGGTTTGGCGGTATCGTCCCGCATCCGCAACGACGGTGTTTCTTCTACGTCCGCCGCAGGCACAAACGGCTTCGTTTCCGCAACGGGTACAGGTTTGGTTTCAGTTACCGCACGAAACGCTGTCTGTGCACCACTATTGCCCTGCGGTACGGGTCTTTGTGCAAATACGTTGGTCCGTTTTTCTGCCTGCGGCAATACCGCTTGCTGTAAAGTATCTCCACTTTGCAGAGCAGAACGTACGCCGTGATACACCGCATCAAACACCGGTCGTTCATTGACAAAACGCACTTCGATCTTAGCCGGATGTACGTTAACGTCCACCGCCTGCGGCGCTACGTCAATGTGCAACACACACGCAGGAAAACGACCGACCATAATAAGACCTTGATACGCACGGCTCATAGCTACCGCCGCTGTGTCGGTTTTGACATATCTACCATTAATAAAGAAATGCTGCATTGTGCGATTGGCACGGGTTGCAGACGGCTTACAGCAAAATCCGTATACGTGTACACCGTCTAAGGTATACTCCACGGGAATGAGATTTACCGCAAATTCTCTGCCGAGTACCGCATAGATACACGAATACAGTTTGCCGTCACCGGGGGTCAACATTTCTTCTTTGCCGTCACGGATAAAGCGGAAAGAAACTTCCGGATGGGACAGCGCTATTTTTTGCACAACACCCGCCACGGCGTTGCCTTCGCTGACGTCTTTTTTGAGGAATTTCATACGGGCAGGCACGTTATAGAACAAATCCGAAACGGTGATAACCGTGCCTTTTGCGGCACCGATCTCATCATATTCCAATTCTTCGCCGCCTGCAATGCGGTATATCGTACCCAGACCGTTGTCATCAGTACAGGTAATCAGTTTTACGTCCGCTACTGCAGCTACCGATGCTAATGCTTCACCGCGGAAGCCCAATGTGCCGATACATTCCAGATCTTCTTCGGTACGCACCTTACTGGTGGCGTGACGTAAAAACGCACGCGGTACGTCTTCATACGCCATACCGCAGCCATTATCCGTAATACGAATTAAGGAGACACCGCCGTTTTTAATTTCCACCGTCACGGAAGTGGCACCCGCATCTATGGTATTTTCCAGTAATTCTTTTACCACCGAAGCAGGACGTTCTACCACTTCGCCCGCGGCAATCAATTCCGCGGTATGCTTGTCCAATACGTGAATTTTCGGCATTGGTATCTCCCCTTTTCCTTAAATTTCTTTTGCCTTTTTGGTTAACGTATACAAGATCTGCATTGCTTCAATGGGGGTAAGTGTATCTACGTCTAACCCTTTCAATTCTTCCACCAAAGCATCTCCGGCAGTATTGTCGAAAGATATCTGCATATTGTCTTCTGCAGGTGCGGCGGTCACTTCCCGTACAACAGGAACGCCACCGCTTTCTGCAATAATTTCGTGTAAAATGTCTTTGGCGCGAGCAACCACACTATCGGGGATACCCGCCAATTTTGCCACTTCTATACCGTAACTGTCATCCGCGGGACCACGCACGATACGGCGCAAGAACGTAATATCGTCACCGCGTTTTTTCACAGCAATATTGTAGTTTTTTACGCCGTGCAACAATTCTTCCAAAACATTTAATTCGTGGTAATGGGTGGCAAACAGTGCTTTGGCGCCTGATTTCTTCACGTCTGCAACGTATTCTAACACCGCGCGGGCGATACTCATACCGTCAAAAGTAGACGTACCCCTGCCGATTTCATCGAATACAATCAAGCTGTTACGAGTGGCATTTTTTAAGATATACGCCACCTCGCTCATTTCCACCATAAAGGTCGATTGTCCTGCCGCCAAGTCGTCGGACGCGCCCACACGGGTAAAAATACTGTCTACCACGCCGACGGTTGCCGCCGCGGCAGGTACAAAGCAACCGATTTGCGCCATTAACACGATAAGTGCCGTTTGTCGCATATAGGTGGACTTACCCGCCATATTGGGGCCCGTAATCAACGCGATACGATCTTCCCCGTCGTTGAGCAATGTGTCATTGGGCACAAACGGCACATCCGACAATGCTTCTACAACGGGATGTCTGCCTGCCGTAATACGAATTTCGCCTTTTTCGCGTACATCGGGGCGGCAATACTGCTGTCTTGCAGACACTTCCGCAAAACACGCCAACACGTCCAGTTGTGCTACCGCCGCCGCAGTACGCTGAATACGTGCCAGTTCATCTGCCACCGCGGTACGCACTTTGGTGAACAATTCATATTCCAATGCCACAGACCGTTCTTTGGCGGTCAGCACGCGGGTTTCCAGTTCTTTCAATTCTTCGGTGATATACCGTTCGGCATTCGCCAAAGTCTGTTTACGTATGTAATGCGGCGGAATTTCACCCGTGTACGAACGGAGAATTTCAATGTAATACCCGAACACACGGTTATATCCGACACGCAAGTTTTTAATACCCGTCTTTTCGCGTTCTGCGGCTTCCACACGGGCAATGATCCCTTTACCGTCCTGCATATCCGCACGCAGTTCGTCTAAAACAGCGTTATACCCTTTACGAATCATACCGCCTTCACGTACCGAAAACGGCGGATCGTCTTCGATCGCACTTTCCAGCAGTTGTTCGATATCTTCCAAGGAGTCGATATTCTGTTCGATGGTACGCAACAACGGTGCTTTTGCGTTTTGTAGCAACGTTTTCAGCGGACGTACTTTGCCGATGGTCAAGCACAAGGAACGCAGTTCTTTTGCATTAGCGCTACCGTAAATGATACGGGTCATAATGCGGTCAAGGTCATAGACGTTCCGCAAGCCTTCCCGCGCCTCGCTACGCAGTACGGTATCATCCAGCAGTTCTTCCACCGCGTCCAGACGTTCGTTGATAGCCGCGGCGCTGATAAGCGGTTGTTCGATCCAAGAACGAATAAGGCGCTTTCCCATAGCGGTACAAGTACGGTCAAGTACACCGAGCAAAGACCCGCGTTTTTCTTTGGAGCGCATCGTCTCCAGCAGTTCCAGATTACGACGAGCGGAGATATCCAATTTCATATACTGTACGTCCGAGTAGACGTCAATATTGATAAGCCGCTCCAGACCACCCATTTGTGTGCTTTGCAGATACGAAAGGGTGCAACCGAGTGCACGGATAGCCGCTTCCTTTTCCGTAATGCCGCTTTTGGTCATACGGTCATCGCCAAAATGTGCGCGCACAGCCAGCATAGTAGTTTCTGCATCAAATTCTTCGTCTTCCCGCACGTCCGCGGTGAGACCCAATCTATCGCTGATAAAGGATTGTACCGTGCGGTCAACAGCAATAGTGGTATTGATCAAAATTTCACTGGGAGAAAAACGGCTGAGTTCATTGGTAATACGGATAGACATATCCGCACCGCGCAAAGCGGTTACGTGAATATCGCCCGTTGAGCAATCACAAAAACAAAGACCCGCCTGTGTACGCGCTTTATCCATCCACAGTGCCGCAAGGTAGTTATTTTTTCCCTCGTCCAGCATACTGCCTTCGATAACCGTGCCGGGGGTGATAATGCGGATAACGTCGCGCTTTACCAAGCCCTTTGCCTGTGCAGGGTCTTCGGTCTGCTCACAAATTGCCACCTTATAGCCTTTTTCTACCAAGCGGGCAATATATGCTTCACAACTATGGAACGGTACACCGCACATCGGTGCACGCTGTTTCTGACCGCAATCCTTGCCCGTCAGCGTAATTTCCAGTTCTCTGGACACCAATTCGGCATCTTCAAAGAACATTTCGTAAAAATCGCCCAGTCGGAAAAACAAAATGCAGTTTTCGTGCTGTTTTTTGATTTCCAAATACTGTTTCATCATCGGCGTAAATTCCGCCATGTATTTCACTTCCCTATTTTGGCTCTTATTAGTGACATCCGCCACACGCAGAACAGTTGCCAGTGCAACCCTGACTTTCTTCATAGGTATCAGGATCTAATCCCTGCATCGCCATATTGATAATCGCGGTCACGCCCTGTGCCACTTTATCAAATGCGGTTTTGGCTTCGTTATATGCCGCCATACTGGGATTTTCCATAATTTTCGCATAGATCTCACGAATAGCCACATTAAGCTCACGCTGTTTTTCGGCATCTTTTTCGCCGTCTTCTTTCATAGCTTCTTCATTGATAGCCATACGTTTTAAATTGAATTCACCGATAAGTTCCTGCAGAGCCGTATCGGCATCCGCCGCATCCTGTGCGGCTTTCATTTTAATGAAACGGTCATCCGCTTGCAAAGCGTGTCCGAGTTCTTTTGCTTGTTCCAGTAATTTTTCCATTATAATTTCTCCTTTATTCTACAATCTCACCGTACACCAAAAAGCTTCGTGCGGCTGTGATTTTCACTTGCTTATATTGTCCCACAAAAGCGGCATCCCCCTGCGTAATACGTACCAGCGTATTATCCTGCAAACGCGCTTCCAAATAGGTCTCTCTGGCGGCTTCTATCAACGCCTTATGCACCGTACCGATACGGGATTGCTGCCTCTCCCCTGCAATTTCTTCTTGCAGGTCGGTCAGTTCCTTAAGCCAAGCCGTTTTGGTTTCCTTGGTAATCGGGTCAGGCATATCCGCGGCAGGTGTACCCACGCGCGGCGAATAAATAAAGGTGAACAATGCCGCAAAGCCCACTTCTTTTACCAAAGACAAGGTTTCTTCAAACTCTTCTCTCGTCTCACCGGGAAACCCCACGATAACATCACTGGTGAAAGTGATATCGGGTATCACTTTCCTTGCGTAGCGGATAAGGGATAAATACTGTTCACGGTCGTAGTGGCGGTTCATCGCCTTGAGTACCCGACTACTGCCCGATTGAAACGGCAGATGAAAGTGTCTGGACACTTTTTCGCACGCCGCTATGGTATCAAACAAGCGTGGTGTCGCATCTTTGGGGTGAGAGGTCATAAAACGAATAATAAAGTCCCCGTCAATAGCATTTATCTTTTCTAACAGTGCGGGAAAATCCACGCCATGCGCTTCGCCCTTGCCGTAAGAATTGACGTTTTGACCGAGTAACATAATATCGGTGTAACCCGCTGCAACAAGTTGTTTGACTTCATTTAAAATAATTTCCGGATCGCGACTGCGTTCTCTGCCGCGCACATACGGTACGATACAGTAAGTACAGAAATTGTTACAACCGTACATAATCGGCACAAACGCCTTAAAGTCACCGTCTCTATGGGTCGGGATACCTTCCGCAATCACCCCGTCGCTTTCGGGGGTAACCGTCAGTTGTCCACGCTGATGCAATGCCTGCCACATCAGTTCCGGCAAACGGTGAATGACGTGCGTACCAAACACCAATCCGACAAAAGGATAATGCTCTTTCATCCGTTTGGCTACGTGGGGTTGCTGTACCATACAGCCGCAAACCGCAATCAGCGTATCGGGATGTTTGGCTTTAATGTGCTTTAACGCACCAACGTTACCAAACACACGATCCACCGCGTGTTCTCGCACAGCGCAAGTGTTAAACAGGATAAAATCCGCTTCACTCGGCTCTTCGGTAAACCCAAAACCCATCGTTTCCAGCATACCTTTCATCCGTTCGGAGTCGGATACGTTTTGCTGACAACCATAGGTGCGGACACATGCTTTGGGTTGTGCAGTCTTCGTCAATATATACCATTCGCGAACACGTTGTGCGAACGCTTGTTGCTGTTCTAATTCCTCTGTCGGAACATTACGGATTTCTGCCATTTGCCGACCCTTTCCTCATCTATACATCTAATTATATACACAGAATTTAGTATAACATTTTTCTAAAAAATTTGCAATGCTTACAGCAGTATTTTTTTGAAAAAGAAATTTAGGGAAAATATGCAAAAAGGGTTTTCTTTTTTGCAAATTAGCCATATAATATAGTTAGCATTTTGAAGGGACGGACAGTATGAAGGATAATCTTTTAGAAAATATACACCGCATCCATTTTATCGGCATCGGCGGCTCGGGTATGCGCCCGCTTGCTGAAATTCTGCACAGCAAAGGCTATGCGCTGTCAGGGTCGGACAACAACGAATCGGATAATCTTGCCCGTATACGTGCTCTTGGTATTCCCGTTTGTATGGGACACCGCGCAGAAAACGTAAAGGATGCCGATATGGTCGTATACACCATTGCGGTGGGCGAAGACAACCCCGAAAAAGTTGCCGCTGAAGCCGCGGGCATTCCGCTTATTGAACGCGCACAACTTTTAGGGTACATTACCCGCCAATACGAAAACACCATTGCCGTTGCCGGTACGCACGGCAAAACCACCACCACCTCTATGTTGTCGCAGGTTCTGTTGGAAGCGGACAAGGACCCCAGTTTATTTATCGGCGGGCGTTTGCCACTGATAAATGCCAACGGACGCTCGGGAAACAGCGATATTATGGTGTGTGAAGCGTGCGAATTTAAAGACCATTATCAAGAAATGACCCCTGCTATTTCCATCATCTTAAATGTGGATGCGGATCATCTGGATTACTTCGGTACATTGGAAAACGTGATTGCTTCTTTCAGAAGATTTTCCGCAAAAACCACAGGGTATTTGATTTATAACGGCGATGATGCCAACACCGTCAAAGCGGTGGAAGGGCTCCAAAACGCCACACGTATCTCCTACGGCATAAGTGAGAAAAATGACTGGCATCCCAAAAACATCCGTACCGAAAACGGTGCGTACGGCGTGTATGACTTATATCACAAGGATATGTTTGTTGCCACCGTCACATTAGGGGTACCCGGTGAACACAACGTCAGCAATTCCTTGGCAGTTGCGGCGGCGGCGACCCTTTGCGGTGTTACCCCCGACCGCATTGTAAGCGGTATCGCCCATTTTAAAGGTGCGGGCAGACGGTTTGAATTTGTGGGCGAAATAAACGGTGTCACCTTCATTGACGACTATGCCCACCACCCCACCGAAATCGCCGCGACCATCCGCACGGCGAAAAAGATGCATTTCAACCGCGTATGGGCGGTGTTTCAGCCGTTTACGTTTTCCCGCACAGCACGGCATCTGGACGAGTTTGCCAAAGCACTCAGCATCGCGGACAAGGTAGTGGTCAGCGACATTATGGGGTCGCGCGAAACCAACGAGTGGAACGTCCATTCTACCGGCATCACCGACCAAATTGACGGCGCGTATTACCTTGCCACTTTTCCCGAAATTGCAGCGTTTGTATCCGCAAACGTGCAAAGCGGCGACCTTGTTCTGACTATGGGCGGCGGCGATGTATACAAATGCGGCAGACAGATCATGGAAAAATGTAAATAAAAAACTGTTGCGTCACACTCCGTAAGGGAGTGTGGCGCAATAATATCCATTCCTTTGTGGAACGGGTGACATACCCGAAGTAGAAATATACCATTCTTTACACGCCGAAAAACAAGTGTTTACCTTTTCCAAAATATGTATTTCTCTAGGACACTTTCAAAATTTGAAAGTGTCTTTTTCTTTGCACAAAAAACGGAGACTGCTTCTTTATGAAGTGTCTCCGTAACAGGTCTTTTATATTATCTATCAAACAGGAAATCCAAGGAAACGTCCAAAACTTTTGAAATCGCATCTATCTCTATATCGGTTACGGCTCGACACCCGTTTTCGATACGTGAAATGGACCCACGGCAAGTGTACACTGCCAACAACTCCAATTTCTCGGAAAGTTCCTTTTGGCTCATGCCTTTGTTCTGTCGTGCTTCTTTTATTTTGTGACCAATAATATTACTTTTCTCACCATCTATGATTCTTTTCAAAAGTATTCAACCCTTTGTCTTGATTTAGGACAAGTTTAGTGTATACTATAACCAGTTAAAATATGTCCTATCGATAGGACATATCAAAAAAAGAGACAAAGAGGCGTCTAAGGTGTATAGCGAAAAAAGCGTTGTTTTTATCGGGCACAGTGAATGTTACGATATATCTTTGCAACTTTTGCAAGAAAAAATAACAGATTGCGTCATAGAAGGTTACACATTTTTTTGAGTGGTGGTCAAGGCAGTTTTGACCGCTTATCGGCAACTGCCGTATACAATGTAAAGCAACACTTCCCACACATTAAAAATATTCTTGTTATCCCCTACCTTTCCTTCAATATTTTTGATAAGAGCATTTTTGATGAAATCATATATCCGGACGGTTTCGAAAAATACCATTTCAAAGCCGCTATTCCTGCCCGTAACCGCTTTTTAGTTGACAACGCTGACCTTGCTATCACCTATGTGAGACATACTTGGGGCGGTGCCGCCACAACATACGCTTATGCAAAGAAAAAGCAACTGGAAATGTTAGAATTATAAAGGAAACTTTTACAGCAAAAAACGCTGTGTCTTTCGACACAGCGTTTTTTGTTTATTAAATTTTACGGATTGGTGCAAACACCGGAGGCGTTAAAGTTGTATTTTTTGCCGCCGATGGTGAGCGATTTGCCTGCTACCATATAGCCGTTGCCGTCACAATAATACCAGTAACCGCCGTCTTTGACCCATTTAGCTTTGGTCATAGAACCGTTAGCATCCAGGTAGATCCAGCCTTTGGAGTCTTTCTTCCAGGTGTTGGTCACAGCGTAACCGTCAGCACCAACATAGCACCAGCCTTTAGAGTCG
>JAZPXM010000097.1:0-3665 GCA_045543675.1 Acutalibacteraceae bacterium
AAGCGAAATAAGTTAACACAAAAAAGCACGTGCCGCTGGCACGTGCTTTTTCTTTAATATGTGACACTATCGTTAAGTCCCAAAAGATAATCAACCGACACGCCTAATATTTTTGCGATAGCGTAGAGTTCTTTGTCGGTGGCAACACGGATTTGTCCTTCTAATTTTGAATAACTGGTGGGGTTGATATCACACCCCAGTACTTGCATCTTAGAAACGAAATCCTTTTGTTTTATCCCTTTTTCTTTGCGTATACGTTCGATGTTTTTACCAACCATATTGCAATTTCCGTATTCTCGTTTTCTCGTCTTCAAGGCGTTCACCCCAATATCATTCTTTATAAGAATTATATTGTCTGCACTTATTGACATAATTCCGAAAAAGAATTATAATTCAAAATAATTCCAATGTAGAATTAAGGGTGAGTATATGGTAAGACGCGTTGTTATTGCGGGATGCAGGGACTACACCAATTATGAGGAAGCAAGAGAATATATAGATTGTTGTATATCTGATATGAGACAGAAACATAAAATTATTGTTGTTTCGGGCGGCGCAAAAGGCGCCGACGCTCTTGGGGAACGTTATGCAAAAGAACACGGTTTGTGTGTTGAACGGCATCCTGCTGAATGGGAAAGATATGGTAGGGGAGCGGGACCGAAAAGGAACAGGGAAATGGCTCAAACGGCAGATATGATTATTTGTTTTTGGGATGAAAAAAGCAAAGGCACAAAGTCTATGATTGGGTATGCGCAAAATCTGGGTAAGCGTATTTATATAAAGAAAATATAGATACAGCAACGTATGTTGTTGTCGTTTCTTCGTTGCGAATGTTAACAAAAAAGCAGATGTTGCCTTTTGGCAACACCTGCTTTTTTGTGTCTTATCCCAACTGTTTTTATTGTTTGTGTAAAAGCGTTATGTCGGATGTGTCAGCTTTGGCTTTGTACAATTCGTCTGCGGATGCATAATACAGATTGTTGTCATCAAAGGTGACGAAAAAAGGCGAGTTGTTTATCCACTCAGTGGATAACGTGTTGATTTTTTTACCGTGTATAGTATATACATGCACTGTGTATCCATGGTGACCGACAGGGTCCAGCGTTGCGAAAATACCATCTTTGTATGGAGAAAAATATATCAAAGCCGTATTAAACGGTTCGTACGGAAGATTGTCTGCAACTTTTTCAAGTGAGACATTGCTTTGATTGAGATCAATAGCATATAATGCGCCGCTTGTGAATACGTACAGCGTTTGACCGTCTATAAAGAAACTGCTTTCTCCGTTGACACTTACTTGTGACTGTACGCGTACGGTTTGTTTGATTTTGTCGGGGGAGGACAGATCACGAACGATGAGGTCCTCCGCGTCGGTGCTGTTATACGACAGATATATCAGCAAATTATCCTGTATGACTACTCGTCCGCGAATATCATCGGAAAATGTGAAGATACACTGAGATTTCAGATCGGTTGTATTAAATCGGTACAACCTGCTGTAATTATGAGAGATGTAATATCCGGTGGTTTCACGAATGGATAAGAAATTACAGTTCTGCGTAGTGATAATTTCCGCTTTACTGCCGTCAGTGCGTATTTTTCGCAAGCCGTTTGAGTTGTAATAGATCCAATCGCCGATAATGTTCACAAATTGACATCCCGATGGGCATTCGGTGAGCAATTGATAATCGGAACCGTCGGTTTTGATTTTTTGCAGATAGCCGTTGGTGTAATAATATAGCCAATTATCCTGCTTGGCAAGTAAGCCGTTCGAAAGAAAAAGATTGTTGGCGGTGTTGCCGTAGATGTTGGCATAACCTGCACGGTAATCGGGTATAAAGGCATCTGCTGCCGCTGTTGTAGCTACAGTGGTTGTGACGGGTTTAGCGGTAGATTTATTCGTTTGTTCGGTCACGGTTGTCGTCAGCGCAGAAGTGTGTCCCGTATTGGTGGTGGACGCGTGCGTAGTCACTGTGGACACCGTACCGTTGGGTGAGGGTGTTGGCTCTGTTTGTGGGGCTTTTTCAATGAATTGGGAAACCAGTATCGCTGTGACCGCCGCGACGCCGATACATACAGCCAGCAGGGTGGCGGCAAGACGCTTTACCTGTTCGTCACGTTGGCGTTGCATCATTTTGCCGACAGCTTGTTCTAACCGCCCTGTTTTGCCGTGTAGAATGTTATCCAGCATATCCTGCGCCACCACGGCGGAAAGGATATCTGTGCCGATAACATTGCGCAAACCTGTGACAATCATTGCGATAGCGGTACCGCCGTACAGATTTTGGTCGATGTTGTGCTGTTCCAGCAACATACGTAGTTTCTTTTTTGCCGCTTGTAAGCGACTGCGTACCGTGCTGGCAGGCAGATGCAGTGTACGCGCGATATCAGCAAGCGATAATCCGTCGTAGTAATGTAAGGTAAGTACTTGTCTCTGCGTATCGTCCAACATCGCCAATACACGTTGTAGGTCGGCACGACGTTCCGCGTCGGCGTGTGCATCAGCCGTGTCAGCGGTCTCGGTGTATTCATCTATCGTATAGGTACGTATGTCCTTGAGCACGTCAAGCGCGGTGTTGTGTATGATGGCGTGAAGCCACGGGTAAAACTTTTCGGGAGAAGCAAGACGGCGGATGTATTTGTATGCCTTGGCAAAACCGATTTGTAACGCGTCGTAGATATCTTCATCATTTGAAAGAACCGATTTGGCTGTAAAATACATTGCACGGTATGTCTGCATAAATAATTGCGTAAACGCTTCTTTGTCGCCGTTCTGTGCCGCTTGCACGGTGGCAACGTCACAGACGGGCGGCTGTGCCAATGCCGTGTTATCATCGAGCATCGTCAATTCTTGCTGTTCTTCTGCCATATTGCTTCTCCTTTCCGTATCGTATTGCCATTAGTATACCATAAACCGACAAATTTGTCACGGGTTTCACATAAATATCACCGCCCGCGTAATTCGTGGGCGGTGATAAGGTGTTGTTCGTATTCCGTTAATTTACCTCTTTCTTTAACGCTTGATAGTGATGTCATAGACGCTACCGCATTTTTCACATACGTGTATGGTGCTGTGGCTTTCCCCTTTGGAAAGATTGGTGCTGTATGGCGAACTGACGTGGTCGCAATCGGGGCATACAGGGTAAAATGTTACGGTTGCCTCTGTTGCACTGATTACCTTGATGTTTTCGCCGCGTGCACCGCCCTTGATGCTTTTGTCCGCAATTAAGGTGGAGATGCCGTAGATGGCAACAAACGCAATCACGAAATACAAAATAAACTTTTTCATATACTTTCTCCTTTTTTAAAAATATAGGTGTCCCTATATATAAAGACCTTTCTTTCGACCAAAAACGACGAAATAAACCAAAATTTTTTATAGCAATAAAAAACACGGTGTATCAACACCGTGTTTTTTGTGAAGTATGTGGTTTATTCGCCTTTGATTGCGGCGTGGATAAATTTGCCGAGGTCCGTGTTGTCTACGGTTTTATCCTTGAAATATTCCGTACCGTAGCCGAGAGCAAAGATACCCACGTTTGCATCGGTATGGTAATCGGTGGTGAAAAGGTCTTTGCTCAGCGTATATTCACCGTCGGGAATGGTGACGCCGCCCGTTTCGTGGTCGGAGGTTACAATAAGTAAAGTGTCGGGGTTTTCCATAC
>JAZPXM010000098.1:0-1606 GCA_045543675.1 Acutalibacteraceae bacterium
CCGCCCCTGTTCTTGACGTTCTGCAATTCCATATAAAACGCTTTTGTGTGTTCCCGCTCCGCTCTGCTAACTCTGTCCTTTAGGTTTACAATATCGTCCGTTACTACTATATCGGCGTGCTTACCCGTGATACTGGAACCGCAACCAACGCCTAAGATTTGCGGCGCGCCTTTGATAGACCGTTGTAGATTCGTCGAAACTTCGTTAGCGGTTTCTTTGGTTAAGAGAAGCGGAACCCCGTACAACTCTTTAGACAATCTTTGGAAAGCACCCGACCGCAAAATATTTTGTGTCGTTTTCATAACTTCCTTAACGTCACTATCTGTTTTACGGGCGTATAAGAGAAGTTCGTCCGGCGCGGTCAGTACGTGCAACGCAAAGAAGATACCTAAAACCGTTGTTTTGTAACTTCCTCTGTGAGCCTGTATAGAAACGTCTTCGGTGCTAAAAAGAAACTCGCGCAACCATTCGTTGTGCAAGTCTCCTAACAGGTTGTAGCCTTCCCATTGTCCAATTGTAACCGGGCTTTTACTTATCAGATTTAAAAGCGTTTCTTTCATCGTTTAGCCAGTTATCCATGTTCTTTGTGCTGTCGTCCTGGATTTCAATATTCAAGGTTTCTTCGCCTAACAACCGCATAACATTCGCGAACGCTTGCGAGTTCCCCCGCTTTGCCGACATAAGGGCGGCGGCGGTCAATGCGTCTAACTGTGTTTGTGCGTCGTAACCCTTCTTTGCAAGGTCGTTTATTTCCTTCTCGGACAAGTCAAGTGCAAGCATAGTTTGCATAGCTTCCCGAAGCGATCTTTTACGCCTTCTAGCTTCTCCGCTTGCCTTGCCGCCTTTGCTTCCGCGTTCTCTTGCTTCACTCTTGGTTTGAACGGGCTTTAAGTTCTGTTCGTTTGCCATACTTGCACCCCCTTTATTAAAAATCCCCGTCAACTCCATAGTTGCCACATACCCCGCCCCGGTCGTTTTATTTACTTGTCTACCGTTGACAAAGTGTTAGGCGGCGCGGGACACTTTCCCGCATTGTGTTCGGAACACCGCTCATATATAAAGCCCTTGCTTTTGCCGTCCGCTTATCGTTGCGGTGGTTACTTACAAGGGCTTGTTTACAACTCCGACGGCTTCAAGGTATGCCGCACGGCTTGCCGTAACTGTTTGTTTTTCCCCGGCTAAGATTTGTCTTTGTTGTTCGATGTCAAAATAGTTCTTGATCGTGAGCACGTTTACTTTTTCGCCGGGGTCGTATGTTGCTTTTCCTGTTAGCAATTCGCCCCACGTTTCTGCGGGTGCGCTGTACTTGAATTTCCTTTTCTTGTATAGTTCCGTTTCGTCTATATCGTCAAAGTCAAACGGCAATATGATCGCGTTGTCTTTGTTGACACCGATTTCTTCATAGACCGGACAAGGCGTTACAATAACAGGCGTTCCAACTGTCAACGCTTCCGCAACGGAAAAACAAAATGCTTCCGTGTCTGATAGCTGTACAAGGAAGTCCGCGTCTTTAATGTAGTCAATCACATTCAAGCACGGTTTCCGCGTTAATATGCTTTCATGTTGAAAAGTATTGTTTGTGAACACTTGCCAAATGAAAGGGATA
>JAZPXM010000099.1:0-13594 GCA_045543675.1 Acutalibacteraceae bacterium
GAAAGTATGGGTCTGAAAGACAAAGACGTTGTCAGCGTAAAAGTAGATAACGACGGTCGTTCTATCGTGTTTGGTGACGTTGTGGTGCGTGTAAACCCGAACTTTGCACTCGCTATGCACATCGACACCGACGAATCCAATGCGGGTTGCGTAGCACCCGGCACCATGGCAGAAGTCATTAAATAAGTATTTATACATAGTTGAAAGGGGAAATTTTTATGTTCGCAAGAGATTACAGACAGGCGGCGTGGAAAGCGCTTGCCGGCAACTGGGGTACGATGGTTGTCATCTACCTGTTATTTGGATTGATTTCGGCGGTATGCGGTATCATTCCCGCTGTCGGCTCGGTGGCAGTGTTGCTGCTCAGCGGTCCTTTGGCAATCGGCTATTACGGCGCGACGCTGAAAGTGATTCGCGGTGAAAAGCCCGAAGTCGTGAATTTGTTTGACGGTTTCAAAAACTTTGTCAACGCATTTTTGCTGAGTCTGGTTAACGGCATTTTTGTTGCGTTGTGGAGTTTGCTGTTTGTCATTCCCGGCATTGTCAAAGCGCTGTCTTACAGCATGAGTTATTTCATTCTCATTGACAATCCCGAAATGAGCCAGTCGGAAGCAAGACGCGCGTCTATGGTGATGATGGAAGGCAACAAATGGCGTTTGTTCTGTTTGGAACTGAGCTTTATCGGCTGGGCGATTCTGAGCGCATTTACAGCCGGTATCCTTCTGCTGTGGATACAGCCGTATATGTCCACGGCTATGGCCGCTTTCTATGAAGATCTGAAAGCAAAACAGGCACCCGCTGTTGCAGAACAGCCCGCTGCTGTTGATGCGGCTCCCGAAGTTATCGGCGAATAAACTGTAAATCTTGAACAACCGCTTCGCAAGGGGCGGTTGTTCTTTTTGTTTTCCAAAAAGCAAAATTACCAAAAAATACACCGATTTTGCTATGCAAACTGCAAAAAATGCGGTACAATTGGGATGAAAGGCGGTGGTTGTATGAACCCGTTTATTCCCATGCTTGCTTTGACAGGCAGACCGACCGAAGAAAAAATCGAAAAAATGCTCACCACCTACAAAAAAGTAGGTATCGACGCGGTGTTGTTATATCCGCGTTCGGGGCTGGAAATTGAATATATGTCCGAAGAATTTCGGGATATGATCGGCTTTGCCATTGAGACTGCCAAACGGCTGGGTATGTATATCTGGTTGTACGACGAATTTAACTGGCCGTCGGGGTCTTGTAAAAACGCCGTGGCGAAAGAAAACCCTGCCTTTGCGGCGCGCCGCTTTGTGTATGCAGACGGTGCGGTACAAGTGGAAACCATGGAAGCGGGCAAAGCGGAACGCGTGTTCCACCCGTTTGATAACGATATGTTAAATCCGGATGCGGTGGACTGCTTTATCCGCTTGACCCACGAAAAATATTATGCGTGGTTCGGCGAATATTTCGGTAACGTCATTCCCGGCATTTTCACCGACGAACCGAGTTTTATTTATACCGCGAATGCGGATGGCTTGTATCCCTACTATGACGGTGTGGAAGAGGACTACAAAGCGGCGTGCGGCGGCGACTTAAAAGCGGATATTGTCGCTTTTCATCAAGGCGCTGACACCAAAAACTTCCCCGGCGTGTTCCGTTCGCTTGTCGGCAAGCGGTTTACCGCTTGTTTTATCACCCGCGTTGCCGCGTGGTGTAACGCGCACGGGCTGTTGTTGGCGGGACATACCTTAAATGACGAATCGCCGCTGTCCGCTACCTTTGAAACGGGCGATTGGTTCTCCTTTATCGAGAAAATGACTGTGCCCGGTGTGGACGAAATTCCGAGTAGGTTGTACGTCAATACCGACACGCTGTTTACCATGTTGGAAAACGTACGGTTTCACGGTAACAAGTACGCAATGGCGGAACTGTTCGCGCTCGGTCCGTGTTCAATGCCGTTTGCAAGGCGGAAACAGATGTTGTGGTACGCCGCGGCACACGGTATTAACCGTTACTTTATCGCGATTTCCCATTTAGATGCGAAAGGCAACGTGAAAAAGCCTGACTTTTTTGATAACGTCAACTACCATTGCCCTGATTTTGACGGGTTTGGTCTGTTGGCAGAAGAAGCGGCAAAAGCGGCGCGGTTTGCAGAAAAAACGGTGGATGCCGCCGTTGGTGTGTATTGTCCGTACGACGCATATCTTGGTGCCATCGGTTATCGCAAAGGCGACGCCGTAGAACAGCAGTTTAAAGCGACGGTAGAAGCGATGATTCAAAATCAAATTCCGTGGCGTATGCTCCGTGAAGGGGAACGGCATACCTGTAAAATGGCGTTGTACCCCACCCTTGACGGTGTCAAGGATACGGTGAACGGTACGGTGTATGCCGATGCAGAAGGAGCGGCAAAAGCGGCCGTTCGGTACAGGACAACGACCGTCACCGATGCAAAAGGTAATTTACTCAGCGACGTGTTGGTAAAAACCTACACCGATGGTACGGTAGCAGTGATCGACCGCAGAAATACCGCCGCAGGTGTGCGCTACGGTGTGCTCACCACTAAAAACGGCAAAGCAGACATCGTGCTGGATAATTACGGCGTATGTGTGTTGGAAAACGGCGTATTTTCAGCGCCCGCAGAAAGCGGTAATACCTACCCCGTTGAAAACGCCGCCTTATCTTTCCCGTATGATAACGTGTACCGTCCGCATTTCTTTGTGGAAGATACCGCAAAAATAACCGTGACAGACGATATGAACGTGACGGTGTGTGTGCGTACCTATCCCGAAGCATTTACGCTGTTGGTAGACGGTCAAGCGGTAGTATGTACGCAACCGTGTGATGAACTCACCGCATGTTATTCGCATTTGTACGTAAAAACCACCGTAAAACTCACAGCGGGCGAACATATCCTGACCGCAAAAGTGAAAGATTACGGGTATTTGCCCGCCGTATTACTGCTTGGCGACTTTATGGCAGACGGCAATAGGTTACGTCCGCGCGGTACGGAAACGGCAGGTGCTTTCTGGCGCACCGCTACCGTCACAGCCGAAGTTGCCTTGTCCGAACGAGCGGCAGCCATTGAGACCGCAGATGCCAAAATGTATATGACCGCCGCTTTGGACGGTGAAACGGTCGGTGCTTGCGCATTTCCGCCTTACCGTTTTGCGGTACCCGAAAAATTCCGCGGTAAAACGGCAACTTTGACATTACAGTTGCACACCACGTTAGCACCGCTCTTTAACGATTTGGCGGCGCTGAAAAAAGCGGATATTTTTGTGACCCCGTGGAACGACGTACCCGCGTCCACCCCCGAAACCGTAGATATGGCGGCGCTCAATATCCGTGTAAAGGAGAATTGATATGAGAGTATCGTTGCGCACAGGCACTGCGTGTCATTTTGACCACGATTATATTTTGCGTTTGATAGAGGCGCTGAAAGCGAGCGGTAATCCGTTTGACGAAGTGTGGCTTGCTACGTCTTACGGTATCCCGTCGGTAGAGCGCGTCAAAAAAGAAGTACAAGATATGGCGTGGGCGGCAGAGCAGTTTAAAGCGGCAGGCATCACGCCGTCTATGCAGATAAGCCGTACCATCGGCCATCACGAAAGTGCATTAAAAAGCTTTGGTGGCGAAGGCGTGTTGCCGACCTTTTTAACCGTTATGTCCATTGATGGCGTCACCTGCCCCGGTGTGTTTTGCTGGAACAGCCCCGATTTCCGTGAATACGTGCGGGAAACGCTGGAAATATATGCATCCTGGAAACCCGAAATTGCGTGGGTGGATGACGACATTCGTTTGCGCCTTATTGCCAAATCCAAGGCGCTGTGCTTCTGTGATAACTGCCTTGCGCTATTCAATGAGAAAATGGGCACGGATTATACCCGAGAAACCTTGAAACCTGTGTTTTACGCTGACCCCACCGTACGTGAACAGTACATCAACGTACAGCGCGAGAGCTTGGCGGATTTTGCAGGTGTGGTTGCGAAAGCGGTGACATCCGTTTCCCCTGACACGATTATCGGTTTCCAAAACGGCGGCAACACCACCATGGTGACCGATACACAAAAGGCGATTATTGATAAGATCATTGCAGTGTCGGGTAAAGCGCCCACCTTCCGTGCGGGCGGCGGTTTTTATGATGACCATAAACCCGACGTGATGCTTACAAAAAGTTTGATCTTAAACTATATGAACGCCCGTTTGCCCAAAGAAGTGACGGCGCGCTCCTGCGAGATTGAAAACCTGCCGTGGACGGTGTACGGCAAATCCCCCGAATGTACTTGTCTGGAAGCCATTATGTACTTGGCGTACGGCTGTAACGAAGCAAGCGTGACGCTGATGAGCGCTAACGATAATCTGGATTTCCAAAAACGCTTGTTTAAGAAACTGACACGGCATCAGCCGTACTTTGATGCGTTTAATGCGGCGGCAAAAGATACGGTAAACGGCGGTATCGTGGTGTATCAACCGCCCAAAGCGCACCTTGTTAAAGCAGACGAAAACGGCGAGCCGTTTTTTAACGAAACCTGTATCTGGGATATGGCAGACGCGATGCGTTGGGGTATCCCGTGGCACGCAAGTCCCGTCGGTAACTGCTATTTTCTGACCGCCAAAGCGGTGGAGTATTTAACCGGGGAAGATATGGAGTTCCTTACCCGCGAGACGGTGATTTTAGAAGCCGCCACCTTAAATAGGTTAGCGGAAAAAGGTTTTGGGGCGTATTTAAAAGCCCGCGCGGTACTGCAACCCGAACTGTACCGCGGTGGTGTGTTTGAATATCTTTCCGACCACCCCGTTTCCAACAGCATTTCGTGGGACAATATTCGGCAACGCTGTGGGGCGAAAATGTATATCGTGGGCGAAGACGTGGAAGAACTGTCCCATTTTAATACCATTATAGACGGTACGCCGGTCGGTACTGCCACCGCGCTGGTATCCACCGTAAACGGCGCGAAATGGGTGATTTCCGCGGCACCGTTGCAAGGCAACAATATTTCCTTTGCCCGCCGTGAACTGTTGCGTGCGGCGATTGACGCGGCGGCGAAACAGCCGTTGCCCGCGTATGTGGCGACACAAGACCAAGTGGTATGCGTACCGCGCGAAGATGTAAACGGCAAGGTGAAGACCGTCACGCTTTTAAACGTGTCGCTTACCGATACCGAAGAACTGGAAGTGGTAGTGGCTAACCCTGCTGATACGACGGGATATACCTATTTTGACCCGTACGGCAATCCCGAGCGCCGGCCCTTTGCGGAAAAAGACGCTCGCTTTATTGCCACCCTGCCGCCGTTGCGCAGTTGGCGCGCGGTCAGTATTTTGATGTAATCGCTCTTCCGGAGAGAGAAAGGCGTGTGTTCTTTTGAACACACGCCTTTTAATTATTCACTTCTCAGCGCTACAACGGGATCTTTTTTTGCCGCTACGCGGGATGGGAACAACCCTGCAATATAGGTGAGTACCATACTGATAACCACCAGCGCCACACCTGCTTTCCACGGCAAGGAAGCGGCAAGGTCAGGGATACCCGTGACTGTCTGAATAATAATGTTGGCGGGCAAACAAATCAGCAATGTCAAGCCGATGCCGATAGCGCCTGCCGTAAACCCTACGATTAAGGTCTCGGCGTTAAACACACGGGAAATGTCCTTTTTGGATGCGCCGATAGCGCGCAAAATACCGATTTCCTTGGTGCGTTCCAACACGGAAATATAGGTGATGATACCGATCATAATGGAAGATACCACCAGAGAGATGGATACAAACGCTACCAGCACGTAGGAGATCGCGGAAATAATGGTGGTAATGGAGGACATCATCAACGCGACGTAATCGGTGTAGTTGATGTAGTCTTCTTCGCTGGCGGTTTCGTTGTATTTGGCAATGATGTCCGAAATGGCATCTTTATCCGCAAAGGTAGCGGCATACAGTTGAATGGATGTGGGGGTTTCTTTGTCAATATATCCGAGTGCTTTTAAGTTTTCCGCTAAGGTTGCTTCGGATACGGTGGGCGGCATATGGTCGTCATATAGCCGCACCAATGTGGCGGTATCATAAGTGGGCAACGCCGCATCCAGCATCGCCGCCAACTGTACGGCAGGAAGATTGCCCAGTTGTGCTTTGACACCCTCTGCGTACTGTGCGGTAATCTGCTCTTTGAGCATTTCCCGCACATAACCGAATAAGGTCTCATCGTCCATATCTGCGACGTAGTCCTTTATTTTTTTCTCGTCCATACCCATTTGTTCGGCATAGGACGACACCATCATCGTTTCGATCTTTTCACGGGTCAAGGTGGCAAGGGATTGCTCTACCGCGTTACTGACATACGCATCGGTGGGGGTGCTTTGAATGGTGACCAGCATTTCTGCTTTTTTGTCGGTGGGTAACCCCTTGAGATACGCGGTAATGTCTGCCGCCTTTTCTTTGTCGGTGGGTTCTTTCATATCGTCCGTTTTAAACGGCAACCCCAAGAACACATCAACGTCGGGTTTTTGAAGTTGTTCTTTCAATGCAACAGCTTGTTTGCCTTTTTCGGCAATGTAGTCGGTGAGCGCAGACGTGTATCCGATACTGCCGCTCATCATTGCCGCTACCGCATCTTCATTCGGGCGGATGATACCCGTGATCTTCAAGTCTAAACCGTTGTCATACAGATATTTGAGTCCCGCGTCGGTTTCGGTAAGGTCGGTAAAAGTGCCGTCCTCCGCTTTTTGCCACCGTTCCGCAGGCAACACCATTTTAAAGGTCAGATTGCAGATATCTTCATACGACCAGCCGCTTTTGTCTACCGTAATTTCTTCGCCGGTGGATGCATCTTCTAAAATGTCCTGCATTTCCTGCGTGGTTTTAAGACCTAAGGCGTACAGACAAATATCCGCCACTTCGTTGTTTTCGTCTACCACCAACACCAGTTCGTTGTAGGCGTCCGGCCAACTGCCGTGAATCAAATCATACTGTTCATACAGCAAGGGGTTGAGTTTGCCGCTGTCTTTATCGGTCAGCATTTCTTCCCATAACTGCATACCGTTGGAAAAGGCAGGGGTTGTGGACATCATATTCGCCATCGGTATGGAAGATTGCATTTCTTCCATATCAGCGCCCATAATCCGCGCCACCAAATCGTTAAGGTCGGATTGCACGATGCTGCCTTCGGGGTCTTTGACAAACACGCTCAAAGATTGTCCGTAACCATAACGAATGGCACTTACATGGTCCTGCAACCCTTCGGGATTACTGTCTAAATACTTTTTAAATGCCGCCAAATTGTTGGTGTCGGTTTCCAGCGAGTTCATGGTGTTGATAAGATCGTATAATACTTCATTGGGATATATGCGGTCTTTTTCGTGATCGCTTTCTCCCGAATGCATACCCGTTAAGGTGGTGAGCATAGAAGACATATCCACATTTTCCGCTTCGATAGACAGCGGGTAGGTGGAAAGGGTATCTTCCTGCACCGCATCGATGTAGGTCTGCACACCGTTGGATAACGCCAAAATGAGCGCGATGCCGATAATGCCGATACTGCCCGCAAAGGACGTCAAGAATGTTCGCGCCTTTTTGGTCATCAAGTTGTTCAGTGACAAGGCAAGCGCGGTGAAAAAGGACATAGACGTATGCTTTTCTTTTTTGCGCTTTTTCGGCTTTTCGGGAGCGGGCCACTCTTCCGTGTACGGATTGGAGTCCGATACGATCTCGCCGTCTAACAACCGCACCGTGCGGGTGGCATAATATTCTGCCAGCTCGGGATTGTGGGTCACCATAATGATCAGTCGCTCGTTGGCGATTTCTTTCAGGATCTCCATGATCTGCACGCTGGTAGCGGTATCCAATGCACCTGTCGGCTCGTCCGCCAACAGAATTTCGGGGTTGTTTACCAATGCACGTGCAATCGCTACGCGTTGCATCTGTCCGCCCGACATTTGGGCAGGTTTTTTATGTAACTGGTCGCCAAGCCCTACCTTTTCCAACGCTTCTTTCGCGCGGCGTCTGCGTTCGGCACGGGAAACACCCGACAGGGTCAGCGCCAACTCCACGTTGCGTAACACCGACTGGTGCGGAATAAGGTTGTAGCTTTGGAACACGAAACCGACCGAATGGTTGCGGTAGGTATCCCAGTCACGGTCTTTGAACTCTTTGGTGGACCGTCCGCCGATTTTTAAATCACCGTCGGAATAGCGGTCCAGACCGCCGATAATATTGAGCAAGGTGGTTTTGCCGCATCCCGACGGTCCTAAAATTGCCACAAATTCATTTTTGCGGAAATTCAGAGACACGCCTTTGAGCGCCGCGACGTCGGTACCGCCCGCCGTATACGTTTTATGAATATTTTTGAGCGTTAACATACAATTCACTCCTTTTGTATCCCCATTATACGGTGTGTTCAGCCGCCCGTCAAGAAAATCCGCGGTGTGTTTATAATTTGTTCACGTACAGTTGTGAAATATGCCGAAAAACGGCTGTAATTTTTGGGATTTTGCCGAACGAAAAGGGGTTGTTTTTTCGGTGAAAAAGGTGTATAAAGGCGGTGAACAGAACTTTTTCTGTTCGTCCGTTATCCATCCGACTGTGTGAACAGGAGGTAGACGTATGTTTCAGATAAAATGGCTGTTAAAGCACATGAGCAGGAAACATCTGCGATTGGTGGTCATCGGGCTGGTTATCAGCGTAGTGACCAGCGTGATGCAACTGATCGACCCGTGGCTGACATCCCGTTTGTACGACGATGTCATTATGGCGGGTAACCCCACACCGCTGATACCGATTTTAGCGGCAATGCTGACGGTGACGGTGGTGCGTGTCGGAGCGCGGCACGGGATGATCGTGATGCTGGAAGAAGCGTCACAGAATATGCTTATCAATCTGCGTCGCGAACTGTTTCGTCGGTTACAGTATCAGGACGTCAGTTATTTTGACACCCACCGTACAGGTGATTTGATCACCCGTATGCAGGGGGATCTTAACTATTGCCGTCACGTGATGGCGTATACGATTTTTCAGGTTACCGACAGCGTCACTTTGTTGCTGGCGGCTTTTGTGCTGTTCTTCTGTTACAGCCCGAAGTTGACCTTGATATTGTTGGCGGTTATTCCGCTGACGATGGTATTCATCACGATGTATCGCCGCCGCGTGCGGGATAATTTCCGTATCATGCGTGAGAGAATGGCGGCAATGAATACCGCCGCGCAGGAAAACATTGCGGGCAACCGCGTTGTGAAAGCATTTGTGCGGGAAGACTATGAACGCGAACGGTTTGGCAAACGCAACGAAGCGTTCCGTGAGATACATCTTACCATTAACAAGGCGTGGTTGCGTGTACTGCCGCTGATGGAGGCATTGGTGGTACTGATGACCCTTATCATTGTGTTTGTGGGCGGGTACTTCATTATGGAAGGGGAACTCACCGCCGGGCAACTCGCTATGTTTACCACCTTATCTTTTGCACTCACTATGCCGATACGCAGTGTGGGTGTGTATATGGATGACCTGCAACGGTTTTCCGCGTCTGCGCAGAAAGTTATGGAGATTTATTATGCGGATAAACGGGTGACCGACAAGGAAGATGCGGTGTCCCGCCCGACGATGCAAGGGGATATCCGTTTTGATAACGTCACCTTTGCGTACAAAGAAAAAACGGTATTAAGGGATATTTCGTTCCATATTCCCGCAGGCGGTACGCTGGCGATTATGGGACCGACGGGGTGTGGCAAGACCACCCTTGTCAATTTGATAGCACGCTTGTATGACGTGAAAGCAGGCGCCGTGTCGGTGGATGGTTGTGATGTTCGCGATTGGAAGTTGCAGGAACTGCGTTCCCATATCGGCACCGCCACGCAGGAAGTGTTTTTGTTCTCCGACTCGATTGAAAACAATATCGCTTTCGGCAACTTGGATATGTGCGAAGAAGAAGCGGCAGATTTTGCCCGCCGTGCCGCTGTGGCAGGATTTGCGAAAAAGATGCCGGACGGTTTAGAAACGGTGGTCGGGGAACGCGGTGTCGGGTTGTCCAGCGGTCAGCGTCAACGCATTGCGCTTGCCCGTGCATTAGCGGTGCGCCCGTCTATACTGATACTGGATGATACCACGTCGGCGCTGGATATGGAAACCGAGAAATATATTCAGGAGCAACTGAGAGAATTGCCGTTTGCCTGTACCAAAGTGATTATTGCAGGACGCATTTCTTCGGTAAAAGATGCCGATCTTATTTTGGTGTTGCAGGACGGTAAGATCGCCGAAATGGGTACCCACGAACAGTTGCTGAAAAATAATGGGTATTATTACGAAACCTACGCGTTACAGAACGGACTGGAAACGGGAGGTGAGGGCAAATGAAACGCAATCGTTTTAACGAAGACGAAGTATTGGAAACCCCGTTTAACCTTGCTCACCTAAAGCGCGCTTTTCAGTATGTCAAACGCAACCGCGTGTTGATGTCCGTTTCTTTGCTGCTGTCTGCTGTGGCGGCGATCGTGGGGCTTTTCGGCCCGAAAATCACCCAAAAAGCATTGGACGAAGCGGTACCGCAAAAGGATGTCGGCGGTTTATTGTGGTTGGCGGCAGCGTTTTTTGCCGTCAACGCACTCAGCACGGTGCTGACCGTTGTTCGCGCGCGTATGATGGCGCACGCCAGCCAGAATATTATCTTTGATATTCGCAAAGACCTGTTTGCCCACCTGCAAAAACTGCCGTTTGCGTATTATGACAGCCGTCCCGCGGGCAAGATTCTGGTGCGTGTTGTGAACTACGTCAATGAAGTATCGTCGATGTTGTCCAACGGTATTGTCAATATGATTATTGACGTGTTTAACATTGTATTTATCACCGTTTTTATGTTCCGCACCGATGCACGTTTAGCGGCGGTATCGATGTTGGCATTGCCTTTGTTTATTCTGCTGATTTTCATTCTGCGCCCTATTCAACGGCGACGCGGACAGATAGCATCCAATAAAAACTCTAACTACAACGCCTTTTTGGCGGAAAACATTGAGGGTGTACGGGTAAGCCAACTGTTTGCACATCAGGAAGAAGCAATAGCCACGCAGGAAAAATTGCTGGATGCGTGTTACGATTCGTGGATGAAACAAATATATATCAATACCACCGTTACCACATCGTCTCAAATCGTTCAGCAGCTCGCTTTTACAATACTGTATATTGCGGGCGTGTATTTTTCGGGCGGCGGTATGGTGTCGTTTGGTGTGTTGCTTGCGATGGGCCAGTACGTAGGCAGATTTTGGCAACCCGTTAATAATCTCGCCGCGATCTACAACCAGTTTTTAAACGGCTTGGCGTATCTGGAACGTATTTTTGAAACGATGGATGAGCCTGTAACGGTGGACGATGTCCCCGATGCTGTGGACCTGCCGAAAATTCGCGGAGATGTGACCTTCAAGGACGTGACCTTCGGTTACGAGAAAGGTGTCCCGATCTTAGAACACCTGCATTTCGACGTGAAAGCGGGAGAAAGCATCGCGCTGGTGGGTGAAACGGGCGCGGGCAAAACCACCGTGGTTAACCTTATCAGCCGCTTTTATAACATTGACGACGGGCAGATCTTACTGGACGGTAAATATGATATTGCCAAGGTGACCTTGCGTTCGTTGCGTGAACAGCAGGGCATTATGATGCAGGAAAGTTTTATTTTCAGCGGCACCATTATGGAGAATATCCGTTACGGCAAACTGGATGCTACCGACGAAGAAGTGATAACCGCCGCAAAAGCGGTGTGTGCGCACGACTTTATTATGGCGATGGAAAAGGGATACGATACCCCCGTCAACGAGCGCGGCAGTACCTTGTCGCAAGGACAGCGCCAGTTGATAGCATTTGCGCGTACGCTGTTGTCCGACCCTGAGATATTGATACTTGACGAAGCGACGTCCTCTATTGACACCGCCACCGAGCGGCTGTTGCAACAAGGCATCGCGGCGCTGTTAAAAGGGCGGACGTCCTTTATCATTGCGCACCGCTTGTCTACTATTAAAAACTGTGACCGCATTTTCTACATTGCCGACCGCGGCATTAAAGAAAGCGGCTCTCACGACGAACTGATGGCACAACACGGTGCTTACTATCAGTTGTATACATCGCAGATGGATTAAAGCATTCAACGCTACCCTGACAAACAGAGCAGGAACACAAAGTTTGTGTTTCTGCTCTGTTTTTTTGATTGGTATTGTATGGAGATACTGCACCGTACAAAGAAATATGTTTTTGTTTTCTTATAATTTTTTAAAAAAGCATCGTCATTTTGTGTCAAAAGAACGGTCTTTATAAGTAGAGTCACCTATTTTATAAAAAAGGAGCGGAAATAATGAAAGAAAAACTGTTGCGGCTGTGGGGATGTATCAAAGCCAAAAAGAAAGTATTGATTTGCATAGCGGGGGCTGTGCTGGCACTGATTATTCTTTTGACGGTGGCGACCGCTGTTAAAGGCGCAAATATCAAGAAAAAAATAGCCGAAAAATACGACGGTCAATATTACAAAGAAATTTTTGGCGAATCGTATGGTTATTTCTACGCTTTCAAGGATGGGAAATTGGCGGTGGAGAGTAATGATTCGTACGGCGGCACGGAAGGGGATATAACTGTCTTTTCTGATTATAAAATCAAGACTTCATTACTGGAAAATACCGCATGGGTCGTGCAGAATGGGAGAAAATGGGTGCGTTTTCAATTGGAAGACGGGGAAATTGGTTTTTCTAAATATGAAGAGATATCTCCGACTACGCTTGAGCAAATGGAACTTCTGCGTTCGACATTGCTCTGCGGTGGGCACGAATGGGAAGAAACGGTGACATCCACCGCCACCTGTACCCAAGAGGGGGAGAAGAAGAAAGTGTGCAAAAAATGCGACGCGACCGAAACGTATACGTACACAGCATCGCACGAGTACAAAAACGACAGATGCGTAAGCTGCGGCAAAGAAAAGCCGCGTGAAAAGACCACGCTGACCGGCAATACGTGGTATACATATACGAAGATACCCGCTTTAAAGGTACAGAATATGTCGGTCACCAATGCGACGGTGTTCGGACAAGGCAGAGGTGTGTACGTCACAGGATACTATTTCTGCGCGCAATGCCGTACGTTTGACAAGTCTCTCAGTATGCGGGCGCCCGAATACGGGTATGACGTTACGACGATATATGCCTGTGATGTGTGCGGACATAGAACGACCGTGATCATGCATCTGGATTGAGACCCCCCTATGCTTTTCTGCTGAAAGGTAACTTTCGTGTAAGATTGTAAATACAAAAGAGAGAATGTACCGCGTACGATGCATTCTCTCTTTTTTAATCTCTATGACCATCCATCGTAAGGGAGTTGCAGAAAAGTCGTGAAAACCCTTGGTTCCCCCTTGTCAGGGGAGTAGCGCTTCGCGCTACTCGGTCGAGTGAACTCCGCAAAGCGGAGTTCCTGCATTTTCGCGCACGCTGAACACGTGCGTTTTTGCTTTCGCAAAAATACCGAAAATTGCCCTATTCTTCGCTCGGTCGCGAAAACTCTTGGCTCCCCTTGTCAGGGGAGCTGTTGAACGAGCGTTTAAGCGAGTGAAACTGAGGGGTAGTCGAAGTGCTTTTCTTATGTCCAGAACTACCCTTCCGTCAAAACC
>JAZPXM010000100.1:0-11578 GCA_045543675.1 Acutalibacteraceae bacterium
CTACCACCGTTTCCATCAGCACGTTGTTTTCCAACGCGCTGTGAAAAGCAGTTTTTAAAGCGGTAAAACTATCGCCGCCCAACACGCGAAACAGCCAAAACAACAACACCAACACGGCACAGCAAATACTTTGTACAAGTAACACGCCCGCACGTCCCTGTTTCTTTTGCGGCGGGGGCGTAGGGATCGCTTCTTCAAACAACGGTTTATATTGTTCTTCCATTTTAACTCCTATACAATAATGCAAATAAGACCGTTACACCCTTCATTGATAACACGTTCCACCGTTTCTTTGATCTTCAAACGTGCTTCGTGCGGCATATGATGCAGTTTATTATGCAACCCTTCATTAACAAGGCCGTAAAGTGACGTACCGAAAATATTGGATTCCCAAATTTTTTCAGGACTTTCTTCGAACTCTTTGAGCAGATACGCCACCAAATCTTCCGACTGTTTTTCGCTACCCACAATAGGCGACACTTCGGTTTCAATATCTGCACGCAACAGGTGAATAGAGGGCGCGGCGGCACGCAGACGCACGCCGTATCTGCCGCTTTGTTTGATAATTTCGGGTTGTTCCAAAGTCATTTCTTCCACATCCGGCATTACAATACCGTACCCCGTCGCTTCCGCTTCTTCCAATGCGCCGCGGATACGTTCGTACTTTTTGCAAGTTTCCGCCATCTGCATCAAAGTGGTCATCAACTCGCCTTCATCTTTCAGCGAAAGACCGGTCGTTTCCCCTAAAATTTGATAGAAGAGTGCAGGGTCTACGGACACCTGTAAATGGGCACTGCCGCTACCAAGGTCAACTCCCGATACTTTTACGGTATCCACGTAACAACAGGTTTCCATACAGGTTTCCATACCTTTGACCTGACTTATCTTTTCCACCGAAGATGCCGCCGCTTTTACCGCGTCCAACACCGTGCGGCGCACAGGGTGTTCCCTATCCAGCGTCAACAACCAACGCGGCAAAGACACCTGCATTTCACCGACAGGGAATTCGAATAATATTTCCCGTAACACTTCCAAAAACTCTTGTTCGCCCATCTCTCGGCAATTTACCGCAACAACGGGTGCGTTATACTGTTCCCGGAGTGACGCCGCCAATGCTTGCGTTTCCGGCTGTTCGGGGTGCATGGAATTTAGCAGTACCACAAACGGCTTTTCTATACCTTGTAATTCAGCAATCACACGCGCTTCGGCTTGGGCATATTCTTCACGCGGGATATCGGTGATACTGCCGTCGGTCGTCACCACCAACCCGATAGTAGAATGTTCGGAAATCACCTTTTCCGTGCCTTTTTCCGCCGCCATATTAAACGGAATTTCTTCATCATACCACGGTGTTTTTACCATACGCGGCTGTTCGTTTTCTATGTAGCCCAGCGAAGACGGGACGATATATCCGACGCAATCGATCAGCCGTACCTGCATACCTACATTATCACCCAACGTAATCTGCGCACCCTGTTCAGGCACAAATTTCGGTTCGGTGGTCATAATGGTGCGTCCCGCCGCCGATTGCGGCAATTCATCATTTGCACGCGTGCGTTGGTATTCATTATCCATATGCGGCAACACCAGCGTGTCCATAAACCGTTTTATAAAGGTGGATTTGCCCGTGCGCACGGGACCTACCACCCCGATGTAGATATCACCGCCCGTACGTGTGGCAATATCTTTATAAATTTCCGTACCTGTCACCATACCATTTTCCTCCCACTTTTAACCAAAGCATTGGCTACGTTGGTACATCTATATTGAAAAACTGCCCGCAATATTCCCACGCAACAAAAAAAGTCGGTGTAAACACCGACTTTTTTTAGATTACTTATGATATTTTCCGCCGTTTGATATCTGAAACGCGCGGTAGATCTGCTCAAGCAGCATCACCCTTGCCAACTGGTGCGGAAAGGTCATAGGAGACATCGACAATCGCAACGTCGCCGCCGCTTTTACCGCGTCGGACAAACCGCAAGAACCACCAATAATGAACACCACATCGCTTTTTCCGTCTACCGCCAAACGGTTTAAGGTGTCTGCGAGTGCAGGAGACGGCATTTCTTTGCCTTCAATGCACAGCGGTATTACCGCGGCACCGACAGGAATCTTCGCTAAAATGCGTTTCCCCTCCGCGTCCAATGCCGCCGTAATCTGCGCCGCGGACGGCGTATCATTGAGACGTTCTTCCGCCAGTTCTATCACCTGCAATTTACAAAAAGCAGAAAGGCGTTTCACATATTCTGCCACGGCATCACGCCAATAGCGTTCTTTCAAATTACCGATACACAGTACCGTCACACGCAACATAGTTGTCTCCCTCTCAAAGCAAGGTCACGTTACAACGCGCCACAGGCGACGCCGCGCCCAACAGGTAGTCCCGTCCTGCCACCATACCTTCTCTTGACAATGCCGACAAAGACGTTTCTTTCGCCAAAGCAGGCGTGTTATTCTGCTCACTCAAATGTGCCAATACAAAGCGGGAAACGCCCGCTTTTGCTAAAGATACAACCGTTTGGGCACACATTACGTTAGAAAGGTGTCCCCTATCCGACAAAATCCGTTGTTGCAGATGCAGTGGATACGGGCCCGCACGCAACATACCGATATCGTGATTGGATTCGATATGTACCAGATCGCATTGTGCAAGCAGACTTTCCACTTCCCTACGCATCACGCCCATATCGGTAGCGATACCGATTTTTCGTTCATCGGGGGTATACACACAAAAGCCCATACTCTCCCGTGCGTCGTGCGGGGTATGAAACGGCACTACCTGCATATCGCCAATCGTCACCGCCGCCGTATACAAAGGTACCACGTCGCTTTTGGAGTTAATCAACTGCTGTTCCAGCAGAGCAGATAATGTGCCTTCCGAAGCGTACACCGTCCAGCCGTACTGTTTGGTCAGCACACGTAATCCTGCTACGTGGTCGCTGTGTTCGTGAGTAATACATACCCCTTGAATGGAACAAGGGTCGATATCACGCGCTTCCAGCGCTTCACGTATACGTTTGGCGGATACGCCGACATCTACCAAAATGCCGCCGCTTGTTGTACCTATATATGTAGAATTACCTTTACTGCCACTAAACAGCGAACAGTATTTAGCCATATATTTCACCCCAAAAAAAACCGCGAAACCGCGGTTTTTTCAGTATAGTTATGGAACGCTTACGGCTCGTCCACTTCGGTAATATCCGCACCGAGAGCACGTAATTTTTCAACAATGTTTTCATACCCACGCTTGATAAAATGAATGTTCTCAATCTTCGTGGTACCTTTTGCGGCAAGGCCGGCGATAATCATCGCGGCACCTGCGCGCAAGTCCAGCGCTTTCACCGCAGAAGCGATCAACTCTCCCACGCCCTGAAATACGGCAATAGTACCGTCCACCTGCACTTGCGCACCCATACGGCGCAGTTCTTCGGTATAACGGAAACGGTTTTCCCAAACACCTTCATTGATAATGCTTGTCCCGTCAGCCAGCGACAACAATACACCGAACTGGGGTTGCATATCGGTAGGAAAACCGGGATGGGGCATAGTCGTAACATTACAACGGCGGATACCGTTTTCCGCCGACACGTACACCGCATCGTCGTATTTTTCCACCGTTACGCCCATTTCACCCAGTTTAGCGGTGATCGATTCCAAGTGTTTTGGGGTGACGTTCTTTACCAATACGTCGCCGCCGGTTGCTACCGCCGCCGCCATATACGTACCCGCTTCGATCTGATCAGGAATAATGCCGTACGCCGTACCGTGCAGATGCTCCACACCGCGTATCTTAATCACATCCGTACCCGCACCGCGCACATCTGCGCCAAGAGAGTTTAGAAAGTTCGCAAGGTCAACGATATGCGGTTCCTTCGCCGCATTTTCAATCACCGTCAAACCGCGGGCTTTTACCGCCGCCAACATAATGTTCATCGTAGCGCCGACAGACACCTTATCGAGATAAATAGAGTTACCGATAAGCCGTTCGGCAGAAACTTCAATCACTGCCTGTCCCAACTGTGCAACCTTTGCACCCAAAGCGGAAAAACCCTTCAAATGCAGGTCAATGGGACGAACGCCGAAATTACAACCGCCCGGCATCGGCACCTGCGAAACACCGAATCTGCCAAGCAAAGAACCCAAGAAATAATAGGACGCCCGCATACGATTTGCCAAGTTGGTGGGAACCGTATAAGAGCGAATACTACGGGGGTCAATTTCTACAGTAGAGTTATCTATACGGCGAACAACAGCGCCGAGCGCCTCCAAAATTTCAAGCGTTAGTGCAACATCACTGATATTCGGGAGGTTTTCAATTAAACAAACGTCTTCGGCTAAAACCACAGCGGGAAGTATTGCAACAGCAGCATTTTTCGCGCCGCTGATCTCTACCTCGCCATGCAGACGGTTACCGCCTGTGACGCGGAACTTTTCCATCGGTTCCCCTCCTTGTTTTTCTATATAAAAACCGAAAAAATCGTTGAAAAATCTAAGTCCATTTACAAACAATACCAGTATAACACAATATATTAGAAAAAGCAAATATATTTTTCAACGAAAAGTCCCGCATTCAGATACTGCGCAAAGCAACGGCAGGCGGTAATGCTGCGGCTTTTTGCGCAGGATAGACTCCGAAAACCACGCCGAGAAACACCGAGAACGCAACTATACCAAACACGGTAGGCACCGAAAGGGACACGGTAATGCCGCTCACAAGTGCCGCTACCCACACGGACAACAGCGCGGTCAACACCCCGGCAAGACTGCCCGCAAGGGTCAACAGTACCGCTTCTGCCATAAATTCCAGCATAATTCTGCCGCCCGTAGCGCCTACCGCCTTTTTAATACCGATTTCTCCCGTACGTTCATGTACCGACACCAGCATAACGGTCATAATGCTCATTCCCGCCACAAGCAAAGAAACGGCGCTGATGATTTTCAGCACCAACGCAATAATATCCATTAAGCGTTCCAACTTATCCCGTTGGGTCGCAAGGTTATCCAATGTATAGGTAGCGTTTGCCGTATCTGTTCCACGCAGCATACGTTGTAACGTTTCCCGTGCCGTTTCTATATCGGCGGCATTCGAAATACGCACGGCGATACGGTCAAATGTTTCATCTCCGGAAATTTCCCGCAAAGTACTGTATGGAAAATATACCATATACGGAATGTATCCCGCCACGTTCTGCATCACACTGCTACCCGCTTTAGAAACACCTACCACCGTAAAGTTTTCGGTAGTATCCCCCACCCGCAATGTCAGTGATTTTCCTACGATATTTTTTCGGCCGTATGCGTTTTCGGCTACGGCTTCATCTACTACACACACCCGCCCGCTGCCGCTGATATCACCGCGTTCCAGCAGACGTCCGTGCAAAATCTCCAATGAGATCACCTGATCGGCGCCTGCATCAATGCCACACGCCGCCACATACGCATCCAAAACACCTACCTTTGCGGTGGTGACCTGCACAGCAAGCGGCATTGCACTATCCACGCGGTACAACGACCGTATACGCAACAACACGTCTTCATTTAATACATCTGCATCGGCAGACACGGCAATACCGTCAAGTCCCATACCGTTCAGTTCCTTGCCGATAATGGCTTTGCCCGTATCTCCCAGCACCGATACTAACGTGATCAACAGCGTACCAACCCCTATACCTGCTACGGTCAGCAAGGTACGCAACCGCTTTTTACATAGATTTTTAACAGTACTTTTAATCAGTTCGCTCATCCGCGCCCTCCTGCTGCAAGGGTGTTTTATTATCTACCAGTTCGGGAGAAAGTATCAAAATTTCACCCTCTGCAAAGCCGTCGGTTACCAGATACCCGTCTGTACGTTCTGCTTCAGGCGAAAACGTGCGTTTTTCCGCCGTCTCGCCACGCAAGATATACACGTATTCCCGATTGTCTTCGTCTTGTTCCACCGCTGTATACGGTAAAATCATACCGTTAGGAACGGTAGAGACCGTTATGGTGCCCGTCGCATTCAGACCTACGCGCAAAGAGTCGTCCGCTTCCCCGTCCAGCAACGTCACCGTCGCTTCCACCACCGTTTCTGCCACCGCACCGTTCACCGCAGGCTTTGCCACCGATGCAATATCGGTTATCGTTCCCTGATAGGCAGTCTTATGAAAACCGACACCTTTTACTGCCACCGTTTGTCCTTTTTCAATCACACGAATATGTCGTTCGGGTATGGAAAGACGGATACGCACCGCTGTCGGCGCTTCAATTTCAGCGGCGGGTTCCCCTTTTTCCAACACAACACCTTCTCTGACAGATAGGCGGCTTATCTGTCCGTCACACGGCGCGGTCACCGTTTCTTGAAACGCACCGTTTAATGCCGCTTGCACCGCGGCGGCACCGTCAGCATCCGCCATTGTTTGCAAGGTGGACGCCATATCCACCGTAAATAAAACGTCTCCCGCTTTGACAGTATCCCCTTCCTTGACACGTATTTCACCCACCACCACGTCAGCGGGTAACACAATATCCGTTTCGCCGTTTTTCTCGACTTTTCCTTTACAAGTCACCGTTTCCTGCACCGTTTTTCCGTGCAACGTTTGTGTCTTTACCGTTACAGATTTCTTGGCAGGTCGCAGGAAAAGCATCCCTGCCACAACACAAAGCACTGTTACACACAACCACACGATCTTCTTCAAAATGCCGCCCCGCTTTCTTAAAAACACGTTCGTTTTTCACAGCATAGTTTTAGGCAAAACGGCAATAAATATGTGTAAGAAAAGCAAAAAGAACGCTCGAAACGAGCGTTCTTTTTGCTTATTGTATGTAATTTTCTTTGCCGATACCAAACATTTTCCGTAAAATGCCGCCAAGCAAACGAGGACTTTTCACCAATACTACACGCATACCCACAGCTCCGTTCAATATTTTAGGGCAGAGCAACCTGAAAGGACAAGCGCCAACGCTACCAACACCAACACACATTTAGCAGGCAGAATGGTTGCCGTCAAAAGACCAATACCAAACGCGGTACAAGTAGCACCGACTCTACAGGCACGTTTCACCGCAAAACCTCCTTCTTTCGGGGTTGCTCCCCCGCTATTCACAGAGTATGCGGCAAGCGAAAAAAGGTGTCAATCTTTTGAAATGCACAGCAATAAAATGCCCGTATCAAACGACAGATATGCGTCTTTGTTCACAGCAGAATTGCTGACACAAAGCGGATTTTTACTTTCTAATGTAAATTTTTGCAAAGGATATTGTACACCGGCGAGGGTCAATCCTTCCACCGTTTCAGTCATGGCAAATACCGAAAAACCGCCCATTGGCAACGGATACGTCGCAGGAGGTAAAACGGTCAAGGTATTTTTAGCATCTGCAAGCGTTACGCGACAGCCTTTTTCGGTCATCAACCGTGCGGCAAGCAACGCCGCCACCGTATGGTCCATACGACCGCCAAGACAGCCCAGCAGTAAAAATTCGCGATGACCGCGGGAAAACAACAATTCCATCGCCGCATGGGTGTCGGTAACGTCCTTTTCCACAGGCAAACGTACACATTCGCCCGTCACTTCCCGTGGTGCAGAAGAATCAAAATCTGCCACGGTCAAAGACGGTGTCACACCCAGCGCCGCCGCCAAACGGTCACCGCCGTCCGCAACAACAATAACATCATCTGCTTTCAACAAAGGTTGTAATGCTTCAATTTCATCCAGTGGTGCCGCGCCGCAAATCACACAGCGTTTCATTTGCTTTCCCAGTCCTTTTTAGTTTTCAGTTGTTCATACAAAGCAACGTAACTTTCGTAACGAGAGACAGCTATATCCCCCGTTTCCACCGCCGCACGTATCGCACAAGCGGGTTCTTTCGTGTGGGTGCACGTTGCAAAACGGCATCCGCCGAAATACTCTTCAAATTCTCTGAAGCAGTAAAACAGGCGGTCTTTATCCAGCGTTTCTTCTACCAGTCCTACATCCAGCGAAGAAAAGCCGGGCGTATCGGCGATACGTGCCGTACCTACCGTCAAAATGGTAGCACACCGTGTGGTATGCCTGCCGCGTCCCAATTTTTTGCTGATTTCGCCTGTTTCCAAATCAAAGCGCGGGTCAATTGCATTGAGAATACTGGATTTTCCGACGCCAGAATTGCCCGTAAACGCCGCAGTTTTCCCCTGTAAAAGGTCATACAGCGGACGCACCGTTTCCGGTTGTTTAGCAGACACGGCAAAGCAGGTAAACCCCGCTTTTTTGTATATTTCCACAATGTCACTGCCGTCTTTTATATCGGTTTTATTGATAACCAATACGGGCTCAATATCCTTTTGTTCCGCAATAGCTATCATTTTGTCGATAACCTGCAGGTTAGGCGCCGGATCGGCAACCGATACCACGATCACCAGCATATCCACGTTAGCAACAGGTGGACGCAACAGAAAATTACGGCGGGGCAATACTGTTTCCACCGTACCGTTTTCCGCATCCTGCACCGTTATTTCCACCATATCCCCCGCGACCGGCGTAATACCTTGTTTACGGAAATTACCGCGTGCTTTGCAGGTATATATCGCATCGGCGACCTCTACTTAGTAGAAGCCGCCGATACCTTTTACAATTATACCTTGTTTTGTGTCCTTCGTCATTCCTGCACGTCTCCCGCCGCCGTTGTCGTCGTGGCTGTGGTCGTAGTAGGCTGTTCTATAAAGGGATTGAATGCGCTTTGTTGTGCCATACCATCCGCACCGTTCACAGTATAACTGGTATACACCTGATAGTCAGACGTGCCTGCAGGTGCAATTTTTACCGTTACGTCATATTCGTCTTTACGGACACCGACAGTGAAGGTAACCTGTTTCTTTTTGTCAGGAAGCAGATTCATAAACCCTTTAGAGAGCGTAGAATCCAACGTACCGTCCACGTATATCTGCAAATCCACCGTGGTAGACGTATTGGGCAACGGCACCAAAATTTCTACGTCTTGATAACCGGAACTTACCGTTAACGTAACCGTCTCGGTGGGCACAACCTTTTCTCCAACCGCGGGTGACACGTCAATAACCGTATCTTTTACGGTCTTGCCGTTCTTATACACCACGTCTACATTGTTGAATCCCGTATCGGTCAGTTTCTTTTTAGCCGCTTCCAAAGACGTGCTCTTGATGTTAGGAATCGCAACGGGATCGGGTTCTTGCACACCGATGCTGACAAACACTTTAATTTCACTGCCGCTGGCGACCTTATTGGGATACGCGGGTTCGGTCTTAATGACGCAACTTTCCGCCACGGTTTCACTATTGGCTTGTACCAACTTCACCGTAAAACCTTCCTGCTCAATGCGTGCACGAACCACATCAATATGTTCGCCCTCTACCACTTCCGGTACTTCGGTCAGTTTTTCACCGCTACTGATCCACAGAGTCAATTGACCTTTTAATTTAATTTTAGAACCTGCTTCCGGTTCTTGCTTAAAGATATAGCCGTCAGGATATTCCGCATTGTTCGCTTTTTCAAATTTCAGCGTGTAGGTGTTCAGAAAATCGACGTCGTTTGCCAGTTCGTTTACATAATGTTTGCCGATAAAATTGCCGACTTCAATGGTATTTTTTGCATTACCGCCACCGGACAGTTTCGAAAATGCCGCAAAGCCCGCAAAAATCAAAGCAACCAGCGCCACAGCACCCGCTATTGCCGCCAAAATCGGCAAAATAGGCGGACCGGACTTTTCTTCTTCTTCGGGTTCTTCCTCTTCTTTTGCATCTTCGCCACCCTTGATACGTGCAATAGCGTCTACAAAACGGGTGGGCTCTTCGGAAAAGTACTGATATTCAAAACGGATGCTCGGATTTTTCTTGAACTCCTCAATATCGCTGAGCATTTCTGCCGCAGACTGATAGCGGGTCTCTACGTCCTTTTGCATCGCCTTTAAGGTGATTTCTTCCAAGCCTTCAGGGATATCTTCGTTGATCTTACGCGGACGTTTGGCTTCCGACTGCAACTGCATAATCGCTACCGATACCGCGTTATCCGCTTCGAACGGCAAGCGACCGGTCAACATTTCATACATCATCACACCAACCGCATACAAGTCGGTGCGTTCGTCGGTCAACTCACCTTTTGCTTGTTCAGGGCTGATATAATGTACCGAGCCAATCGCTTTTTCCCCTGCTACAGGCGGACGCAGTTCGCTGCGGGACAGACGTGCAATACCGAAATCGGTCACCTTAATGGTACCGTCCGGCAACAGCATAATATTATGCGGTTTGATATCTCTATGGATGATACCTTTATCGTGTGCATGTTGCAAAGCGCGCAAAATCTGCACGGTGAAATGCACCGCTTCTCTCCAACGGATATCTTTCTGCTGGTCGATATACTCTTTGAGCGTAATACCGTCGATGTATTCCATAACGATATACTGCAACCGTTCATCAAAGCTCACATCGTATACGCGTACGATGTTCGGATGAGACAAAATGGCAATCGCTTTGGATTCATTTCTAAAACGGCGGGTAAACTCTTCGTTATTCAAATACTCTTCTTTTAGAATTTTCACCGCTACGGTTCGGTCATCCACCGTATCGTACGCTTTATATACGTACGCCATACCGCCGACACCGATCATTTGTTGGATCTCATAGCGGCCACCCAGTTTTTTTCCTAAATACTTACTCACGTAAGGTCACACCTTTCTGCAATCACCACAGCGGTGACATTATCTTCTCCGCCTGCCAAGTTGGCGGTTTGTATCAACGTTTGTGCCAGCATCGGGACGTCTTCGCCGCTAAGTATTTCGGCAATGACCGCATCCGACAGCATATTGGAAAGACCGTCACTGCAAAGGAGCAGTCTGTCTCCCTTTTCCAGCGTTACCGTATCATAATCGGCGCGCACTTCCTGTGTCACACCAACCGCACGGGTAATGAAGTGTTTGCGGGGGTGATTTTTCGCTTGCGCCACGGTAAGTTGTCCTTTTTCTATCATTTCCTGCACCACCGAGTGGTCGGTAGTCACTTGGGAAAGTCCGTTCTTGGATAAATGATACAGTCGGCTATCGCCGATGTGCGCGATAATTGCTTCATCATTTTGTACCAGCACGGCCACCACTGTCGTGCCCATTCCCGTGAGCGAAGCATCTTCACCCGCACGGTCCAGCACTTCAATGTTTGCCGCATCTATGGCACTTTCAAAAAGATTAAAAACCGAAGCCGTCGGCATATCTTCCCGATACTGTGTCACAATACGGTCTTGTAGTATATCCGCCGTCACAGCGCTCGCAACAGCGCCGCCGTTCGGCCCGCCCATACCGTCACACACCACCGCATACACCGCCGTGTCGGACAGTTCACCTGCACGAAACGTGTCTTGGTTACCACTGCGTACACGACCGGTATCGGTCGCACCAAAACATTCCATCGGTCTTAACCCCCTTTCAATGTTGGTCCGCTTTGCGGCGTAATTGACCGCAAGAAGCATTGATATCTGAGCCAAGCGTGCGCCGCACGGTAGCGGTGATGCCGCTTTGCTCTAAAATTTTCTGAAAAGCCGCAATTCTGTTGCGGGAACTGGGGACTTGGTCTTTTCCCTCCACCGCATTTACAGGG
>JAZPXM010000101.1:0-4574 GCA_045543675.1 Acutalibacteraceae bacterium
GGCAGGCCAATAAAAAGCGCATTTGTGCGAGGGCTGTGCCCGAAAATGAAATACCCCCTAAGGTGGGTGTCTAGGGGATAAAAATAGAGAGAATGTATCATACGTGGTACATTCTCTCTTGTCTTTTTGTAGAAATGTATATGGTTTTGTAGGGAAGGGGCTTGCTCCTTCCGTTTGTCGAAAATAAAACTTTATTGTGCTAACGGCAGGGCCAAGGCCCTGCCCTGCATTGTTGGTATAGATTTCTTCTAATCCCTAACCACAACTCTCTTATGCGGGGGATTTTTTTGTTAATCTGTTTTATGCACGGTGTATTTTCCGGGGGAAATGCCCATTTCCCGTTTAAAAATGGTGGTGAAATACTTGACGTCAGGAAAGCCGCATTTTTCCGCTACTTCATATACCTTATAGTATCGTGTTTTGAGCAGAGAACAGGCATTTTGCAAACGGCATTTGAGAATATACTCTTTGGGTGACAGCCGTATTTCTTCACGGAACAGTTGATAGAGATACGATTCGCTGATATCGGCGGCTTTGGCAATTTCTTTTGCGGACAGTTGTGGGTCGGCAAAGTGCGCGTCGATATATTCCGATGCAATTTGTAAGGCAATCGCCGCTGTACCGCGCGGGGGTTGGGAAAGTTCTGCAATAATACGGTAAAACGCGGAAAACGCACGGTATTCTACGCCGGGCAAGTTACTATACCATATTTCCATCAATTCGTCGAACATACGACGCACGGCGTTGGGACGAGCAGGTGTGATCAGGGTCGGTGCGGTGGTGACAGCATCGACACAGTCAAATTCCACGGAGATAACCCACGTGGTATCTCCCTCCATACGACAGGGGACGCTCGGCGGCAGGTACACAATATCCCCCGCTTTCGCGGTAAAGGTGCGGTCGGGCAAAATGTACTGTAAGCCATCGTGCAGATGGCAGGTAATACTGTGTCGCGGCAGGGACATCTGCTTGTCGGATACAAAACGCTGTAACAGCGCATCGGTGTCGTGACCGCAAAACAGTCCGGGGGTGGAGCGTAATGCATCGTGTATATCACCGTTTCGGGGCGCAGATACAGCGCCGCGTACGCCGTTGATGTGATCTCGTGCATTCAAAAAGGCAAAACCGCCATGGGAAACGATGGTTTCCCATGTTTTCAGGGTGGAACTGTATGGGAATTTTGCGGCTTCACAGCCAAATACGATGCCATACCGCCTGTAACTCTGCTCCACCCCTATTTCAGCGTCAAAATCGCCGATATTTGACCGCTTTAAGGTGAGAACACACATCGGACCGCAATCGTTGATGGGGATGCGCCCATCCTTGCGGATACATTGCAGATAGCCGCGCGCGTTCAGTCCCCAGTATTGCCGTATCGGTACCAAGGAACCCGTTGTGTTGCGCTTTAAATCCGAAAAATAGTAACAATTGAACAGGTTTTCCAGTTCGTCTACCGATTGCAAGGTTTGAAAATCAATATCCAACAACGTTTCGCCGTTTGCCGTCAGACGAATGTACCGAAAAGCACCTGCTTCATCGCGTGTGGCATTAGATGCCAGCGAAAAACAGCCGCAAGGCGGCGGCGCGAACGAAAAGCGGGTAGCAGCATCCGTCATACCGTCCGGTATCATAACGCCTGTATCCCCACGTAACGAAAAGGTAAAATCGTGCGGCGTGGCGGCGTAAATATTGGCGACTACCGCAAACTCCTGCGGATGACGATTGGTCTGATATACTTCTTTTAAACGGACAATGACAGGGTCTTGTTGTGAGAACATACGCGGTCACCTCGTATACACTATAACACACTTTTTATAGAAATGCAAACTTTTTTGTAGAGTAGCAGGTTGTCATATACGATACGGCGGTGGTATTCTAAAAATGCAGAATTATCTTCCAATATCGCTTACGGTTTGGAAAGAAAAGGGAGGAATATCTATGCGTATCAAAAAAATCGGCGCTGTTTGCCTGTCGGCAGTGTTGCTCGTCAGCATGCTGTTGGTCGGCAACGTGTTGCCTGCTGTCGCAGACGAGACGACAGTATTTGAAGCAAACCTTGCCATCAACAAAAACGGCGGCGGTCAGGCGTACATCGACAATAACACGGGCGGTGCACGTGACTATTTGCTGGAACGGTTTGCGTTTTACCGCAATCAGGAGGGCACCTATTTTGAGCGCCCGAACGTGAACGGTTACGTGGCGGATGAGAACGGCAACTCTATCACCACACAAAACGCTACCAAAACTACCCCCGCCTTCGCACCCGATACGGGTCTTGCGATGGACGGCGACCAGTATATCGACTACGTCGGTAACGGGTATGGTCCGATGGCGTTCTGGGGTCTGGAATGGAACTATCTGTTCTGCACCGACCGCAATGACAGCACCATCGACTTCTATCGCAATTCCAACTGGATGTATGTCAAAAACGAAAACGGCGATTTGGCGACGCTGAAAAACTTCCGTGCAGAGATCTTGTTCCTGCCGCATACCGCCACCACCCAAAACACGGTTGCCGTGGTGTTCCGCGCGAACGAAGCGGGCAAGGTGATTGAGGCGGACGAAACTGCCGGTGCGCGTCAACTCGTATCCATCGACCCCAAAAACGGCGGTCTGTTCTTTGGCAACTCTTTTGTGCGTAACACTTCCACCCACAGCGAATCGCTGGGCGGCGCGCTCGAAAAAACGTGGTACGTGCTCACGGTGGAAGCGGTGGAAAACACCCTGACCGTGACGGTGACAAACAGCGCCGACAGTTCGGTGGTATATACCACCACCAAAACGCTCACCGTTCTGGACAGCGGTTATTTGGGCATTGGCGGCTCTATGAACGGCGTGGCGTACAGAAATATCAAGATTACCCGTCTGGACAAAGACGGCAACGCCATTGATTTCAACGATGCCAACGACGGTTGGGACTTTGGCGCTGATTTCAGCGGTCTTGGTATCTACCGTAGCGATTATCATTGGCTGATGGGCGCTGAAAGCGCTATGAAAGGGTATTACCGTGATAACGGCAACACCGATTTTGCTTGGCTGCAAAAGGTGAACAGCGATGGTTCGTTCTGGTTCCTTAACGCTGAAACGGATGCCGAAAACGCGTATGATGCGCAGGTGCTGTCCTACCTGAACAGCAAGTTCGATTTGAGCTTTGAAGGACAGGGTTGGTCGCGCACCACCGGCAAACCTTTGCAAACGCAGTTCACCGGTCATTCTCAGGCCGGTACTGCGCGTTTGGCGTTGTTCAAGGGTCAATATCTCAATGCGGTATACAGCTCCCAGGGCACCGACGGACAGAACAACATCCAAAAAGCACTCGGTTTGCGCCCCTTGAAAACAGACGGCACCGCTTGGAGTGTCAAAAACTTTGAAACCACGTTTGCGATCAATATCAATACTGCTCAAGCGACCTCTGCGGTTGCGTTCTATTTCCGTGCGCAGAATGCCAACTCGTTTGCGTCCAACGCAAGTGCGAGTGCGATTGTATTTAACAAAAACGGCTATCTGCTCTTCGACGGCACGGGTCCCGGCAACAAATATGATTACAATGCTTACACTGCATGGAATGGCGGCGCTGTTGCCAATATGCGTGTGTACGTGAAAGTGGTGGATACCACCCTCACCATGAAGGTGACCTCCGATGACGGCAAAACCGTATATGCGGACATCACCAAGACTATCACCGACGGTAATGCCGGTTTCTTGTACTACACCCTCATCAACGGCAACAATGCTATCAAAGGCATTGCGATGAATGAGATCACCGCACCTGCACACGTTTGCGACTATGCGACCCCGAACTATGATGCAAACGGTCACTGGAACGAATGCGCATGCGGCGAAAAAGACGAAGTGAAAGCACACGAATTCTCCTATGTAGTAGACGGCGACAAGCATTATCAGAAGTGTGATTGCGGCTACACGACCGAAAAAGCCGACCACGACTTTACCGAAAGCGATTGCATCTGCGGCGCACAGAAACCCAACACCGTTAAAGTAGATGAAGAAACCCGCATCATCACCGTGAAAGCGGAAGAGGGTTATCAGCTCAAAGCCGGTTCTCTCATCGTGACCGACGCAAACGGCAAACGTTACGTTCCTACCCGTGTGGGCTACCGTGACGGCGGCGACGGTTCTAAGTATGAAGTGCCCGCAGAAGCAGTAGCACCGTACACTGTGGATTATGCATTCGTACAGCCCACCGGTAACACCGACGCGAAAGATAACGCGATCAACGTTGCCTATCTCGGTGCACAGACCACAGATGTAAACACCTATGGCGGCGGTATGCGTCACATACACCGTTTGAACATCTCCACCGAAGGTGATAAGATGTACATTCTGTACAACGGCGAGAAACAAGAAGTTACCGAATACGGTCTGTTGCTTGCGGCACAGGCGGTTCTCAAAAATCCCGAAGATCTGGATATTGGAACCGCAAAAGACAGCATGCACGTACAACGGTACGAATGGCCGGAAACGAACAAGTATTTTGACCATTGCTCTGACTATGTGGACCTTTCCGTACACGTAACGGGTATTGTGACCGCAAACGGCGGTGACGTGAACATCAT
>JAZPXM010000102.1:0-2618 GCA_045543675.1 Acutalibacteraceae bacterium
ACGCATACCGCCGCCATAGGTGTTTACATCTGTGGTCTGTGCACCGAGATAGGCAACGTTGATGTTGTTATCTTTCGCGTCGGTGTTACCGGTGGGCTGTACGAATGCATAGTCCACGGTGTACGGTGCTGCTGCTTCTGCTGGCACTTCATACTTAGAACCGTCGCCGCCGTCACGGTAGCCCACACGGGTGGGAACGTAACGTTTGCCGTTTGCGTCGGTCACGATGAGAGAACCGGCTTTGAGCTGATACCCTTCGTCCGCTTTTACGGTGATGATACGGTCGTTCACAACCGCCGTATTGGGCAATTGCGGTTTGGGTACAACAGTTACCGTACAAGAGTCAATCACCTCGCCCAAAGTGGTCGATGCCGTTACGGTTGCCGTGCCTGCGTCCACGAAAGACACATTGCCATTATCTACCGTTACCACAGACGTATCTGTACAGGTCCAAACGACAGACGGCGTTATAGGAAGATTGACCTTTGTTAAATCCGGTGTAAAGGATACGGACAGTTTTTGCGCCGCATCCCCTTCGGTCGCCGTCAGCGAATCAACGTTTAATGCACCGACGCTGCGACGGGAAAGCATTAAATTATCTACGTCAAAATACTTGACAGTCGGGTTACTGGTCAAATAGCCCAGGCGGAAAGCACCGACCGTCGTAATAATGCTGTGGTGCTGTTCCAAATCCCATTCATTCGGTTCGGCAGTGCCTTTTTCCCACGCACGAACATACAAGCCATCCCCTGCCCGACTGATACGCAAGGAATACCATTTGCCCGGTTCAAAATTCATAGCTTTCTGTGCCGTGGCATTTGAACTACTGATCTTGTACAAGATCTCCTTTTGTCGCAGGTGGCACACAGCGGTAACGCCGCCCAGATGTAACAAAGAAATGTACACTTCTTCTGTTTCGCCGTTTGCAGTCGCACCACTAAAACGGAAATCGAACGTAGCGCTGTAATCGCCTGCCAGTTTGTCATAACTGAACATCTGCCCCCAAACGTAAGAGCCACCGGGTTTGTTACCGGTAAACCGCAGGAAACGGCCGCTTGCATCTTCCGCAACCGAAAGACAGGTCTTGGTGGAGTATTCAAATCTCGGATGACTAAACTGCCCGAGTGCCGTATTGTTAAAGTTATCCGAGAGATGTGCATATACCTGTCCGCGCTTGCTTGCTTCAAGCGGCTGTTCAACCGTCACTTCGCAAGTGTCAATGACCTCGCCCGAAGCAGTTGATGCTGTTACGGTCGCTACGCCTGCACCCGCAAACGTAACCTTGCCATTGTCTACGGTAGCTACAGATGTATCCGTACTCGCCCACACGACAGACTGTGTCATAGCAGGCGAAGCTTGGGTTAAATCCGGCGTAAAGGTTACGGACAGTTGCTGTGCAGCTGCGCCTTTGTTCACGGTTAATGCGTGGGTGTTCAATTCGCCAACACTGCGGCGGGAAAGTACCAGATTGTCTACGTCAAAATATTTATCTGTCGGGTTGCTGGACAAATACCCCAAACGGAAAGCACCGACTGTCGTAATAATGCTGTGGTGCTGTTCCAGATCCCATTCGGCAGGTTCTGCGGCACCTTTTTCCCACATACGCGCATACAAGCCGTCTCCGGCACGGCTGAGACGCAGAGAGTACCATTTACCCGGCTCAAATTGCTTATTCTTCTGTGTCATCTGTCCGCTGATATTGTACACAATTTCTTTTTGACGCAGGGTAAGCACAGCGGTAACGCCACCTAAATGCAACAACGAGATGTACGCTTCTTCGGTTTCACCGCTTGCGGTTGCACCGCTGAAACGGAAATCAAAAGTAGCGGTGTAATCGCCCGCCAGTTTGTCATAACTATACACCTGTCCCCAGTTATAACCGGACGGCTTATTACCCGCAAAACGCATAAAGCGTCCGCTTTCATCTTCCGCTACCGTGATGCGACTCGGTGTGATAAGTTCAAATCTGGAGTGATTAAACTGTCCAAGAGATAAGGCATCAAAGTTCTCGGCCAAATGCGTATACGCCTGACCACGCATACTGGCTTCCAGCGGAAATTCATCCGTTTCCAGCATATCTTCAGGATCAATAAAAGTGCCTTTTATTGCCGCGTCATCGGTGATATAGTAGATAACCAGCACTTCGCCGTTGGGCAATTCGCAGGAAGAGGGATCGCCCATATCGCAATTATCATTACGATGACGATATACCAATTTCGATGTGGTCGCATCCCATCCCAATTCAGGGAAAAAACGTTTTGCATATACAGGACGCGCACCTGCCATAACAGTCCACGTAGCAAAAATGCTACCGTCGGACAACTGTTTTAAGCCGGGCTGATGCATCAAAGTGCCGCCGATCAAATTCTCTTTTCCGATTTGTTTCCACGTGACGCCGCGGTCGTCCGATTGCCAAACGTAACCCACTTCACGTGCCATCGCATATACGGTATCACCTTCGGTTGCCACCAACGACACCTCGTCAATAGTAGCGCCAAGACTTCCCGAATCTGCAAGCAAATATTCCCCTTCAAAACGGAACGTCCCGTCTGTCTGCAAAGTACAGAGAATGTTGACACCCGCACGACCATTCAAGGTGGTGCCGTCACCATATATCG
>JAZPXM010000103.1:0-8761 GCA_045543675.1 Acutalibacteraceae bacterium
GTACCCTCCCTTTAGGCAAGGGAGGCAGGAAAAATACCCACAAAAACAAGAGAAGATACACGATATTTGTGTATCTTCTCTTGTTTTATCCCTTAGACCACCCGCCTTACGGTGGAATTTTTTATACGTATGTTTCTAAAATATACTGCGCAATATGTTCCGTGTTGGCGCAAATGACCGCATCGGCTTGTTGCTTTAACGCGTCACACGCGTTGGCGGTAGCAAGACCTAACCCTGCTGTTACCACCATAGACGTATCATTACCGCTATCCCCTACCGCTATGGTTTGCTGTATGGGCGTATCGGTCAATGCGGCTAATCGTATAAGCGCCGCACCTTTCCCCGCATCCTTTGAAAACACTTCCAAGCAATGCGGCCAGGAAGGCACCACCGCGATGTCGGGGACGGCAGAAAGCGCTGTCGCGCAATCCGCCATCGCCGTGTCATCGCTGAAAAACAGCGCGTAACATTCCACCTTGTCTAACGCATACAAAAACGGCAGAAAATCCTGCTTTTTAACGGCGTATTGTCGGATGACGTCGCGGTGCGCAGAACACAGTTGGTAATGCGCAAATGCCTTTTCATCGGCATAGCGGCAATCCACGTACGATTGCCCGCCATGTCGCGCCAATATATGACAGTCATAGTTTTTCAAAACATCCAGCACCGCATTGGACACCGCGCAGGACATACACAAGTAGGTGTGGGTATCGGTGTGTTTATCCCAAATGGTTGCGCCGTTAGAATAGATGATATAGCGCACGCCGCTGTGTTGCACCACGTCCGTGGGCATCTCACAAAGTGTCCTACCCGACGACGGTACAAACTGCACATCTTTTTTCGCTAACGCCGTAATCGCCCGCGCATTTTCCGCGCTCAAAGCCATATCTTCATTTAACAGCGTACCGTCTAAGTCGCTTGCGATAATTTTGTATATAGACATATATTTCTCCTAAAAAAGGGGCGCTTCGCGCCCCTTTTTTCTTATTTTGCTTTGGTAGTACTTGTGTCTGTAGCAGACGTGACGTTGACCGGATTTCCCGTTGTGGTAGTACCTACCGTTGCCGCGACGTTGGTATCAAATACTTTCAGCGCCGCTTGCAGTTGGTCATCATCTTTATCTTCGATTTTGCCGATACGTTCGGTTTTATACGCGCTCATCGGCGTCACCGTGTTGGGCGTGATACCTACGCCTTCGATAGCACCGCCGCGAATAAGTGAAATCTCACCGACGGTCAGCCACATAGCGGAGTTATCCGCCTGCAACGGCACAAAATCCTGCACCTTGCCTTTGCCTACCGTCTTTTCACCGATAACGGTTGCACGACCGAATTCCTGCAACACACCGGCAAAGATTTCCGCTTCACCGCAGGTATTGCCGTTAGCCAGCACCACCGTCGGTACGGTGCTTTCTACGGAAGAATGGGACACAAGGTTGGTCACCGTGCCGTCTGCACCTTTATAGGTGGCATACGCGCCGTGCGGCATAACGTATGACAGAATTTCTTGTAACGCTTGGGTAGACCCGCCGCCCGTACAGTTGCGCACGTCCAGCACAAACGCGGTAGCACCGTCGTTTTGCAGCGCCGAATATGCCGCTTTAAACTGGCTTGCGGTGTTGTCGTGAAAAGCGGTGATGCGGATATATCCCGTGGCATCACCTATCATACGGTCAACCACCGTCTGCAACGCATACGTATAGGACGTAATTTCAAATGCGAGCGTTTTATCTTCGCGGGAAACAGACAGTTTGATCTTGTCGGTAGCGGTATCCAGCGTGTTTTGCACGATCTGACGGGCTACACCCACCAGAGACTCACCGTTAATGGAGACCAATATATCCCCTGCTTGAACACCCGCTTTATGTGCCGCAGACTCGTTGTCTACCGTATCTACAAGCAGTTCGCCCGTTTTACCGTCTTTCACGGTAATACCCGAGCCGAATGCTTGTCCCGCACGCGCTTGTAATGCACGCGTATACTGGTCATGCGTATAATACTTTGCGTACTTGTCGCCGATACCTTTCACGTATCCTTCCGCCAAGGCACTTTGCAACTGGTTTTCGTCTAAGGCGCCGCCGTAATAATTGCGCACCTTTGCATCGACATCCGCAATATGGGTATACAACGCGCGCTTTTTGGTAACCGCGTTTACCTGACTGTTAAAATGCCGCATTGCGACCATCATAGTGACCGAAATCGCCACTGCTACCGCCAGTATCACCACTGTGATAAGGGCGCTGAAACTATATTTCTTCTTATGCATAGCAATTCCTTTCGTCTGTTATTTCCCGTTTATGGAAACGTAGCCTTTCAAGGGGTCTACGGGTGTGCCGTTGACACGCACTTCAAAATGCAGATGCGGGCCGGTAACATTACCGGTAGCGCCCGCCTTCGCTAAAACGGTTTTGCCGCCGATAACCTTTTGTCCTACCCGTGCATACATCGCCGAGCAATGTGCATACAGCGTTACGATCTGTCTGCCTTTGGAATCGAGACCGTGGTCTACCATACAGTAGTAGCCGTAACCGCCGCCCCACGTATCCGCAGACCAAGAGAAAATCACCGTACCGTCAGCCGCGGCAACGATATTCTGACCGTATACGGGGACAGGGCCATTGGCAATATCAATACCCTTATGCAACGTACCCCAACGCGTACCAAACGGAGAAGAAATCGCGCGCACCGTGGGAACAGGCCAATACATCGTGGTATACACACCCGTGCTGTTAAGAGATGCGAGCAACCGCTGGATACTGTTTTCCGTTTCCTGCAGTTCTTTGTTGAGTGCATCTACCTCGCTTTTATCTTTCTTGTATACCGCGTTTGCTTTGGTATACAACACGTTTATTTCATTTTTCTTGGCGGTGGAACTGGCGCGCAGTTTTTCAATGTCCGCCTTTTTGGCTTCAATATCCGCTTTTTCGGTTTTGACTTTTTCTTCTGCCTGATGGATATCCGCCAATTTTTCTTCTAACGCGTCGATAGCCGCCTGATCGTTCGCCGCTATCTGCTCCATCAGTTTTTCCTTGATGAGATAATCGGCGTAACTTTCGGTACTCATTAACATCTGTATCGTGGACAGGTTGCCGCGTTTGGCGATGGCGTTTAAGCGTTCGCCCAACTGCTGACGCACCGCGTCTTCCTCGGCGCGGTTATCCGCAATCTGCTTTTCCATATCCGTGATCTGCGCGTTTTTGGCAGATATCTGTCCGTTTAAGGTCGATATCTGTCCGTCCAGCAGAGAGATCTGGTTCTGGACATTACTGATCTGTTTGTAATACAAATCGCGTTTTGCTTTGCTGCTGGCAAGGTCGTCTTTTGCCGCCGCAATCTGCTTTTGCAATTCTTTTTGTTCGTCTTCCAGTTCTTTTATCTGCTCTTGCACCGTCGCCGCGGTAACGGGCGCCGCAAATGCAAAATTGACAAACAGTAAAGAAACCGCGCAGGCGCACGAGAAAATCTTGGAAAGTGAAGAACGTTTTATCATACTTTCTCGCTCCCCTCTTTGTGGAGATATTTACCCGTAGCGATCGCACTGCCGAACATACCCGTCGTCATACCGATAACCACAAAGCCAACCAGTACGACCCACCACACGCGCGCAAACGGGACCAGCGAAAACAGCGATGCACTGGTGGGGAAAAAGGCGAGCAATTTGTCGTACAACAGCCAAATGATGCCGTAGGAAAGTATCGCCGAGATAAGACCCAGCACCATACCTTCTACAATAAACGGGATACGGATAAACGCACCCGTTGCACCCACCGAACGCATAATGTAAATTTCCAAACGGCGGTTATACACCGTCAATTTAATGGTATTGGCAATGATGAACAGCGATACAGCCAACAGCAATACCACTACCCATATACCAACCGTTAACGCCACTTTGCGCACCGTTGCCAACGTTTTAGCAATATTGCCGTCATAGGCGGTGTCTTCCACACCCTCTACCGCCTTGATCGCGTTTACCGTCTCCTCAAACTGTTCCAAATTATGGAACGTGACGATATACGCGTCAGACAGCGGGTTATTTTCCCCCTGCAAACTTTCATAGGTAGCCTCAGGCAACGAATCACCGTATTTTTTCAGCGAGTCTTCCTTGGAAAGAAACGTCACTTCCTTGACGTTGTTCAGTCCCTCAAGGGTGGTGCCGATAGCGGTCACCTGCTCATCGGTCAGTTTGGTGTCCGCAAATGCGACCACCACATTTTGTCCGTACACCCAGTCAAATGCGTTACGGACGTTTTCCAAAATAAGATACGAAAAACCGGTCAGCAACAAGCAAACCACCAGCACCGCTATCGAAGCGATAGCCATAAAGCGATTTTGCCAAATGTTGCGAAAACCTTCACGGATGAGATACCGTAAACTGTGCAGTTTCATCACACGCCACCTCCCAGTTTCACCGGCTCGCGTAATGGCACTTCCGCGGGTGCAGGTGCACCCGTATCCGATTCTACGGCACCGTCTTTTATGGTGATAACGCGTTTACCGAACTGTTTTACCAACGAATGTTCGTGAGTGACCATCAGCACGGTTGCGCCCAGTTTGTTAATATCCGATAACAGCGCGACGATTTCTTTGGCGCGTTTAGGGTCAACGTTACCTGTCGGTTCGTCCGCGATAATGAGTTTCGGGTTGTTGACCAGCGCCCGGGCAAGCCCTACACGCTGTTGTTCACCGCCAGACAGTTCCGGCGGATAATGGCGCAGTTTTTCCTGCAGTCCTACCAACTTCAATACGTACGGGACACGGTTGCGGATATGTTTACGGGAAGCACCCGTCACACGCATCGCAAACGCCACGTTATCAAACACGGTCATCGTATCGATAAGACGGAAATCCTGGAACACGATACCCATCGTACGGCGCAGGTACGGGATCTCCCGCCGTTTTAAACGGGAAAATTTGTAGTCATTAACGATCACTTCGCCTGCGGAAGCTGTTTCTTCGTGCATAATGAGCTTTAAAAACGTACTTTTACCGGCACCCGAAGCACCGACTATAAATACAAATTCGCCGTCGTCGATATGAATGTTGACGTCCTTTAACGCCTCTGTACCATTCGCATATTTTTTATATACGCCACGGAATTCTATCAAGACGACCGCCTCCTTTCAGGTTAAGATATACTGACAAGCGCAAGGCCAGTCCTATTCAGTATACGGGGCATATTTTCACAAAACAACCCCCAAAATGTTTCCAACAGAAACGGCAAAGCCGAGTTGATATATTGTCACTCGGCTTTGGTTGTCATCAATATTTCACCGGGTTGGCGGTGAGATACTTTTTGACCATCAGCGCCACTTTAAATACGATAGCATCGTCAAATTTTCTGAGATCCAACCCTGTCAGACGTTTGATTTTTTCAAGACGGTACACCAACGTGTTGCGGTGTAAGAAAAGTTTACGGGATGTTTCCGAAACGTTCAGGTTGTTTTCAAAGAACTTCTGAATGGTAAACAACGTTTCGGGGTCCAACGATTCCACCGACCCGCGCTTGAAGATCTCGCGCAAAAACATCTCACACAGCGTGGTAGGTAACTGGTAAATAAGACGCGCAATGCCGAGATTGTCGTAACTCACAATGGTACGCTCGGTGTCAAATACTTTGCCCACTTCCAGCGCAATTTGCGCTTCTTTAAAGGAAGACGCCAGTTCTTTGATGCCGGATACGGCAGTACCGATACCGACGCTTGCCTGCATATAAAATTCGCTGGACAACGTATCCACAATAGACATCGCCAATTTTTCCAGGTCACGGCTGTCAATACCGCTGCGAATTTCTTTAACAAGCGCAATATCGTTTTCGTTGATATTGATAACAAAGTCTTTCGCTTTGTCGGGGAACAGGTTCTGCACCACATCGTATGCCGAAACCTCCGACGGTACCGCCACGCGGATAAGCAACACCACGCGTTCCACTTCGCCGTTAAAACGCAGTTCTCTCGCTTTGAGATAAATATCACCCGACAAAATGTTGTCCATAATGACATTTTTCACAAAATTGGCGCGGTCATATTTTTCATCATAATACTGTTTGATGTTTTCCAGAGATACGGTCAGAAGCGCCGCATACCGTAACGCTTCCAAATCATCGCCTTCCACAAACAGCACGTAATCTGCGTGCGGACGACCGCCGAACGGTTTAAACGTATACCCGTCCACCTGAAAGGCATCGGGTGCGGAAAAGGTTTCCGCGGTGATAGAAGGCATGGTAGTGCCGATTTTGCCGAGATCACTGCACGCGATAATGTTGAGCGTTTCGTCGATAACACCGATAGTGCGGTCGATAGCATCCTGCATCTGGTGTACGACTCCCTGGAACAAGCGATTAGACATAACAGTACTCCTTCATAGACCATGTTGGGTAAAAAGCGCCGAAATATGCCGCTTTCAGGCGGGTTCGGATATGTCGCTCTACCCTGGGCATTTTGACTATTTGACAGACTTTTAACAGTCTTCTTTGGTAATTATACACAATAAACCGTCATTTTGCAAGTGAAAATGTAAAAAATACGGCGGTTTTCGGCTATTTTTTTGTGATTTTGAACAATTACTCGCTACAGCCGCTTGCATTTACCGCAAAGGCGTGTTAGAATAGTGTGAAATCTCAATCGAGTGAGGGAAACTTATGAAAATGTATGACGAATTGGTTGCCCGCGGTCTTATCGCGCAGGTGACGAACGAAGAAGAGATCCGCGAGATGATCGACAGCGGCAAAGCCACGTTCTACATCGGCTTTGACTGTACCGCTGATTCTCTTACTGCGGGTCACTTTATGGCGCTGACGTTAATGAAACGGTTGCAGATGGCGGGCAATAAACCGTTCGCGCTTATCGGCGGTGGCACCACTATGATCGGTGACCCGTCCGGCAGAACCGATATGCGTAAAATGCTCACCAAGGAAGACATCGACCACAACCCCGCTTGCTTTAAAAAGCAGATGGAACGGTTTATCGAATTCGGCGAGGGTAAGGCGCAGATGGTGAACAACGCCGACTGGCTGTTATCTTTAAATTACGTTGACCTGCTCCGCGAAGTCGGCGCTTGCTTCTCGGTCAACAATATGTTGCGTGCGGAATGTTACAAGCAAAGAATGGAAAAAGGGCTTTCTTTCTTGGAATTCAACTATATGATCATGCAGTCGTACGACTTTTACTATCTGTATCAGCACTACGGCTGTAATATGCAATTCGGCGGTAACGACCAGTGGAGCAATATGCTGGGCGGCACCGAACTTATCCGCAAAAAACTCGGCAAGGACGCCCATTGTATGACCATTACCCTGCTCACCGACTCGCAGGGCAACAAGATGGGCAAAACCGCGGGCAACGCCGTGTGGCTTGACCCGAACAAAACATCGCCGTTTGAGTTCTACCAGTACTGGAGAAACGTGGCGGATGCGGATGTTATGAAATGTTTGAAGATGCTCACGTTCCTGCCACTGGAAGAAATAGAAGCGATGGAAGATTGGGACGACAGCCGCATTAACGAAAAGAAAGACATTCTCGCCTACGAACTCACCGCCTTGGTGCACGGCAATGAAGAAGCGGACAAAGCCAGAGAAACGTCCCGTTCGTTATTTGCAGGCGGCGGCGATGATGCCAATATGCCTACCACCGAACTGGATGCCGCGCAATTGACCGACGGCAGCATCGGTGTGCTGACCTTAATGGTCGCGTGCGGTCTTGCCGCTTCCAACGGCGAAGCAAGACGCCTGATTCAACAGGGCGGCGTTTCGATCGACGATGCCAAAATCACCGACCCCGCGTTTACCGTTTCGGCGGATGCACTGAAAACGGGTGTTAAAATCCGCAAAGGTAAAAAGGTGTTTCACAAAGCTATATTGAAATAAACTCCCCGCATACGACGGGTGGTCATAAAAATGAAAATAGAGAGAATGTATCATACGTGGTACATTCTCTCTTGTCTTTTTGTGTAAATTCGTATGGCTTTGTAGGGAAGGGGCTTGCTCCTTCCCTTTAGTGGTATTACAGCGACGCGTGGAACGGCAGGACCAAGGCCCCGCCCTACATACACACAACAAATGGTATCGTAGGGCAACCATCGGTCGTCCGAAATAAAAGCAACCGCTGCTAACGCTATTTTGAGCCACGCGACTATCGCGTGGTTTTCGTATACAAGAAAAAACGACCGTCGCGGAACTTACACCACCCTGCTCGCCGAAGGTCGACTCAACGAATATCTTCACGAAATCGACTTACAGGCACACGCAATGTTCGATGACATAATTCCTCTCCTCGCCAAAGAACGTGGCATAGACGAAGCCCTGAAGGCTCACAACGCACTTGGATGGGTTGCCGAGATGAACAACATTAAGGTGAGCGCAGAAGAAATCGTTTTGCGAGAGGTGGTCTATCAATAACAGCAAGTATCCCCCATCTGCGAGATTATCTCGCAGATGGGGGATTTAACTTATCTACCTTTATATTTTGAAGGTGCAACTCCCGTATGCTTTTTAAAATCTCTTGAAAAATCGTAAAGGTTGAGATATCCCAAGGATTGCGCTATGTCCGAAAGCGTGGCGTAGTCACTTTTGAGCATTTCTTTCGCTTTTTCCGTACGAAATTGATGCACATATGTGATTGGAGATACTCCCATAATACTTGTAAACAGCTTTCTGAAATATACTGTTGACATTCCCGCAATAGCGGCAAGTTCGTCGTTCGTGATATTCTTGTTATAATGCTGAGAAATATATTCTACGGCGGGGGCGATCTTTTGTTGCTTTT
>JAZPXM010000104.1:0-9095 GCA_045543675.1 Acutalibacteraceae bacterium
ATCATCTGCCGCCAAAGTTTACCCTTTGTGCCGCCGCCGATAGCGGTAGCTACCGTATTATATGGGATGCCCAACGCATCCAGATACAGTTTACTGTCCAGCAAACTGTACGCCACGCCTTCCAGCACCGCGCGGGTAAAGTGTGCTTTTGTATGGGTAGCACGCACACCCGTGAAACTGCCGCACAACGTCGGATCGGCATACGGGGTCAATTCGCCGTTAAGATACGGGTGAAAAACAAGGCCGTCACACCCAATCGGCAGGTTGGCGGCGCCGTCGTCCAGCGCCTTATATTCCCCGCCGAATGTATCTCTGTACCAGCGGTAGGACGCCGCGCAGGATTTGGTGGCGGTACCGGGATACCACAAGCCATCTGCAATATGTGCGTAATTTACCAGATGTCTGTCGGGATACGGCTTGTCCGTAATGACACAAATTCTACCTGCCGTTGCCAGTTTCACCGTAACGTCGCCCTGCTTTACCGCACCGCTCGCAAACACTTCCATTGCCGTATCGGTAGTGCCGCAAATAACGGGTGTCCCCGCGGAAAGTCCCGTATATTGTGCTGCTTTCGCTGTGACCTTACCGACAATGTCGGTAGGTTTTACGATAGGCGGCAACATATCTACCGTAACGCCCGCCAGCGCGCATAGTTCTTTGTCCCATTGCATCGTATTACAATCAAACAGCATACTGCCTTGCGCTTCGATATAGTCGGTGCAATACACACCTGTTAAATAATACCGTATATAGTCCTTTTCAAAGAAAACATACCGCGTTTTCCGAAAAATTTCCGATTCGTTTTCACGCAACCAAACCAATTGCGGCAACGTCCATATCGTATCGGGTTTATGGAATGTTTTTGAAAAAATAGCTTCCCCCGCATCGGCGCGCAGTTTATCCGCTTGTGCCCTACTGCGCGTATCGGTCCAGTGCACAGCATTTCTAAGCGGTTGGAACGTTTCGTCGCATACAAGAAACGTATGCGTAGCCGAATCTAACGCTATTGCCAGTATATCTGTGTTAGTTACACCGCTCTTGGCTATGACAACCTTACTGTTTTCGCACAGCGCGGCTATCCAGTCGGCAGGTGCCTGCTCGCACGCGCCGTTTGCGGGATAATATGTGGGATATTCCACCGTATTCTCTGCAACAATATTGCCGTTTGTGTCTATCAGCGTTGCTTTAGATGCACCGCCGCCGAAATCTATACCCAATACGTATTTCATACCATTCACCTTAGCACTTTATCTCATAGTTCATACACATCACATCGGGAACAATGCCGCATCGGTCACAGCGTATATCGTCAAATTAGAGACTGTAGCAAGTTTGGACATACGCTCACCCTTATGGCAATAGCGATACAGATGTCTGTATCGCTATTATAGTACAAATATTATCTGTTGGCAATCCAATCGTGTTCAGGGTCGTTACTACGGTTAAAGCCCTGATAGTCGCCCGCCATCAGCCACAGAAAATAGGTCTGATAGCCGGGGGTCGCCACGGTGGTGTGGAAACCATACGGGAATTCCACCAACTCATCGTTTTTCACACGGTACGCTTCATCAATTTCGCCGTCGGCGGTATACAGGCATTGTACCGCAAAACCCTGTTTGGGATCAAAAAGGAAATAATAGATTTCTTCCGCAATACATTCGGTGGGCATATTATCTTCGTCGTGTTTATGCGGCGGAAACCCTGCCCAGTTACCTTCAGTACAATAACATTCGCCAATGGTGAGAATTTTTGCATTGGAATTACCGTCTATCAAAAAGCTGGTTTCTCTTTGGAAAGGTTGTTCACCCAGCACTTTCAACACCGCGTGGTCTTCACGCAGTACCTGCGGCGCTGTTTTTTCGGTAATAGGGGTGCCGCAAACTGCAATTTTAATGTGATCAATGGCTTCAATCACCAATTTCTGATCGCGCGGCATATAAAAGCATTCCGCTTTACGATTTTCGAAAACGCTCATACGGTTACCGATATTTTTAAATACGTCGTCATTGACGCTTACATTGCAATGCCCCGAAAGCATAATAAACGCAACTTCTTTGTCTTCGGTGTAAAACGGCAGACTCTGACCTGCTTCCAACTCAATGATGCCGAACTCCAATTTTTTCAAAGAACATTCCCCGATTTTACAAACGGGAGTATAGCCGTTTTGCGGCACGTACGTTTTTTTATAACTATAACTCATAACCGTTCTCCTTCATATACTGTTTGGTGGTTTCGAACGTCGGCACGCTCTCTCTCGCACCGACGCCCGTGCATTTTAAACCTGAAACGGCACTGCTGAAGTGACAACACTTTGTAAAGTCAAAGCCCTTCACAACACCTGCCGCAAATGCACCGTGAAATACATCTCCCGAGCCGTTGGAGTCAACCACTACAGCGGGATAAATAGGGTACGCCGTTACCGTCTTGCCGTCGTACAGAATACCGCCGCGTTTGCCTTGGGTCACCACAACGACCTGCGGATGGTACATATCGTACAATTTTTCCGCCGCGCTTTGGGCAGTAGCGCAACCCGTATGCCCTATAGCAAACTCCTCCGATGGGATCATAATATCGGTCAATGCCAGCAGTCGTTCTACGCCGTCATACAAACCACCGCAATCATACAGCACTTTCGTGCCATTTTCTTTGGCGATTTCGGCACCTTCCACCGCCGCATCCAACTCATTACCGTCCACCATTAAGATCTCAGCATCTTTAATGGCCTGTTTTTGCGTTTCGTTCAATACCAAGGGCGGCAAGTCCCCTTTGTCAAATACGCAGGTGCGGGTCGTGGTATCTGCACACAGCCACAGCACCGATGCAAACGAGCGATAACCCGCTTTCACGTCGATAAGATGGGTAGCAACGCCGTATTTTTCAAAATCCGCTTTTAAAAACTGTCCGCCGTTATCATCCGACAGTACACCGATATACGCCGCCGTTTCCCCCAATTTCTGCGCCGCTACAAGTCCCGTTGCTATAGGACCGCCGCCCGCCGTTTTAGAAGCGGTGGCGCGCATTTTGGTGTCTTCGGTGGGATAGGTAGGAATGTTATACAAGGTGTCAAACACATTGGCACCTATGCCTACTATTTTAACAGCCATAGTTTACGCCTTTCCGTTGGCACCTACGAGATGGATCTTATCCAGCGCCAACGCTTTTACAGCATTGATTGGTTTCTTCATAAACAGGTCAATAGCAAGACTTCTGTTCGGGTCTTGTAACGTTTTCAGAGTTGCATCCGCAAATGTACAGCACACATCGGTACCGATATTCATTTTGCGAATACCTGCTCTAATGGCCGCTTGGACCTGGTCATCAGGAATACCCGAGCCGCCGTGCAACACCAGCGGGATACCACCGGTTGCTTCGCGGATAGCTTTTACTCTTGCGATATCCAAACACGGCGTCTTTTTATAGTGACCGTGTGCGTTACCGATAAGCACCGCCAAACAACAAACACCCGTCTCCTTGACAAATTTTGCCGCTTGTGCAGGGTCGGTGTATTCTTCCATAGCATCGTCATTCACGCTGCCTACGTGACCGAGTTCGCCTTCTACACCAACACCTACAGCACTGCAGATTTCAACGATGTGTTTGGTATTGGCGATATTTTCTTCAAAGGTATGTACCGAGCCGTCGTACATAATACCCGTTGCGCCCCAATACAAAATCTTCTGCGCTTCCATTTCGGACGGACCGTGGTCTAAATGAAAACAGATCGGCACGCTCGCTTTTTTCGCCGCCGCCAAAATAACGGGGGCAAGATAATAACCGACTTCTTCGTTTACAAGACGGGGATATACTTGAATGATCACGGGCGCTTTGGCTTCTTCGGCAGCTTTGACAACACCCATTACCGTTTCGACGTTATATACATTGAAAGCAGGTACACAGTAGCCGCCTTGTTCCGCCATACCAATGATCGTTTTTAAATCAACTAACATCGTTCGCGCTCCTTATCCTAAAATCAAGTCTTCGATAGATAAAATTTCTACGTCTGCGGCAACCGCTTTCAAAGAAACATATTCTGAAACGCACGCAGTAACAATAGCGGTAGCGCCGATACTTGTCGCATTGAAAATGCGGCGTGCGGCAACCTTTTTCATAATTTCCGGCATATATTGTGCCATCAAAATGTTGCCCGCCCACACCGTCTCTTCGCGGTTTAACAGCATTTCGCCGAGCACCGCATAAGACATAATGATTTCGCGCGCTTCTTCGGTTTCTTCCAAGTCGCGAGCCAATTGATACGGATCCTGGAACACCACGGCTTTGCCGCTGTTCTTCGCTTCCAATTTACCATCTTTAATAAGGCCGGCCACAAAAGATGTAAAGGTAACCACCTTTGCATCAACTTCAATACCGTATTCTTTATACAACTGTTTAATCGCTTTCGCGTCGTTGGGGTCATACACCACGACCGTTTCGAAATCGCCAAGCATTTTCGCACAAGCGGTCATCTGCTCTTTGGTTTCGTTTGCCGCACCGATAAGGAAATCCAGTTGTACGCCGCTGGGGGCTTCGTTTTCCAGAACGGTGAAGTCAACGCCTGCTTTTTCAAGCACTTTTATCGCTTTGAGCGCCTGTTCGCACGCCATAAATTTCGCGTCTACGCCCAGCAACAACACGGTATCTTTTTTATCGGCGTGCGCCTTAATAGCGGCGGTTAACGTTTCGCAAGTTTCGGTTTTGCCGTACGCATTACCTGTGGTGAGACAATTTTCCACAAGGGTCATAATATACGGGGGTAATTTCCCTTCCAGCGCCGCCTGCAATCTGGTTTCCTTGGTGAACATCACGGGGTTCCAACCGGTGGTACAGTCGTGTACGCAAGCACCGCAGGTACAACATTCAAAAATGTTATCCATAATCTCGCTCAGGTCAATCGCTTCACGGTTTACAAGAGAAATACCAAGTGCACGGGCACGGGCAGTGTTTCTTTCCTGACCGGTCGCGTTACCGATAGGACAGATATGGTGGCACATCCAGCAAAAACGGCAGGAATCCACGTGCTGCTTACTTTTTTCAGACATTATCATCGTATGTTCCTCCCTCTTACAGACCCAGCTTAAACGGATTCATAATGCCGTTGGGGTCAAGCGTTTTCTTCAAACCTTCAAACACCTGCATAGCAGGACCGTACTGTTCTTTCATCAAGCGGCCGAGTTTGATGCCAACACCGTGGTGGTCATTAACAACACCGCCGTTAGCAAGTGCCGCACGCACCCCGCAAGTCCAGATTGCTTGATGTAAGCGCAACGCTTCTACCGGATCTTCGGGTACGTCTTTGCCTTCTACAATAAAGCGATCATAAATCATCGAGCCCCATTCGTACCAATGGGAGAAGTGCGCGATAAATTTTGCCTGCGGAAAGTTGGTTTCGATAGCTTCTTTCATCGCCCAGTAGATCTTTTCGATCTTATCGTACGGTGCAATGGTATCCATCGTACCGAACATCTGCGGAATATCCATCATATGACCGGGATAGAAGAAGGTGATCTTTTCTTTCCACCATTTTTCGCCATACTCGCTGCCAAGGTCTTCTGCACCGTATTTAGCAAAGGTTTCCAAAAGAATTTTTTCTTCAACCTCCACCATCTCTTTAACGCCCTCGTACGCGACGTTCATGAACGCGCCTTTGCGTTCTACACCGACGATCTTTTTGATGAGCGATGCGGTCTCCGCTTCGTCATACAAGCGCATAACCGACGGTTTGAATTTCTGTAACAGTTCGCGGGATGCCTGAAATGCACCGTGCATATTCTGGAACAAGAAGCCGCGGAAACGACGTTCTTCGGGTTGATCAAAAATACGAATCTGCGCTTTGGTGATAACACCCAGCGTTCCCTCCGAGCCGATAAAAATCTGGTTCAAGTCGGGACCTGCTGCGTGTTTAGGCGCGGAAGAAGTTTCAATAATGTCACCGTTGGGAAGTACCACTTCCATTTTCAGTACCATATCATCAATTTTGCCGTATTTGGTGGAAACAACACCGATACCGCGATGTGCCAAAAAGCCGCCCACCGTCGAGCAGGTCAGCGAAGACGGATAGTGCATAGTCGCTTTACCCACTTCGTTCGCCGCCCATTCGATGTGCTTATAAATAGCACCCGTGCCGCATTCGATGTACATACCCTCGGTATTCACTTCATAGATTTTGTTCATTCTCTTGGTATCGAGAACGATACCGCCCGCAACGGGAATAGCGCCGCCCTGCGTACCGCCGCCGGCGCCCCACGTGGTGACGGGAATTTTGTAGTAGTTGGCAATTTTCAGCACTTTGGATACTTCCTGTGCGTTTTCGGGGCATACAACGATATCCGCTTCGGGCATACGACAACCACGGTCTGCCCACATTCTGGACAGCCAATAGTAATCAACGCTATGCGTCACTTTATCAATCGCTCTGGTGGAACAGTTTTCTTTGCCGACTGCATCTTCCAACTCGGTCAGAATCATGGCAAACAAAAATTCATTCATCTGATACTGCATGTTTTTCTCTCCTTAAATAGATTTATCGATCTTAAGCGCAGGGTAATACTTACAGAATTCTTCCAATTCTTTACGGTAATCCCCTGCTATTTCTACAAAATGGTGGATATACGGACCGTCTATCAAGCGATCTTCCACCGCTTGCAGATTTTCAAATTCGCCCCAAATATACGTACCGTGCGTCTGCGGTCCGGTCGTGGTGTGACACACCAGCGGCAATAACATATAATCGCCGCTTTCCTGATCCATACGGGCAACGGTGTACGTACCATCTTTGGCACGGAACCATTCGCGCTGGTTAACAAGACGTGCTTCGCTGTCAGGCGCTTTTTGGGATAAAGGGAACGGGCCGCAATGCCACAACAGTTCCGCGTTTTTGTTTTCGGGATGGCGCACGGTAAATTCACCGAACAACGGTTTACCCTCACCCATAGTCGCCGCTTTCAACAATACCATCGTCATCGCACAATGCATATCGCTTTCGCACGAGATAAGGTAACCCATATCATTTAATAAACCATACACCGCGCACGGTGCCAAACCGTCGTACATCACAAGCGTAGCGGTCCAACACTCCGCACAAATGACATCCAAATCGTATTCTTCAAAGAAGCTGATATAGGTCAGCGCCAACGCCGCCATTTTATCAAGGTATTTAGGCGTCAAATCATCCATGGTGTAGTTATCGATGAAATACTGCTTAATTTTGGCAATCTCATCAGATTTTTGTTCCATCTCTTTCATACGCTGTTCGATATGTGCGAAATTGAGCGCCTTTACGCGCACACCGAATTTTTCCATCAGTTCGCCCTCGTTCCAAATAACCGAATAGAACGGGGCGGGGCGGGAACCAAACTGACCAATACGGATATTCTCAAAATTCTTGACCATACAAGCCACACGCACAAAGCGTTCAAAGCCCTCTTTAAACTCATCCGATTCTACACGACAGCAAGGCAGGTGCGAAAACGGAATGTGATACCGCTGAAATTGGCGGGACACGCCGAAAAGACCGCACTGAGAATCGGTGGGACGCATACCGTCCACATAATATTCATCATCCAACGGCGCCCACAACAAACAGGGTTTGCCAAGTGCTTTGGCAATATCGGCGGCGGCTTCCTCGTTGCCGAAGTTGCAGTTAATGATCATAACCGCATCTACTTTTTCTTGACGGAAACGCTCCACCACTTCCCTTGCGGAGTCGTCGTCAAATACAAGATCTTCAATGCCGATGCCTTTATTATCCACAAAGGATACTTTATCCGTTGTAAAATTCTCTTCTATGTATTTCACAAAGCGTTTACCGCGCTGTTCAGCGGAATACCACGTGAGAAACGTACCGCGCGGACGATCGGTGGTGTTACGGCGCATTGCGACAAGACCTACTTTTACTTTATAATCCAGCATAGTATCGCCCTTTCCATACATTTATATAGAAAGCATACCAATCGTACCCCGTATATACAATGTTAAAATTGAAACTTTTTTTGTAAAAAACGTTTCAATTTACAAAAGAACGTGGTATACTGTGTCCAAACGGATGATACAGGAGATGTTTTTATGAAAATCATTTCTTTTACGGAACTGTACAGCACCGAGTTTTTCATCACCGAAGCATTGGCAAAGGGACAAAACTGGTACACCCGCCACAATTTCTACTCTTGTTTGGGAAAGCCAAAGCCGTCGCACACGTTGCTTTGGTTTAAAAATTGCCGTGCAAAGATCACCGATAAATACGGCAATGAGATTCTTGCCGAAAAAAATCAGATTGCTTATATGGCAAAGGGTTTGGAATACACCGTTCATTTTTATGATACCGCACCTGACCGCGACGATTCGGTGGTGTTTCATTTTCAGTTAAAAAACGGACAAAACGAAGATATTGCCCCCACCCTTTCGCCGAAAATTTGTATAAAAAGTGTTGATGCTACCCTTGCCTTCGCGATGGATGCGGCGGCAGCAGAATTTGATAAAAACGTTGTTTGTCTACCTATTATCACCGCAGTCATTTATCAACTTTTAGGCGCGGCGTGTCAGCGTCAACGCCAGCGCATCGTCAGTCACAAATACCAATATATCAGAGAGGGTATTGAACTGATAGAAAACAACTCAGACAAAACACTCGCTGAAATTGCACAGATTTGCGGTGTCAGCGAGGGGTATTTCCGCAAACTTTTCAAAGAATACAGCGGAGAAAACCCCGTTGATTTCCGACAAAAGCACCGCATTGAAAAAGCCAAGCAACTGTTGTTATTGGACACGCATTCTATCGGAGAAATTGCAGAAGAATTGCATTTTTCGGATATTTATCACTTCAGCAAAACGTTCAAAAAACTAATCGGCATATCCCCACAAAAATACATCAATCAAAGCAAGCCCAAAAACACGTAAAAATGCATAAAAAAACGGTTGCACCGATTGACAAAAACCGCGTGTTTTGGTATACTGCTATATGTAAATGTAATAAAGGGATACACGCGCTGTGCGACTGACGGAATTTGTGAGATTACACAGGTGGAACACAGCGTTATATGGTCCGGCGAGCGAAACCGTAAAAGGATTCAATTCTCACCGACCCAAGCCGACCGTCTGGGCAG
>JAZPXM010000105.1:0-6690 GCA_045543675.1 Acutalibacteraceae bacterium
GCACTATATGGAAGAAGCCGTAGCGGCTGACCGTGTTGTTGTGGTGGATAAAGGGGTCGTCCGTATGGACGGCACACCGAGCGAGATATTCCCGCACATAGAAACTTTACGGGATTTGCAACTGGATGCACCGCAACCCACCGAATTGGCGTATTTATTACGTGAAGCCGGTGTAGACGTGCCTGCAGATATTTTGACGGTAGAACAATGCGCGGATGCGATTTTGTCGCTTGTCGGAAAGGCAGGTGACCGCTAATGGCTGTTTTGGAAACGAAAAACTTAAATTTTGTGTATGCGGACGGTATGCCGTTTGCACACGCGGCGTTAAAAGACGTCTCGGTACGCTTCGAAGAGGGCGAACTGACAGCAATCATCGGGCATACGGGGTCTGGTAAATCCACCTTGGTACAACACTTGAACGGGCTTTTGAAACCCGCTTCGGGACAGGTACTGTTAGACGGGAAAGATATCTGGGAGAACCCGAAAGATATACGAAACGTACGTTTTCGTGTGGGTATGGTATTTCAGTATCCCGAACATCAACTGTTTGCGGAAACGGTGGAACAGGATATTGCGTTTGGCCCGCGGAATATGGGACTTTCCGAAGAAGAAATCGGGGAACGGGTACGTGAAGCAGCGCAGCTTGTCGGTCTTACCCCCGCGCTGTTGGAAAAATCTCCGTTTGACCTTTCGGGCGGTGAAAAACGCCGCGCCGCGATTGCGGGTGTTCTGGCGATGCGCCCCGAAATTTTGGTATTGGACGAGCCGACAGCAGGTCTTGACCCGCAAGGGCGTGAACAGTTGTTGGATGTGATTGATAATTATCGCCGTACGCATAATACGACGGTGCTGTTCGTGTCGCACAGTATGGAAGACGTGGCACGCATTGCCGATAAGGTGTTGGTAATGCAGAAAAGTGAAGTCGCTATGTATGATACGGTAAATGCGGTGTTTTCCCGTGCCGCTGAATTGGAAAATATCGGGTTGTCCGTACCTGCGGTTACCCGTGTTCTGCACCTGCTGAGAGCGGGTGGCCTTGGTGTGGATACCGCTGTGTATACTGTGGATGATGCCGCGAAAATGATTGCCGCTCTTTTGCAAGAAAAGGGGGTGGGGTCGTGCTGAAAGATATTACTTTAGGACAGTATTTCCCCGCTAAATCCTTGGTACACCGCTTAGACCCGCGGATGAAACTGATACTCACCGTTTTGTGGATGTGTATGGTATTTATTCCGAAAAACTGGTGCGGTGTAGCGTTAGCGGTGGCTTTTTTGGTGCTGATCGTGTCATTGACAAAATTGCCGATGCGTTTGGTGTTCGGCAGTTTGAAACCGATTTTGCCTATTATACTGTTTACGTCGGTTATTAACGTGTTTTATGTGACCAAAGGTGCTTTGTTGTGGGAATGGAAATTCCTGCATATTTACACGGGTGGTCTTGTAAATGCGGCATTTATTGCTATTCGTATTTTGTGCTTGATCGCAGGTAGTTCACTGCTGACCTATACGACCTTGCCGACAGCATTGACCGATGCGTTGGAACGATTGCTGTCACCGCTCAAAGTCTTTAAATTACAGGTACACGAACTGGCAATGATGATGACCATTGCTTTGCGGTTTATTCCTACCTTGGTGGAAGAAACCGATAAGATCATGTCTGCACAAAAGGCAAGGGGTGCTGATTTGGAAAACGGCAACCTGATGCAACGTGTGCGGGCGATGATTCCGATTTTGATTCCTTTGCTGGCATCCTCTTTCCGCCGCGCGTATGAATTGGCAACGGCGATGGAATGCCGTTGTTATCACGGGGGAGACGGACGTACACGTATGAAAGAAATGCATTTGGCAGTACGCGACTACGTGGCATTTGCCGTTTGTGCAGTATGCCTTGCGGGATTGATTGCATTGAATGTGTGGCTTCCCGCCGCAATTTAGTTAAAGAAAGGAGACGGTGCCGTTTTGAAACGGTTGTTACTGACCCTGCGATACGACGGCACCGCCTACCACGGCTGGCAGGTACAACCTAATGCCGTTACGGTGCAGGAAACGTTGCAGGACGCGATTGAAAAGGTAACGGGTGTTCGTGCAGGAGTTATCGGTTGCAGTCGTACCGATACCGGGGTACATGCGGCGATGTTTTGCTGTACTTTCGATACCGAAAGTGCTATTCCTGCGCACCGTATGGCGTTGGCACTCAATATGCACCTGCCGGAAGACATTGCGGTATACGATTGTAAAGAAACGGCGAAGGATTTTCATCCGCGATACGCCGCGCGCGGCAAACGGTATACCTATCGGGTGAAGAATACCCATTACCGTGACCCGTTCAATGACCGTTATGCCGTACGGTATACCCCTGCGTTGGATGAGACGTTGTTGCATACATATGCGCAGGATTTTGTGGGCACACATGATTTTGCGGCGTTTTGTGCCGCAAATGCGGATACCGTTGACAGCGTGCGGACGGTTTCGCGTTTTTCGGTGGAACGGGATGGCGATACGGTGCTGTTTACGGTAGAAGCAGATGGTTTTTTATATAATATGGTACGCATTATGGTGGGTACCTTGCTGGATATGGGTGCGGGACGGTTGCCCGCTGATACCATTTCTAAGGCATTGGAAAGCGGTGACCGTGATTTAGCAGGCGCGACAGCACCGGCTAAGGGACTACGCCTTGAAAAAGTATTTTACGGGGAGGAGAGATAGCGTTGGCAAAGCACAAGCGGCTTGAAGAAGACGAAAGAAGTAAAAAACGTCGGCAAAAGCGGCGCAAACGATTTATACTGCGTTGGATTGCCGTCTTGGCTGTGGCGGCTTTGGTGGCAACGGTGGTGCGCTATTGGGATAAACTCTCTCCTGAAACGTTGGTGGATAGTATCGGCGATTTTTTTTCGGGAGAGAGCGAAGGCGGCTTCCCGATTGATATTTCCGGTAACCGCATATACCAACTGGAGTCGACAAGTAACGGTATTGCGTTGCTGAGCGACACACATATGGCAATGTACAGTAATAAAGGCAGCGAAGTGATGCGGCGTACACATGCATTTGCAGATCCTATGTTACGTATAGCGGGAAAATATGTTTTGATCGCGGAACGCGGCGGTAAACGGTTGCAATTGGAAACGCGTGCGAAAACGGTTATTACGCATACCACGAAGTATGACATTATAACGGCGGCAGTACATACCAATGGCGATGTTGCGGTGATTACCGCTGCAGAGCAGGGATATAACGCACGGCTTACCGTCTACAAAAAAGACGGGACGGTGCTGTATGAACGCCTGTGCAGTACGTTGCTTTCGGATGTAGCGTTTTCCCCTAACGGGAAACACATAGCAGTAGCGGCTATTAGTGCGGCACAGGGTGCCATACGCTCTGTTGTTGAGGTGTTGTCGTTACAATCTGCGGATAGTGCGCCGGTGTATACGTACGGCGGCGATGACGTGCTGATCAGTCGCGTGGCATATCTGTCGAGTTCTTTGATAGCGGCGGTGGGAGATACCGCCGTATGGATGTATCATCCGCAGAAAGAAAAATGCGACATATATGCGGTGACCGACGGTGAAATGAAAGGTTTTGCCATTGGTGACAATTCGGTGGCGTTGGTGACACAACCCTACGGTTCTTCGGGAGACGGTCATTTCACCTACATAAAGTCCAACGGCACTGCCGCGCACACAACAGCGGTGCAGGGCATATGTCGTGATGTGGCGGCATATAAGAACACGTATGCCGTGTTGACCGAAAAGTATATGTATCGTATGGGCGGGAAAGGTATTACATCTACCGATGAAGTACCCGCAGACGGTAAAATGGTTGCCCGCTTCGGTGATACGGTAACCGTAATGGGTTTGCAGAATATCACAGCATATTAAACAGGAGGATTTTGTATGAGCTGGATTTTAGATGTTGTAGTAGTTGTTATTTTTGCGTTGACGGTCTTGGCAGGTTTTAAGAATGGCTTTATCGATAGTGTTATCGGTTTTGTCGGTCTGCTTGCTGCATTGGTGGTAGCATTTTTTGCCAGCGGCGCGGTAGCGGATGGTGTGTATACTGCTTTCGTTGAAAAACCTGTGCAAACGGCAATTGTGGAAACCATTGAAGAAGCGGCGGCAGGTACGGGCGCTTCTTTGCAGGAGAATCTGCAAAAAGCGGAAGAAGCGTTGCCCGGTTTTGTGAAATCATTGATGGAGAAAAACGAAGTGTCTTTGACTGCGTTGGCGGATAAGGCGGAAGCAGGTGTGCAAAATACAGGAGAGCAGATTGCGGCGGCGGTGACGGACAAAGTGGTGCGTCCTGCGATGACTATGCTTATTCGTTGCATCGCATTTATTGTTTTGTTTATTGTGCTGATGATTCTTTGTTCTCTTCTCGGTAAAATTATCGGCAAAATCATTAAACATAGTCCGTTTAAAGGCCCCGATAAACTGTTGGGTGGCGTTCTCGGTGCTGTAAAAGGCTTCTTGTGGGTGTTGTTGGCAGTGACGGTTATGCAGATGATTGCAGGCTTTACTGCCGATGATGCGTTGATTTCCAAAAAATCCATAGAAGAATCTGCAGTTGTAAAAGTAATTGCTGAGATAAACCCTATATATTCGGACAACAATATTGTTATTAACGAATTTAACAAGTTATTAGATAAGTAATTTTCCTTGGAGGAAGTTTTGTATGCAGATACAGTGGAAGTGGACTGTACCCAATGTGCTGTCTTTATTGCGCATTGCGATACTGCCTGTGTTTATTATATTGTATATTCGCAGTTGTACTCTTGACAGTGCAGTGCTGATGTATACGGCTTTTGGCCTGCTGGTGCTGTCAGGCTTGACGGATTGTTTCGACGGTTGGATCGCCCGTCGTTTTCATCAAGAAAGTGAGATAGGCAAACTTTTAGACCCTGTGGCAGATAAGTTGACACAAGTAGCGGTATTGATTGCATTGGCTACGCAATATCAGGAGTTTTTACCGTTGTTGGCAATTTGTACAGTCAAAGAAATGTTGCAAGGGCTTGGCGGTCTTATCGTGTTGGGAAAGGGCGTGGAAATGCGTTCTTCCAAATGGTATGGTAAGATGTCTACCGTTGTGTTTTATATTGCGGTGGCTGCTATTGTGCTGTGGAAAGATATGCCGCATTGGTTGGTTCTTGCATTGATTGCACTGGTTGGTATATTGATGCTGTTCGCGTTTTTGCGGTATCTGCAACTGTTTTTAACCATCCGTAAGGATGTCCCGTCTCAGCAGACGGTGGAAGTAGAAGGGAGTAACGGTAAATGACCTTGTGTACCCGCTGTAAAAAGCGACCGGCGGTGGTGTTTGTCACCCGTATGGAGGGTGAAAAGACCATAAATGAAGGGTATTGTCTTACCTGCGCCAAAGAAATGAATTTGAAACCCGTCACCGATATGTTGGATAAATTCGGTGTCGGTGACGATGAATTGGAACAGATGGAAAGCCAAATGAGCGAAATGATGGGCGGCGACCTTGCTGAAACAGACGGAGAAGAAGACGAAAATTTCAGTCCGGGCGGTGCGCCTGCGTTCCCGTTTTTGCAAAATCTGTTTGGACAGATGGGTGGTCCTACTCCCGAAAATAACGGCGGTGAAAAGCCCAAAAAAGAGAAAAAAGACAGAAAACGGCGTCATCTTAGTCAATTCTGTAACGATCTGACGAAAAAAGCACGGGACGGACAGATGGATCCGGTTATCGGCAGAGAAGATGAAATTTACCGTGTGATACAGATTTTGTCCCGCCGTACCAAAAACAACCCGTGTCTTATCGGTGAACCGGGTGTCGGTAAAACGGCTATTGCAGAAGGTTTGGCACAACGAATTGCGGACAAGCAAGTACCGCTGCGCTTACAGGACAAGGAAGTATTCTTGTTGGATATGACTGCTTTGGTTGCGGGTACGCAGTTTCGCGGACAGTTTGAAAGCCGTATCAAAGGCTTGATTGACGAAGTCAAAGCGGAGGGGAATATTATTCTCTTTATTGACGAAGTGCATACGTTGGTAGGTACGGGCGATTCGGAAGGCAGTATGTCTGCCGCCAATATTTTGAAACCTGCGCTGTCCCGTGGCGAAATTCAGGTGGTAGGTGCTACTACCTTTAATGAGTACCGTAAGCATATTGAAAAGGATGCGGCTTTGGAGCGCCGTTTCCAACCTGTGACGGTGGAAGAGCCGTCTATCGAAGAAACGGTAGAAATCTTAAAAGGCTTACGCGGTCGGTACGAATTGTATCACGGCGTGGTTTTATCTGAAGGTATTTTGCGTCGCGCCGTATCCTTGTCCGAACGGTATATTACCGACAGATTTTTGCCTGATAAGGCGATCGACTTGATTGATGAAGCGGCTGCGGCGGCATCCCTTGCCAATACGCACGCGGTGGAATATGCAGGTCTTGTAAAAGAACGTGACCGCCTGCGTGACGAAGAAAAAACGCAGATGGAAGCGGAAAACGTCGACTATGAATTGCTTGCTAACACCCGCGCGGAGATTTTAAAAGCGGAAGAAGCGGCAAATGCATTAGAGGCGATGGCGTTGCACGCACCGGTAACCGAAGCGCATTTGGCGCGCGTTATCGAATTGTGGACGGGTATTCCCGCATCTAAGATACAAGAAAGCGAACTGGGCCGTTTGGCGGCGCTGGAAGACCGTTTGCGCGAAAAGGTGATAGGGCAGGATGAAGCGGTAAA
>JAZPXM010000106.1:0-1730 GCA_045543675.1 Acutalibacteraceae bacterium
CGGTTGCCCGACCTGCCGCGCGAAGTATCACGCGGCGCTCAAGGCGTATTTTGAGGAGCGCAAGGAAGAGCTTTGCGGCACCTGCCTCGATCGTCTGGACCGCAACCCCATGCGTATTTTAGACTGCAAATCTCCCGTATGTGCGGAGATTGCGGGCAAAGCACCCGTGATGCTTGATTTTCTTTGTGACGATTGTGCGGCGCATTTTGAAAGCGTAAAAGCGGCGCTTACTGCGGCAGAATTACCGTTTGAAATTGATCCTCATATTGTGCGCGGTCTGGACTATTACACCCGTACGGTGTTTGAATTCGTATCCGCAAGCGGTCTTACCGTTTGCGGCGGCGGTCGCTATGACGGTCTTATCGAAGAACTCGGTGGTCCGCATCTGCCGTCTCTCGGTTTTGGTATGGGTCTGGAACGTCTGTTGATGATTATGGAAGAACACAACGCGCCGTTCCCTGCACCGCCGCAGTGCGAAGTGTATTTTGCACCGATGGGCAGTGAAGCGGCAACCCGTTGTTTTGCCATAGCCGCAAAACTTCGCGAAGGCGGTGTGGCGGCACAGACCGATATTGTCGGCAGGGGTTTAAAAGCACAGATGAAATATGCCGACAAACTCGGCGCCCGTTATACCATTGTGGTGGGAGACAGCGAACTGGAAAGCGGTCTTGCACAACTGAAAGATATGCAAACGGGTGAACAGGAAGAAATTATGCTGGACGACAGCTTGTATACTACCCTTTACAATAAGTCTCTTGACCGTCAATTAGCGGGTATGGCTGACTTGTTCGGTACGGTAGCTGAAGGAGTGTAAGCAATGGCAGAATCAGTAAAAGGATTAAAACGCACCGATTATTGCGGCAATTTCCGTGAAACAGATGCGGGCAAAGAAATCACCGTGTTCGGCTGGGTACAGCGTCAGCGCGACTTGGGTCAGTTGATTTTTGTGGATTTGCGTGACAGAAGCGGTATTTTGCAGTTGGCGTTCGACGAAGATACCGACCGCGCTGTATTTGAAAAAGCGGCGTCTTTGCGCAGCGAATACGTGGTAGCGGCGGTAGGCACCGTGCGTGTCCGCACCGCGAAAAACCCCGAACTGCCGACAGGCGATGTGGAAGTGGCGGTAAAAGAACTGCGTATTTTAGGTAAAGCGGAAACCCCGCCGTTTGAAATTGCAGAAGATTGTAATACGGCAGAAGCCACTCGTCTGAAATACAGATATTTGGACCTGCGCCGTCCCAATTTGCAGAACAATTTGTTGTTCCGTCATAAGGTGACTATCGCAACCCGTAAATATTTCGATGATAACGGCTTTATTGAACTGGAAACCCCGATGCTCATTAAGTCCACCCCCGAAGGTGCGCGCGACTTCCTTGTTCCCAGCCGTATTCATAACGGCGAATTTTATGCGTTGCCGCAATCTCCCCAGTTGTATAAGCAGTTGTCGATGGTGGCGGGCTTTGACCGCTATGTGCAGTTGGCGCGTTGCTTCCGCGACGAGGACCTGCGCGCAGACCGTCAACCCGAATTTACCCAGATCGACTTGGAAATGTCCTTTGTGGACGTGGAAGACGTACTCGCTATCGGCGAAGGCTACGTGAAACGCTTGTTTAACGAAGTATTGGGCGTGGATATTCCGTTGCCGTTGCCGCGTATGACCTATCTGGATGCGATGGAACGTTTCGGTTCGGATAAACCCGACACCCGTTTCGGTATGGAGATCATCAACC
>JAZPXM010000107.1:0-26354 GCA_045543675.1 Acutalibacteraceae bacterium
AAGTGACATCGCAACACAGGTATCGGTTATGTTGTGACAGATAGAAAACGGCTACACCGAAAGGTGTAGCCGCTTTTTATCTGTCACAACACAACCGATGCCTGGTTGCGATGTCACTTGTGGTGAGTTTGTAGGGGCAGGCGTCCCGACTGCCCGCAAAGAGACACAGAACCGTCCCCTGTCTTTTAAAAGTTAATCTTTTCTTTAAATCTTCTAAATTTTTTACACCAGCAATATGATATTCGCCCGGAACAATTAAAAGGTTGTCATCTTTCATATACTCAGTCAGCTGTTTTAAAACATCTTTTTCTAGCACATCATTAAACCATAAGCCATATTCATCACTGACATACTTGGGACGGTTTTCAATTTCACTCCATGATACATACTGATCCACAGGAACTGTCACATAAGTATATGTATCTCGTAAAACAACTCCTAATAACATTCGAAATAGCAAATCACCAATAAAGCCAAGAAGCACAAAGGCAAGCAAAATAATTAACACCTTTTTTAGCACTTACATAAAACCTTCCTCTTTAAAAGATTTAATATCTCCCTGTTGCCAAATCACAAGACACAGAACCGTCCCCTGTCTTCCTGTGTTCACTTACCACGAGTATATTTTTTCGGCTTTGGTATTCTCTTTAGAAAAGCGATATAGAACGTTCTTACATAGCCCCATTTGCATTTTTTCTGCGGTAAAATAAACGCAAGTATCGCTTATAGAGAACAATGTTGTTGGCATGTTCACATTTTCTTCCAATAGTTGAAGATTGCCGGTTTGTAAATTTATACAATACAAGCCCGGAATATGTTGTGTTCCTGCTTGACTATCATAAAAACTCAAAAAAGCATACTCGTTATACGCAGAAAACTCCCATATCTCCCACGGCAGTGTATAGGTATCCATACTTTTTCGATTAAGATTATATACTAAAACATCTGTATTTTCAGTTTCGCGAACACGCATTACTATCCTGTCTTTAGTAACGCCTAATAGTTCTAATGCGGTATAGTACGCAAACGTATCATACAAAACAACTTCGCCGTCCGCAAAATTATATGTAAATACTGCGTGGTTTCCTTGGTAGGGAGCAATAAAATACAGTTTGGAGTTAACGATAGAAAAACCATTTGTATTACTGCTCAACAGCTCTCTTTCGCCTGTGGTAAGATTGCATGCGTAAAGCGTGTGGTTTGGATACGTCAAATCATCACCGTGATCCGCATATATGAGCGTGTTGTTGAAAACTGCCCAATTCCCCAGCGTAGCTTGTACACTCAGTATTTCTTCAGGCTTTTCTTCTGCTTTTTTGCGATAGAAAAGCAACGTACCATTATCGGTGTATGCGGGGAAATAGGTTGTTTTGTCATATACTTGTATATCGCCTTTTATGTTTCCTTCTGGCAAGCTCAAATGTTCGGCTAAACACCGTTTGGTCTTATCCACACCGAAAAGACGGGTATTGTACAAAATGTCTTGCTGGGAGTAGTACAAAGCATCGTCATCTAACCAAAAATCACCATGTTGCGTCGTATGGATGCAGTTGTTATAATTTTGCCCTGAAATAACAGTGTCTTTCGCAATATACTTTGTTTTGGTGAAAGAAAAAATAGTACCCACAAGGATGACAACACACACCAATGATTATCGATACAAGATGTTTTTTCATTACTTACCTCATAACTTCAAGTTTTTATCCAAATATGAAAATGCAAGGTTGGGGATAGCCATGCCTCGTGCAACAAGGGAAGACAGGGGACGGTTCTATGTCCGTCGCCTTAATTGTCTTCGATTTCGTCAAGACACAGAACCGTCCCCTGTCTTCTCATCGTCTTGTCGTGCTAACGCCTCTCCGATAGTTTCCGTTTCGGTAACCGCAAGTTCTTTTGCTTCGCGCTTTTCAAACCCCACTTTAAAGAGCTTCATAGAGAGTTGATATATCGCCACCGTATAGCAAATGTGATAAGCTATCCACAAAGCAAACATTAGAGCATCAGAATACGGTGTAGTCAATAGGGAAGTTCCGCTTTTATGTGTTAGATTGAGCAAAAACACCCCTCCACCTACTGCCACAAAAAATGTCGGCAGATACCGCAACTTGGGAGTAACTGCAAACCAATTCGCAGAAAGCAGAAGAAGGACTAGCAACGCAGACATATGCAACCCTTGGTAAGGAATCTGGTAAACCTTCCCTTGCTGTAGCATTCCGCCAATCGCTTCACCGATATACCCACAAAAGAGGACACCACGCATAAACACCTGCCACCACAGAAACACTTTGTTCCATATCTTTCCAGGTTGCAGGAATGCGAAAAGTAATAAAATCACGATTTCATAAATCAAGTTGGCGGGCGTCCGGTTAGTATCCAAAAAATAAGCAGTGATTTCCTGACCCGTACAAAGGATAGCAGCTACTAAAAACCAAATAGAGGTTATGTTAAAAAGTGTTTTGGATGGGGATTCCTTTGTATTCAGTCGTTCCAAAATATCACCACTCACGCTTTTGGACTCACGGAAATAAAAGTTCAACCGATACATCCCCCAAGAGAGTGCGATGTACTCTAATGCCAGTAAAATCCTTGCAGCAAGCAACGCGTTGTCAGTTGATGAATATTGAGTTAAAATCTGAATAAAAGTAACAATTGCGTTAAGTGACATACATAAAGCGGGAGCAAACTCCATTTTTGGAAAAGTCTTCAACTTTTTATTAAATCGAGCACAAACCAAATACGCCAGGAAACCATACGCCAATGCATCAAACCACTTCTGTAATACCACTTGCAGATTAGAGAAACCCCCAATCCAGTCTACAAAGCCATTCACAAACACCAAAAAATGCAGCACGCCCAGAACCACTAAAAAATAGACTTTCCTTTTTTGTTTCAAGTGTAAAAATGCTAAATACATATAAATAAAAGCGAAAAGGATTATTCTTGGGATATTGTTAAAGCCACATAACAGCTCCTGGAATACTAGGCATATAAGGGCTGCAAAAAAGCCAAAAAAATGAATGCGAAAGCGCCCGTTTAACAAAGAATCTTGACTCAACATATGTTACCTCCAAAAGACCTATCTTTCATACTGATTTTCGAGTGTATAACTAAAACAGAGTACACAAGTAGGACAGGGGACGGTTCTATGTGTTACCCTGTGTTACGTATTTTATTTTTCTACCCAAGGGTATTATTGGTACATCCTAATTATACCATATCATATATGCGTTTTCAACACGCAAAATTATAAGAAAACGGCTACACCGAAAGGTGTAGCCGCTTTTTATCTGTCACAACACAACCGATACCTGTGTTGCGATGTCACTTGTGGTGAGTTTGTAGGGGCAGGCGTCCCGACTGCCCGCAAAGAGACACAGAACCGTCCCCTTGTCTCCCCTTGTCTCCCTTACAATGCTATGTGCTCCGCCAAAATCACTCGTTGAGCATACCGGTATAGACCGGTTTCTTACCGTTTTTGAATAGTAACCGATAGGTACTGTCCTTATTTTCGGCGGTACGAAGGAACAGTTCTATCATATTTGTATCCGCTGACATCGGCAGTTTGAAATTAACAGCAGGACCGAGTTTGTTGGTATTCGCTGCCACCTCTCCCGTTTGCCACTCCAGCAGGAAAATCTCGGTATCACCGATCTTGATACTGACCTGTACGGTATCGCTTACCATAGCAGGGCTGTCATTTAAGTACCACAGTTCCGCCGTGAAGGTTTCTTCACCCTTCCAATCAAATTTAGGGATACGGGCGCTTGCCAACACGGGGCGCAACGCCTCCTTGACCGCATAATAGGCAGGTTTCGGTTGTGCGGGATAATTGAGCAAACTGTTGTTTGCCGCAGTCACCCACGGCTCGTTATAGCACCAGTTGATTGCCATAGAACAATATCCCCACTGACGGCGCGCCTCTTCGAAGATCGCTTTATATCCCGTACATTGCAACCAGTTGGAGTGGTACACCCGCTCTTCGAGAGAGTTGTCTTCTCCAAAATAGTGATTTAGGATACTGTGACACACCCATGTATCACCCGCCCACGCGCCAAAGCCGTGATGAGTACGCCACGCGGGAGTATCGTTAATTGGAAACAGTTCGTCAGCAGGAATGATAGTTTTCAGCAGTTCGGGCGGGGTAATGGACGGCACACCGAATTCGGTGTAGGCAGTGTAATGGCTGTTGTTAAATTTCTGCATAACATCCAGTTTGTCCCGGAAACCACGGAACACATACCCGCCGTGCCCCATACCGAAAACGGGAGAGGTCATCAAAAACGGCGTATCGCGGTCATATTCGTAACACAGTTTATCCAGCAGTCTAAGCGGTAGTGACTGATCATCCATGCCCGACCAAGCGTTAAATAACTCATTGCCGCCGCACCACAGTACCACCGACGGGTAGCGTCTGAGCGCCTTTAAGATAGCGGTGGCTTCCTGCTCGAGTACTTCCATATAGTGCGGCTCCCCCACGTACTTGTTGCAAGCGAGCATAAACTCCTGCCACACCATAATGCCGTTTTTGTCGCACTGCTCGTAAAACGCCTCTTTATTGATACCCGCGCCGCCCCAACAGCGGAAGATGTTCATATTGGCATCCTTCGCCAATGTGATCAGCGTTTCATACCGTTCTTCGGTGATTCTGCCGAAGAAAAGGTCGGGGTTAACCCAATTAGAGCCTTTCGCAAAAATGCGACGGCCGTTTAGTTCAATCGTAATGGGGCAGGGGTATCTTCCTTTCGGAAAATGCGGCACCATATCTGCACCCTCGTTATGCACCAACCGCACCGTACGAAAACCGATATGCCCTTCTTTAGTGTCATCCGCACTTTTCGCTACCCAACGGTAAAGGTCGGGTGTGCCTTGTCCGTTACACCACCAAAGGCGCACGTTTTCCAGCGTGAATGTGGGTTTATATCCTTCATATACCACCTTGTTGTCGGGGTCATACACGGTATACAGCACATCACCATCACACACGGTTTCAAAACGTACCGCCGCCGTTTTCAGGTCATCGCTCAGCGTATACAACGGCTCACACGCCGTAATATGGGCGGGTTTCCGTGTTTCGATATAGGCAGGTTTCCACATTCCCGAAATGATGAGGCGGGGATTCCAGTCCCAGCCATAGGTAACAGGCGGTTTGCAGGAACGGTTGGCTTCATCCCGGGTGTTTTTACGGCCCACACAGCTTTTGGGGTGCGGATATATCAATACGGAAAGAACAGAATTGCTTTTTACTTTATCGGTAATGTCTATTTCCACTTTGGTGTACATACCCTCGTGGGATAACAAGCAAACATCGTCCAACAAAACGTCAAACCGATAATCCACACCCTCCGCTACAAAAACTGCTTTTTCGTCTTTATTTGCTTGGAAAGAGAGGGTGGTATCATATCGCCAGGTATACTCCTCGATCGCATCAAAGGCGGTCACGCCATCGTTAAACGTAAAGTTTTCCATACCGTGTGCCACGGCATAATCCCATTGTACGTTACCGGGGACGGTCGCTGAAAACGATTCGCCAAACTTATCGGTGTCAGGGGCTTTGCCGCAGGCGGTCCATTGTTGATAGAAACGCATATACTACATCCTTTCCATTCTCTTTGTTTTCACTATACAGGAAAATACGCAAGAAAGGATTGCGTTTTTTGTTATAATATTGCATTTTTTGTGATTTTACGATATAATACGGCTATAAAATATTCTTTTTATTGCGAAAAGAGTGATGCTATGACAGAAAAGTTACTGAAATACCACCAATATCCCGTAAAGGGGCGGTTCGGCATTCTATGCCAGGTACACTGTCTGCAACGGGTTTATCCGCCGCATAAACACAACTACATTGAGATGGAAGTGTTATTATCAGGCACTTTAACCCACGAACTCAACGGAAATCGTTTTTTTGCTGAAAAAGGCGCCTGCTGGTGTTTGCAAACGGACGATATTCATTCTATTGTTGTGCACACGCCTATCACGATATGTAATATTTGCATAGACCGAAACGAAGCGCCCGTCGCTGTACAGCAATTTCTGCAAGCACTTACCACCTCTCGAACGGGACAGCTCTCCGCAGAAAATTTAACGTCTGCACAAGCGCTTTTTGAAGCGTTGCAATCTGCATTGACAGACGAGTCGGCGTATGCCAAAGAACGCACAACCGGATATGCGCTTTTGTTGCTCAGTTTACTTGCCGAGAACAGCCAACCGTCCTTGCCGCAACCGTCCACGGCAAGTTCACCTCATATACGGAATGCTGTACGGTATATCGCAACCCATTATGATAAACCGCTGACCTTGTCCGAAGTTGCGGCAAATCTGTTCTTAACCCCATCCTATTTCAGTAAGATGTTTGCCAAAAGTACGGGATATACCTTTTCGGAATATGTCACCTCGGTGCGTCTGGAACATGCAAAACGTCTGTTGACAGAGACCACCTTGCCGATTGCCGTTATCGCCTTCCGCTGTGGTTTTACCACCTTTTCCTCTTTTTCCAGGCAGTTCCGAAAATGTTGCGGTTGCACGCCTACCGCATACCGCCACAGAAAAACCCGTGATGCTTTGGCAACGACAACCAACATATCGGTATGAGGAAACGGGGAGAATCATCGCAGAACCGTCCCGTCTATATCAACCCGAAAAACCAATGAAAAACGGCTACACCTTTTGGTGTAGCCGTTTTTTCGCTTTTATCTTTCCTTTTCTTTATACCTGATATATAACAACTGAATCATTAGGGTAGACATATCGTCTTTTTGCAAAATATTTACTGCACAAAAAGCATCTTTTAATATGCTCCCTTCTACAAGCAATGTATTTCGTATCCAAGTGCCCAGCGAAAAATGATATATATGTAATTCTTCAAACGGACACGCCAAAAAAATTCCCCATTGTTTCTGCGTAAAGAAAGCACGCATCTGCGGAAAAACCTTTTGTATTTCTTCTATCAAACACATCATCACCACTCCTATTTATGACATAACAACGCAATTATATATCATACTATATCATTAAGTCAACATCTTATGAGCAATATAATATATGTGGTGATGTATATGAAAGACAAAAATTATGTGCAATACCGCAATTTGGGGTTATCGGTTGCATATTTTCGAAAAGTACACGGACTAACCCAACAACAGGTTGCAGATGCAATGGACGTTAGTTATGAAACTATCAGCCGTATTGAAAACGCCAACACAGGCATTTCGTTTGATATGCTGTTAGCGTTATCCAAAGCGATTAAAACGCCATTGCACGAAATCTTTGAACACGCAAAATTATAAAAAAACGGCTACACCGAAAGGTGTAGCCGTTTTCTATCTGTCACAACATAACCGATACCTGTGTTGCGATGTCACTTGTGGTGAGTTTGTAGGGGCAGGCGTCCCGACTGCCCGCAAAGAGACACAGAACCGTCCCCTGTGTTCCTCTTGTTGACAAATACAGGAGGGTTTGATATACTATAGTTGCTAGAGATATAGCGCAACGGCGGCGCAGATAGATACAACTGCCGCAGGATCGTCCTCCACTAATATGAAAAAGTGGTTGTCAGATCGAGGGTATGTATATTACTCGGTTACCGTAAACACAATGACTGTCACGGATATCAGTAATTATCTCTACACAGATTTTACTGCCTATGACACGCCATGCTTTGGAGGAATTGCTACGACTTTGACCAATTGGAGATACCCTACGGGGGGACATCTGCTGAATATTACCGGCATAAAGTATAATCGGAATGATGCTAACGATATATACGTTGAATTTACGGACCCGTATATCACATGTGTGGATACCAGCATAACCAACGGAAAGTATTTTGAGCCGATTTCGCGGTATAAAAACGTTATAACGTCATTTTGGTGGTAAGGAGTGGTTACATGCGACGCGGAATCCTTGTGCTTTTGGTGTGCTGTATGTCGGTAGCGCTTTTGTTCAGCGCGGGCTGCGCCGCAAGTACCTCGTCGATCTCCTCGGATGACACCAAAGCGACCCTGTTTGTGCCGGGTGACAAGGAACAAAGGCCGACGGTAACGCGGGACAGCAACCATGTGGATATTACCGTGCAAACGACGGTCTCAACAGAAGGAGATGCCTCCATATTTGTTGAGGGAGGATATATTGATCTGAAAAAAGTCGTAGCGGTCCCGATGCTGGATAGCAACATATCGCAATCGCCGGAGTTGATTTTTGGCTCTGATTTGCTGCTTTCGAGGCGTGTAGACGGGTATACGGAATACTATCTTTATGATATGGCTACGGGGAAATTTCCGCAGTATATAGTCAAAACGAAAACACTTGCTCACGGATCCGGCAGTGTAGCGTTTACGGAGGGGCGCTATCTTTGGTTTGCACACGATACGCGAGATAATTTAAACAAGATGCACACCTACAGGCTGGATCTGAAAGAAAAGAACTGTAAGATCATAGAGACGCGAGAAAATTTCCCACCGTTCAAGTATTTTTACAAGGTAAATGACAGCCTTTTGATTACGCACCGTCCTGAAGAGTTAGATGACGGGAAAGCGTATGCGTATCATATAGAAACGCTGGACACCAAAACGCTTGAGGTCAAGAATTTAGCAACGGCAAACACGGCAGAAGGTACGCACGTTCCGTGTATCTGTTATGCTGACGAAAAGATATATGCTGTTTTGAATTTAACGGATAGACAGGAGACGTATATCCGCATCTACAATATTTCGGGTAAAGTCCTGCGGGATATACGGTTGCCGAAGATATACGGGGCGCGTATAGATTCGCTGCTGGTGAAAGGAAATCACGCGTTTTTGAGATGTATAGATGACGGTGTGCGTGTTTTTCGGTTGTCTGCGGGCGCAGAAGCAACCGAAGTAGAATTTTCGACCAAGGGGTTTAATACGTCGTTGCGATTCGTTCAAAAAAACCTATGTGTAGGAGAACAGCAAGCGGTGTTGTACGACGAGAGCGATTCATCGTTGATAACCTACCAAGCGGCAACCGATACGTTCCACCGTTACGTTCTGAATGTTGATGCTGTCTTTGACGAACAGACGGAAAGCATATATCCGTATATTAGTGAAGACGGGATGTTGTACTTTATAACCGCAAGCAACAGCGCGGTGGAAAATACGATTTCCGAAAATGAAATATTTACGCCGATATGGCCATAAGCAAGAAAAGACGAGTGGTTTCCACTCGTCTTTTCTTGCTTATATTACATATTCGCAATCAAACTGTCCACATATTGCTTTGCGGCGCGGGCGGAACGACCGCCGCGACCAAGTGCAAACCGTTCGGCACCCAGCGCCAACTCTTCTTTGGACAAGGTAATGCCTTTTGCCGCCGCCAAATGTTCCACAATATCTAAATACGTGGCTTTGTCGGGGCGCTGGAAGGTCAGTTGAATACCAAAACGCTCGGACAAAGACAGCATTTCCTGCACCGTGTCATTGAGATGCACGTCATCACCGTCGCGGTCTGCAAAACTCTCCCGCATTAAGTGACGGCGGTTACTGGTCGCATAAATCGCCACGTTAGACGATTTTGCGGATACCGACCCTTCCAAAATTGCTTTCAAAGCGCTGTAATTATCGTCGTTGCCTGTAAAAGACAAATCATCGATAAACAAAATGAATTTTAAGGGATTGGCGCTTAATTCGTCCAGCAGCGCAGGAATAGACCGTAACTGGTCTTTACGCACTTCCAAAATGCGCAACCCTTGCGTATACAGCGCATTGGCAACCGCTTTGACGGTGGACGATTTACCTGTGCCTGCATCACCCGTTAGGAGTATGTTCGCGGCGGGTTTGCCTTGCAGTAATGCACGGGTGTTATCTAAGATGATTTCTTGCTCTCTACGGTAGTCGATCAGTTCATCTAACGAAATGGGATCGGGATGGCGTACGGGAGTAATGACCCCGTTTTCCACATAAAACATATGATATTTCGCATAAATACCGTATCCCAACACGCCGATAGCCGCCACACGTTCCGCGTAATCTGCCGCGATAGAGGCAGGGGCATTATCAAACGTCGGCAAACCGTCGCCCATACCTGCCGTCAATGTGGCGGCGGAAAGGGATGCCGTTTCCTGCAAGGTAGCCAGTTCCGTTTCTAATGTTTGTTGCAAAGCGGGGGCAGGGGTTATGCCTTGTCCCACGGCACGCACATACACGTTTTCGTGGTCAAACACCAAATTCTGCAGGTATTTTCCCCACGTATCCGTCCCTGCGTGCGTATATAATGCACTTACAAACGCGGCATACGCATCGGCAGTTTTTACCGCATCGGCGTTTTCGCGGCGCATATCGAGGAAATGCAGTAACGCCGCCAGCACGGGGTCTTGCAGTAACGGGCGGAAGATCGCCAAACTATGCAATTTTAAAGAAAGGGCAGATACATCTTTTACGCTGTTCATATCTTACTCCAAAATCGCGCCTTTAGCACCGCTGGAAACGAGTGCCGCATAGCGTTTTAAGTACCCCGACAACGGTTTGGTCTTCGGGGTGAACGCGGCAAGGCGTTGTTGTAATTCCTGATCGCTGATTTTCAGTTCCAGTTTGCCTGCGGGGATATCAATAGAGATAATATCCCCGTCTTGGACAATGCCGATAGCGCCGCCCGAAGCCGCTTCGGGAGACACGTGACCGATACAAGCACCGCGGGTAGCACCGCTGAATCTGCCGTCGGTAATCAGCGCTACGCTGCTGCCAAGCCCCATACCCATAATGGCGGATGTGGGGTTGAGCATTTCGCGCATACCGGGACCGCCTTTGGGGCCTTCATAGCGAATAACCACAACGTCGCCGGCTTTGATCTTGCCTGCATTGATTGCCGCTTGTGCATCTTCTTCGCAATCAAATACGCGCGCGGGACCTTCGTGTACAAGCATTTCTTCTGCAACCGCCGAGCGTTTGACAACGCCGCCGTCGGGTGCTAAGTTACCGCGCAGTACCGCGATGCCGCCCGTTTCGCTGTACGGATTTTCGATAGGACGGATAATGTCGTGGTTTTTATTGACGCAACCTGCAACGTTTTCGCCTACCGTTTTACCCGTGCACGTGATGCAATCGGTGTATAAAAGTCCTTTTTTGGTCAACTCATTCATAACGGCGTACACGCCGCCTGCTTCATTTAAGTCTTCCATATACGCGTGACCCGCGGGTGCCAAATGGCAGAGGTTGGGGGTTTTTGCGCTGATATCATTGGCAATCGAAAGGTCAATATCAATGTCGCATTCATGCGCGATAGCGGGCAGATGCAACATCGAGTTGGTGGAACAACCCAGCGCCATATCCACCGTAAGCGCGTTCATAAACGCTTTCTCGGTCATAATATCGCGGGGACGGATGTTGTTTTTGAGCAGTTCCATTACCTGCATACCTGCGTGTTTGGCAAGTTGGATACGGGCAGAATATACGGCAGGAATGGTGCCGTTGCCTTTAAGCCCCATACCCAGCACTTCGGTAAGACAGTTCATCGAGTTAGCAGTGTACATACCCGAGCAGGAACCGCAGGTGGGACACGCTTTACATTCGAATTCGTCCAATTCTTCCGCGGTCATATTGCCCGCATTGAATTTGCCGACCGCTTCGAACATAGAAGACAAACTGGTTTTACCGCCTGCCACGTGTCCTGCGAGCATCGGACCGCCCGACACAAACACGGTGGGAATATTCAGCCGTGCTGCCGCCATAAGCAGACCGGGTACGTTTTTGTCACAGTTAGGCACCATAACCAGCGCATCAAACCCATGCGCACGCACCATCGCTTCGGTGGAGTCGGCAATAAGGTCGCGGGTGACGAGCGAGTATTTCATACCTTCGTGACCCATAGCGATACCGTCACACACCGCAATCGCGGGGAACACCACCGGCGTACCACCCGCCATAGCAACACCTAAACGCACCGCTTCCACGATTTTGTCGATGTTCATATGACCGGGCACGATTTCATTATACGAACTGACAATGCCGACCATCGGGCGGCGCAGTTCTTCGGCGGTTAAACCGAGCGCATTATACAGAGAACGGTGGGGTGCGTTTTGCGCCCCGCATTTCAAAGAATCAGAATGCATAGTATTCATCCTTTCAGGGCGGCTTTGTAGGGGCGTGCGATGCACGCCCCTACAAGTGACCTTTCTCTTAGTTATTGATTAACTTGTCTTCGTCGGACCAGCTGTACAGACGGCGGATATCTTCGCCCACCACTTCTGCGGGATGTTCAGCCGCCAATTTACGCATAGCGTTGAAGTGCACCTGAGAACCGGCGTCGGACATATCCAACAGGAAGTCTTTCGCAAAGGTACCGTCCTGAATATCGGACAACACTTTCTTCATCGCTTTCTTAGTGTCTTCGGTGATGATCTTCGGACCGGTGATATAGTCGCCGTATTCCGCGGTGTTGGAGATGGAGTAACGCATACCCGCAAAACCGCTCTGGTAAATAAGGTCAACGATGAGTTTCATTTCGTGGATACATTCAAAGTATGCATTTCTGGGGTCGTAACCCGCTTCTACCAAGGTTTCAAAACCTGCCTGCATCAGCGCACAAACGCCGCCGCACAGCACTGCCTGTTCACCGAACAGGTCGGTTTCGGTTTCGGTGCGGAAGTTGGTTTCCAGAACGCCTGCACGCGCGCCGCCGATACCCAAAGCATACGCCAGACCGATTTCCAGTGCGTCGCCCGTCGCATCCTGCTCTACAGCGATAAGACACGGCACGCCTTTGCCTACCTGATATTCACTGCGCACGGTGTGACCGGGGCCTTTGGGTGCAACCATGATAACGTTGACGTTCTTCGGGGGCTTGATGCAACCGAAATGAATGTTAAAACCGTGTGCAAACGCCAAGGTTTTGCCTTCGGTCAGGTTGGGCTCGATGCTTTCTTTGTAGAGTTTCGCTTGTTTTTCGTCGTTGATGAGAATCATAATTACGTCAGCGGCTTTTGCGGCATCAGCGGAAGTCATAACTTTTAAGCCCTGCGCTTCTGCTTTTGCCCAGCTTTTGCTGCCTTCGTACAGACCGACGATAACGTTAACGCCGCTGTCTTTCAGGTTTAACGCGTGTGCGTGACCCTGCGAGCCATAACCGATGATAGCAACGGTTTTGCCGCTCAGTTTTTCGAGATTACAATCCTGCTGATAAAAGATTCTTGCCATTTTTATTACCTCTTTCTGTTTATAAGTTGGTTACTTTACGAATAGTTGTGTTGCCGCGCTCCAACGAAACAATACCGGTACGGCAGATTTCCAAAATGGTAAAGTCGCTCATCAGACGGATAAAATCGTCGATACGGCGGCTCTCGTCGGTTAATTGCAGTATGATGTATTCACGGGTGTAATCTAAAGTGGTGGCGTGGAATGCTACCGCCGCCGCGTGAATTTCTTCATACTCTTGCGGTGTGTTTTGCATCTTAATTAACAACAACTCTCTGCTAACGGCATTGTCGTTGTTATATTCCTGTACAGAACACACGTCGGGGAGTTTATATAATTGGTTAATTAACTGCTGCTTGGTGTTTTCCTCGCCCTCGAACATCACGGTAATACGGGACAGGGCAGGGGATTCGGTTTCGCTCACGGTAAGACAGATAATATTGAACTGTCTGCGGCGGAACATACTGGTGACGCGGTTGAGCACACCAAACTGGTTATGTACCAGCACAGCTACGGTGTATCTTTCCATATCAGTCACCCACCTTTGTAATAATGTCGTCCATACAGCCGCCGGGCGGAAGCATGGGCAATACGAATTCGTCTTTGTCAATGCGGCAATCCACGATAAACGGACCGTTTACGGAAAATGCCTTGTCTAACGCCGTTTCCAGTTCGGAAAGGGTGGTAGCGGTCATACCGTCCGCACCGAATGCGCGAGCCAGCGCCACAAAATCGGTAGCACGGTCCAAAACGGTTTCGGAGAAGTGCTTGTCAAAGAACAAGTTTTGCCATTGACGCACCATACCTAAAACGCCGTTATTCATCAGGAAAACCACCAACGGCACGCCGTTTTTCACGGCGGTTGCCATTTCGTTTAAGTTCATACCGAACGAGCCGTCGCCCGTAACCAACACGGTACGTTCACCGGTAGCAAAGGCGGCGCCGATAGCGGCACCCATACCAAAGCCCATAGTACCCAGACCGCCGCTGGACAAGAAACGACGGGACGTTTTAAAAGATAAGTGTTGCGCCGCCCACATTTGATGCTGACCGACGTCGGTAGCAACGGGGGTGTTGGCACCTAAACGTGCATCCAATGCTTTCAACACGTTTTTCGGGGTCATCCCGTCACGCGTATCGCCGCAAGCGATTTCCTCCTTGCGGTAGCGGTCTACTTCCGCTTCCCAATCGGGCAAGTTTTTTTGCTTGATAAGCGGCAACAATTGTTCTAAGGTCAGTTTTACGTCACCGCGCAGACCGTGTGTCGCATTAACGGTTTTGGAAAGTTCTGCACCGTCCACGTCGATATGTACTATCTGTGCATTGGTAGCAAATTTGAAGCGGTTACCGGTTACGCGGTCGTTAAAGCGAGCACCGAGTGCAATAATGCAATCCGCGTGGTGCATTGCTACCGAGCACGCGTAGTGACCGTGCATACCCTGCATACCGAGAAAACGTTTGTGGTCGGTAGCAACCGCCGACAGACCCATCAACGAGCAACCGATAGGTGCATCCAGTTTTTCGGCAAGTGCCAGCACTTCCCGCTCGGCGTTTGCGGCAATTACACCGCCGCCGAAATATACAAACGGTCTGCGGGCGTTGTTGATACAGGTCGCCGCTTGTTCAATGCGGATCTGTTTTGCCGCGTGCGGCGGGTCGAGTTGAACGGGCGGTGCAGGAACGTATTCGCCCATTGCTATTTGCACGTCTTTGGGAACGTCAATGAGCACGGGACCGGGTCTGCCCGAGCGGGCAATACGCAATGCTTCTCTGACGGTGTAGGCAAGTTGTTCCACACTGCCCACGAAGAAATTGTGTTTGGTAATCGGCAGGGTAACACCCGTAATGTCGATTTCCTGAAAACTGTCGGTACCTATCTGCGTGTTAGGTACGTTACCCGTAATGGCAACTAAGGGTACCGAATCCAGATACGCGGTAGCAATACCCGTTACCAGGTTGGTGGCACCGGGACCGGAAGTGGCGATAACCACACCGACTTCACCTGTCGCGCGGGCGTATCCGTCTGCCGCGTGTGCCGCGCCTTGTTCGTGGGCGGCTAACACATGGTGTAATTCATCTTTGTACTTATAGAGCGAGTCGTATACGTTGATGATCTGACCGCCCGGATATCCGAAAACGGTTTTAACGCCTTGCTCTATCAGCGTTTTGACTAAGATGTCAGCGCCGGAAAGACGCATACTATCACTCCTTTACGATATTGTCTGCGATGGCTTTGCCCATTTCGATACAACCGACTTTTTTGCAGTTAGTTGCATCCTTGGGCAGAATGTCGGCGGTACGCAGTCCCATGTCCAACACTTTGGATACCGCGTTTTCGATGGCATCCGCTTCGCTTTTCATATCAAAACTGAAACGGAGCATCATAGCGGCGGACAAAATGGTACCGATGGGGTTGGCTATATCTTTCCCTGCAATATCGGGCGCAGAACCGTGGATAGGTTCATATAGACCGCAGGAAGAAGCGCCCAAAGAAGAGGATGGAATCATACCGATAGACCCGGTAATCATAGATGCTTCGTCTGACAGGATGTCACCGAACATATTCTCGGTCACTACCACGTCAAACTGCGCGGGGTTTTTGACGATCTCCATGGCGCAGTTATCCACCAGCATATCCGATAGTTCTACGTCGGGGTATTCTTCCGCTAACTTATGCATCACCTTTTTCCAAAGGCGGCTGCTGTCCAACACGTTGCTTTTTTCTACCGAGCAAAGACGGTGTCCGCGTTTGCGGGCGGTCTCAAAAGCAATTCTGCCGATGCGTTCGATCTCGCTTTCGCTGTACGCCAGAATATCGGTTGCCACTTTTTCGCCGTCTTTTTCGTCGGTGCGGTGTTCACCGAAATAAATACCGCCGATAAGTTCTCGGACGATGATAAAATCAATGCCTTTTTCCACAATGGCGGGGTGTAAGGGGGATGCATCCGCCAACTGTTTCCAGATTTTTGCAGGGCGGTTGTTGCTGTACACGCCCATACCCGCGCGCAGTCTCAAAAGACCTTTTTCGGGACGTTTGTCCCCGGGGACGTCGTTCCATTTGTCACCGCCTACTGCGCCGAGCAGAACGCTGTCGGATGCTAAGCATTTTTCTAACATTTCTTGGGGCAACGGGTCACCCCATTTATCAATGGCACAGCCGCCCATATCGACATCCGTGTAGGTAAAGGTGTGGCCGAATACGTCAGCAACCGTATCCAACACACGTAACGCTTGGTTGACGATTTCGGGGCCGATACCGTCACCGCGGATGACCGCTATATTTTTCTGCATGGTACTCATCCTTTCAAAGAAGCGAGCAGACCGCCTTTTTTGATAATATTCTGAATAAACGGGGGGAAGGGCGCCGCTTGGAAGGTGGCACCCGTGGTGATATCGGTGATAACACCCGTGTCAAAATCCACTTCGACCGTATCGCCTGCCGCAATAGCATCCGCCGCTTCGGGACATTCCAAAATCGGCAGGCCGATGTTAATGGCGTTGCGGTAGAAGATACGGGCAAAACTTTTAGCGATAACACAACCCGTACCGCAGGTTTTGATAACCAGCGGCGCGTGTTCGCGGGACGAGCCGCAACCGAAGTTCCAACCCGCAACCATAATGTCGCCTTTTTGCACTTTATTGACAAATTCTGTATCGATATCTTCCATACAGTGTTTGGCAAGTTCCTTTGCATCCGCAGTATTTAAATAGCGTGCAGGAATAATAACGTCGGTATCCACGTTATCGGGATATTTGAAAACGAAACCTTTTGTATTCATCAGTACGCCTCCTTGGGATCGGTAATATAACCCGTCAGCGCGCTTGCGGCGGCGGTCAAGGGAGATGCCAGGTATACTTCGCTCTCTACGTGACCCATTCTGCCGACAAAGTTACGGTTGGTGGTGGCGATACAGCGTTCGCCCGCCGCCAAAATGCCCATATACCCGCCAAGGCACGGACCGCAGGTGGGGGTGGAAACCACCGCACCCGCATCAATAAACGCGGAAATGTATCCCTTTTCGATACATTCTTTGTAAATCTGCTGGGTTGCGGGAATAATGATGCAACGTACGCCGCTTGCTACCTTGTTGCCGTTTAACACTTTGTATGCCGCTTCCATATCTTCCATCCTGCCGTTGGTGCAAGAACCGATAACCACCTGGTCGATTTTAATATCGGTCAGTTCTGCGGCAGGGTGGGTGTTTTCGGGGAGATGCGGACAAGCAACCGTCGGTTTTATGGCGGCAAGATCGATTTCGTAGGTTTTTTCGTACACGGCATCTGCATCCGCCGTATATTCTACGGGGGTACGTTCGGTGCGCCCTGCCATATATGCTCTCGTTACGTCGTCCACGGGGAAAATACCGTTTTTCGCGCCCGCTTCGATAGCCATATTACAGATGCAAAGGCGGTCATCCATCGTTAAGGCGGCAACGCCGTCACCTGTAAATTCCATACTGCGATACAAAGCACCGTCTACACCGATCATACCGATGATGGTGAGAATGACGTCTTTACCGCTGCAGTTAGCAGGCAGTTTGTTTTTCAATTCAAAACGGAGTGCAGCGGGCACTTTAAACCACGCCATACCCGTCGCCATACCTGCCGCCATATCGGTACTGCCCACGCCCGTGGAAAACGCACCCAATGCGCCGTAGGTACAGGTATGGCTGTCCGCGCCGATAATGCAGTCGCCTGCGGTGACAACACCTTGTTCGGGTAACAGCGCGTGTTCAATACCCATTTTGCCGACGTCATAAAAATGGCTGACGCAATGGGTACACGCGAAATCACGGCACTGCTTGGATTGTTCTGCCGCTTTGATATCCTTGTTGGGGACAAAGTGATCTAAAACGATAGCTACACGGTCTTTGTCAAATACGCTGTCAAAACCCGCTTTTGTAAATTCATTTACCGCCACGGGGGTGGTAATATCGTTACCCAGTACGATGTCTAATTTCGCACTGATAAGCTGGCCGGCTTCTACGCTTTCAAGACCTGCGTGCGCCGCCAGAATTTTTTGGGTCATAGTCATTCCCATAGGATTTACCCCCTTATTTCAGAAAAGAGTTATACGCACTTACAACCGCATCTGCACCTGCACGGATAATATCGGTGTCGGTGCCCGCGCCCCAAAACATCTTACCGTCAATTTCAAGACCGATATACGCGGCGGCGGTAGAGTCGGAGTTTTGGCGTTGCATACTGTGTTCGGTGTATTCCACCAATTTAAAGTCAGCGCCCGCATACTGTTTCAACGCGTTGCTGACCGCGTCCAAAGAACCGTTACCAAAGGTGTGTAAGGTTTGCACCGTACCTTCCTGCTGGAACGTGATGTACAGTTCTACACCGCCCGCCCCTTGGGTGAAGTTCATATTCTTAATGGTGATCGGTGTGCGGAGATTGAGATAATTCTCTTCAAAAATGCGGAGAATATCGTCCACTTTAAGTTCTCTGTGCTCGTGGTCGGACACGCTCTTACAGGTGTAACTTAAATGCTCACGCATACCTGCGGGCAAGGTGTAACCGAAGTTCTGCTCCAGAAGGAAACCGATACCGCCTTTGCCGCTCTGCGAATTGACGCGGATAACGTCTGCATCATAGGTGCGGGAAATGTCGGTCGGGTCAATCGGAATATACGGTACATCCCAACGGGTCTTACCTTTTTCTTCACGGAAATGCATACCCTTCGCAATAGCATCCTGATGCGAGCCGGAAAATGCCGCAAACACCAAAGCACCTGCATAGGGGGAACGCTCGTACACATGCATACGGGTACATTTTTCATATGTTTCCACGATGGTGGGCATATCCGAAAGGTCAAGTTGCGGGTCGACGCCGTGGGAATACATATTCATTGCCAATGTAATGATGTCCACGTTACCTGTACGTTCACCGTTGCCAAACAGCGTGCCTTCTACGCGGTCCGCACCTGCGAGCAGGGCAAGTTCGGTATCCGCCACACCGGTGCCGCGGTCATTGTGGGGGTGAAGAGATACGGTGACGTGTTCTCTGTATTTTAAGTTTTCGCACATATATTCTACTTGGGATGCGTATACGTGCGGCAAACTCATTTCCACTGTAACCGGCAGGTTGATAATGACGTTGTTATCTGCGCTTGGCTCTAAAACGTCCAAAACCGCGTTACAAACTTCCAACGCATACGCAGGCTCGGTACCTGTAAAACTTTCGGGAGAATATTCGAAGCGGAAATTGCCTTCGTATTCGTTTGCAAGCTGTTTTACCAGTTTTGCACCGTCTACCGCGATTTTCTTCACTTCTTCTTTGGATTTGCGGAACACCTGTTCACGCTGTGCCACCGAAGTGGAGTTGTAAAAATGGATAACCGCGTTGGGTGCGCCTTTACACGCTTCGAAAGTTTTTCTGATGATATGTTCCCGCGCTTGGGTCAGCACCTGCACGGTGACGTCGTCGGGAATCATATCGTTTTCAATAAGGGTACGCAAAAATTCATATTCGGTTTCGGAAGCGGCGGGGAAGCCGACTTCGATTTCTTTAAAACCAACTTTTAAAAGCAGTTTATAGAATTCCAGTTTTTCTTCCAGAGACATCGGGATCACCAAACTCTGGTTGCCGTCACGCAGGTCAACGCTACACCACTGCGGCGCTTTTTCAATATGGTCCTTTTGCGCCCATTTCAAATGGGTGCCGGGGGCGGCAAAGTAGCCGACACCGTATTTTTCGGGTTGCATCATACGGTTTTTCTCCTTACAGTAGGGGACAATGCCCACATCGTCCCGTCAATTTTGTGAAAATGCGGTATGTAGATATATCCGCTTTTGGGATGTATTATCCCAATTCAGCAATCGTGTCAATTTCTACTAACACGTTTTTCGGCAGTTCGCGTACCGCAACGCAGGAACGGGCGGGTTTGCCAACAAAGTAGGTGGCGTAAATCGCGTTAAATGCGGCGAAATCTTCCATATTGCGTAAAAAGCATACGGTTTTTACGACTTTAGATAGGTCGCTGCCCGAAGCTGTCAGCAACGCTTTAATGTTTTCGCATACACGGGTGGTTTGTTCTTCAATGGTTTCACCGACGATGTTGCCCGTGGCAGGGTCAATAGCAATCTGACCGGATGTAAATACCAAATTGCCCGTAACCATCGCCTGCGAATACGGGCCGATGGCGGCGGGGGCTGTATCGGTAGAAATGATCTTCATTTATGAGCACCTCACTCTTTGATTTTGAAACCCTCGTTTTCGAGAGCGGTAACAATTTCTTTGACGTGGTCGAAATCTCTCGTTTCCATCGCTACGCGCAGATAACAACCGGTAATGCTTTTTGTGTCACCTTTTTCGTGGTGTACACCGACGACGTTGCCGCCGCAATCTGCGATAATACGGGACACGTCTTTTAACTGACCGGGTTTATCCACCAATTCGATGAGTAGGGTGGTGGAACGCCCCGAGTTCATCAAACCGCGGTCAATAACACGTGATAAAATGGTCACGTCAATGTTACCGCCTGAAACGACGGCAACCACCTTTTTCCCTGCAATCGGGAATTTGTTGAACATCGCGGCGGCAACTGCAACAGCGCCTGCACCCTCTGCAATCATTTTCTGCTTTTCAATCAAGGCGAGAATAGCGGTGGCGATTTCGTCTTCGGATACAAGCGCGATATCGTCCACGTATTCTTTAATGATCTCGTATGTGTTTTCGCCGGGTTTTTTCACCGCAATACCGTCTGCAATGGTAGCCACGCTGTTAAGACCCGCGGTGTCTCCCGTTTTGAACGCGTTATACATACTGGGAGCACCCGCCGCTTGCACGCCGTATACTTTGATGCTGGGACGTATGGATTTTAATGCGTACGCGATACCTGCAATAAGACCGCCGCCGCCGATAGGCACGATAACGGCATCAATATCGTCTAAATCGTTGGCAATTTCCAGACCAATGGTACCTTGTCCCGCAATAACGTTTTCGTCATCAAACGGATGGACAAACGTATACCCTTTTTCGTCCCGCAACCGCAACGCTTCAGCATAGGCGTCGTCATAACAGCCCTTGACCAGTTTTACCTGTGCGCCGTACCCTTTGGTGGCTTCCACCTTGGAAATGGGAGCGCTGTCGGGCAGACAGATCAGCGACGAGATACCGCATTTGGATGCCGCTAACGCCACACCTTGCGCGTGGTTGCCCGCAGAGCAGGCGATAACGCCTTTTGCCTTTTCCTCATCGGACAGCATCGCGATTTTATAGCCCGAACCACGCAGTTTAAAAGAACCGGTGTTTTGTAGGTTTTCGGGTTTTAGATATAGTTCACATTGCGGTGCGATCGCGGGTGCGCGTACCACCGCTGTCGGACGGACAATGTCTTTTAGCACCATCGCCGCGTGAAAAATCTTGTCAATTGTCAACATAGGTTTTACCCCTTTCAAAAAACAAAATCCTGCCTCTTCTATCAAAGAGACAGGATTATTATCACTTGATAAAAATCTTGCGGTACCACTCTTTTTGCCGTTTATACAACGACCACTCACCGTGACTATCATCACTCTCCGCAATAACGGTCGGACACCGTCTGCCCTACTGAATACGTTTGTATCGTTGGGGACAGCCGCTCCAAGGCGAGTTTACAAAACGGTTCTTCATCGGCTCACAGCGACCGCCGACTCTCTGTATCCGAAACACGTCTGCTTTTTCCTCTTCACAGCGTTTTCCGTATAGTACCACACTTTTTTTGCCTTGTCAATACATATATTATAATAATTTCATTTTATTTATATTGTGCTTTTTTCTTGCGCGTTTGCAGATGCAAACGTCACCTCTATGATGGCAACACCGCGTAAAGGCACCAGCGCGGTAAAGGTGCTGCCGCCGTATCGCAGATGATGTCCTGCATTTTTGGTGATATCCCGTACACACGAAATGGGACGATGGGTTTCTATGGTGGGGGTAATGTAGTAATATGCCTCATTTTCCACCAAAATTCGTGCGGTATTTTCTCCTGTTTCCGCCATTTGCAGACGACATTCTTCTGTGTAGGTCTCTGCCGTGGGGCATCCTTGGTTGATACGGATGACAGCATCGGACAGCATCTCTTCGGGGAGCGGTGAGAAATGCAAAGGATACGGGAACCCCATACCGTCCGGATTGGGTAATTTTGTGAAATCGGCAGCATCTGTCGGCAGAGACAGATAGATGATTTCGCCGCGGTCATAACGGCGGAGCACCTCCTGCTCTTGTATCGGCAGCAGATGCGGATTGGGGACGATCAATGTGCCGCTGACCGTGTCAAGGTGGCGGATATGTACGACCGTGTTTATCATAGCGCCACGGGACAGCAGCGCCGCGACCCAATGGTTGGAGGAGGGGGTGCGATGCCGTATAAGAGCCGTCACTTCGGCGTGGTTACGTGCATCCGACCACACCACTGTACCGCCCAAAAGGCGGGTGGGGCAGGACAGATACGCATTATCGCTGCACAGCCGTAAAAAGCGCCAGTTGTCACTGCTCAACCCGTCACCGAGACAATAGGTATTACCCGCCGCAACGGGGACAAGAGCACCGTCAGCCGTTTTGCGGTGACAGAAAAACATAGCGGCGGCATGTCTTTGCAAAGCGGTGGGAAGTTGGTGTATAACATCATATTGCTCCATTGTATCCCGTACGGGGAACAGCGGTCGCAACGCAACGGCACCGTCTGCTTGTGCGGCAATATGCATCAAAGATGCACGGAACGTGTGGTGTACGTTGCGACGGTCCTCACAAGACATATGATATCCCGCGTTGGCGGCATCATCCAGTATGCTGATGGTGGGCGCGCCGTTTTCCACCACCACCGCTGTAAGCGGCAAGCAAAACAAACGCGCGTAGTCTACACCGTAACGGTATAAGGCTTCTAAAGGATCTTTTGTCCAGCAACTGTTTACAATGACGTGAAAACCGGCATTGGCAAACGCCGGTATTGCCGTTTCTAAATATTCCATCCATCGGGACGTGCAAAAATCAAGCCACGCCTCACGATAGTGTTGTACAATATACTGCTCGCGGTCAGCGTCGGCGGGCGGTAACGGTATGTGTGCTTGCTGTAGCATATCGTCCGAAAGTTCGGCATTTTGCAACGGTAACCGCGGACGTATAACACCGTCTGCCAGATGCACGCCCGTGAAGTCGTAATCCCGCAACACGCGTAATACCTGCTGTATAAAATAGTCTTGATAGAAAGTACCGTCGTGAAAGCGCTTGGTGATATGGATAAAAGCACCGGTGCGCAAAACGCCTTTGCAGGAAAATTGTGTCAGCAGTTCCGGATGCGCTGTTGCAAAGGCGCCGTCTGTTTGTACAAAGTCGAACAAACTGAGATATACGGCGATACCGCGGGCTTTCAGGAGCGCTATCAAAGCGCGCAACTGATGATTGGTCCATACCTGCCGTTCCCGTTCGTCATTGCAGGGATGTCCGTTGTAAGAACATGCTTGCGGTATCAAGTCGGTCTGTGTAGACATCTCTGTATGGGTGTGCAGAAAATCCAAAGAAGAAATCAACAACAAAAAACCGTCGGGGATATATCCCATACGGGTCAAAAGTGCTTCTGTTCCAAAGTCGGGCAAGGTGTTGTCAAAGCCGATAAGTTCTATCCACACATAGTTTTGATGCCCGTCGGGCAAACGAGAAAAATAGGCGCCTTCATTTCCGTACATAGCACCGATTTCGCGCATATCGTTCACTCCCTTATAAGAGACCTTCGTCGTACTGTGCGCGGATACCGCCGATAAATTTGGCTCTGGTGCGGGCGGCAAGCAGTATGGCTTCGCCGATACGGTCAACCGATAAACGCACGGGTACCGCCACTTTTTTCAGATGCATACCGATAAGCGTACCGCCGATATCCAGTCCTGCATCTGCACGGATCTCTTCTACCGCTACGGGATGCTCGAACGCCGCGTATGCGGCGGTGGCAAACGAACCGCCCGCTTTGGGTTGCGGTACGACGTTTACAATATCTGCCGTGGGAACAGCGGCTTTTTCCACAATAATCGCGCGGTTTAAATGCTCACAGCATTGCGCTGCCACGAACACACCGTTTGCCTTTGTCACTTCATAAATACCGTCAAACACGGCTTTAGCGACATCCACACCCGACGCGGTACCGATCTTCTGTCCCGCCACTTCACTGGAAGAACAGCCGACTACCAGTATATCCCCCGCTGTAAGTCCTGCTACGTCGATAAGTTCCGTTGCGGCTTGTTTTGCGGCTTTTTTAATATTTTCAAGCATTGCGTTCACCCTTGTTTTCATCTTTTTCTTGCATTTAGTATACTACTGCTGTATACTCTTTGCAAGATAAAAAACAAAAAAGAAGGAATGGATATGCATCAAACACAAATCAGACGACTGGTGATGGCGGCGCTGTTTACGGCACTTACCGTGGTAGCCACGACAATCATTTCAATACCGTTGCCGCACGGCTTTGCCAATTTGGGAGATGCGGCGGTACTGTTGGCGGGCGGTATACTCGGCGGTCCGCTGGGTATTGTTGCGGCAGGGGTTGGTTCTGCACTGGCGGATATGTTGCTTGGTTTTACGGTGTATGCGCCCGCAACATTGGTGATAAAAGGCGGTATGGCGGCGCTGTTTTGTTGGATATACGGTAAAAAAGCCACCCTTTTGCGCAGTATCTTTGGCGCCGTAGCGGCAGAATGTGTGATGGTTTTGGGATATTTTTTGTATGAAACGGTGTTGTACGGTGCGGCTGTTGCGGTACTCAGTATATTCGGTAACGCCATGCAAGGCGCTGTCGGTGCCGCGGTTGCGTGCGCGGTGTTGCCGCTTGCCGGACGGATGAAAAATATCGGATAAACGGTATATTTTTTTAAAAAAGCCTTTTCACAATCAAAAAAATGTGATAAAATGATATTTACTTGTAAGGAGGTGTGTACCAATGGCGAAAATTATTGCGGTGGTAAACCAAAAAGGCGGTGTCGGCAAGACGACCACGTCGGTAAACCTGTCATCAGCACTTGGCGCGGCGGGCAAACGGGCGTTGCTTGTGGATATTGACCCGCAGGGCAATGCGACCAGCGGTGTCGGTGTGGACAAACGTGCCGTAAAAATCTCTACATACGAATTGCTGACCGGACAAGCCACCCCTGCCGAAACGGTGGTACACACCGCGTATAAAAATCTCGATTTGTTGCCGTCTAACATTAACTTGGCGGGTGCGGAAATCGAAATGGTGGAAATGAACCGCCGCGAAAACCGCTTGAAAGCGGCGTTAGCGGCTTTGCGTGATAACTACGACTTTATTTTAGTGGACTGTCCGCCGTCGCTGGGATTGCTTACCTTAAACGGTCTTTGCGCTGCGGACACCATCTTGGTGCCTATCCAATGCGAATATTACGCGCTGGAGGGTTTGTCGCAGTTGATGGCGACCGTGCGACAGGTCAAACGGTTGTATAACCCCAATCTGGACATTGAAGGCGTTTTGCCCACCATGTTTGACGGACGCCTCAATTTGACACAGCAGGTATTGCACGAAGTAAAACGCTTCTTCCCGCGAAAAGTTTTCTCGTCGGTCATACCGCGCTCGGTGCGCTTGTCCGAAGCGCCCAGTTTCGGTAAACCCATCGGGTATTACGACCGCGGCAGCAAAGGTGCGCACGCATATGATGCGTTAGCGCAGGAAATCATTAAAAACAACAGATAAGGGGTGCGGTGATGGCACAGAAAAAAGGCGGTTTAGGCAAAGGCCTTGACCTTTTGTTTGCAGAAAACGCGTTAGAAGACGCGGGAAAAGCGGTTACCCTGCCGATTGATGAAATCGAGCCGAACCGCGACCAGCCGCGTAAACAGTTTGACGACGCGGCGTTATCCGAGTTGTCGGCATCGATTGCACAGCACGGTGTGTTACAACCGTTACTTGTTCGTCCCGTAGCGGGCGGCGGATATCAGATCGTTGCGGGTGAACGCCGTTGGCGCGCTTCCCGTATGGCAGGACTCACCGAAGTGCCCGCCGTTATCCGCGAAATGGATGACCGCGAAGCGGCGGAACTCGCTTTGATTGAAAACTTACAGCGTGAAGACTTAAATCCGATGGAAGAAGCTATGGGTTACCGCACGCTGATGGAAACCCACGGTTTGACGCAGGAAGAAACCGCTAAAGCGGTGGATAAATCCCGTCCTGCCGTGGCAAATGCGTTGCGCCTTTTGCATCTCCCCGAAGAAGTCACCGCG
>JAZPXM010000108.1:0-16742 GCA_045543675.1 Acutalibacteraceae bacterium
TGCGGATGCGGAAGATGCTGTTAAGAAATGTGTGAAGGAAAAGGATATTACCTATCCAAATCCCGAAAACACCCAAAAATACCGTCAGGTATTTGATGTCTATAAGAAGATACACGATGCATTAGCGCCGATATATAGTGAGAGATAATATGAACATAGTGGTGTGTATCCGTCAAGGGCTTGACGGAGAAATTAATCCGTTTGATGCGTGCGCGTATGAAGCGGCATTACGGGTGCCGGATGCACAAGTGACCCTTGTCAGTATGGGTCCTTTGTCGGCTAAAGAATTTTTGCTGCATTTAACCCGTTTGGGTGCGAAAAAGGCGGTTTTACTGTCGGATGCGGCGTTTGCAGGTGCAGATACGTTGGCAACCGCGTATACGCTGTCGTTAGCCATACGCAAAATGGCACCCGATATGGTGTTTTGCGGCAGACAAACGCTTGTCGGGGATACCGCGCAGACCGGACCGATGTTGTCGGTGTTGCTCGGTACAAATCTGATTACAAACGTGATGTCGATTGATGAGATCGGTGAACAGGTGACTTGTACCACACGGGATTTAGGGATACAGACGGTATCAATACCTGCTCTTTTAACGGTAGAACGTATCCATAACCTGCGCTTGCCGAGCATTGTATCCCGGTTAGGCGAAGTGCAGGTCTGGACAGCGTCGGATATCGGCGCAGACACACAAAAGTGTGGTCTTGCAGGTTCGCCGACGCGTGTTGCTAAAACTTTTGAAAACGCATCCGGAAAACGCAAGTGTCAGTTTATTACCGCTGATATGTTGCCCGATGTGATACAACAGGGCGTGCAAAAGAGTAGGGAACAAGTGCCGACGGTGTGCGCGGATGTTAAACTGCCACGCGTTTGTATTGTCGGCGAAGCACCGCGCGCGTTTGCTGAAACCGTCAGCGATGACATCACGGCTTTACCTGTTACCGATGCCAAGACGTTAGCGGAAGAAATCACCGCATTACAGCCTCGTGCTGTCATTTGGGGCAGTGATGCGCTGTCTAAAAAACTGTCCGCGCAGGTTGGGGCGCTGTTAGGTCTGGGACTTTGTGCGGATTGCACGTTGCTGGAAACCGACGGAGAACAACTGTATATGTACCGCCCTGCGCTGTCGGGAAGTGTGATTGCGAAAATCGTCAGCCGCACGACGCCTGCAATGGCAACAGTGCGTACTACCGTTTCTGCCACAGATATCGTAATAGCGGCGGGATTTGGTGCGAAAGACTGTGTGGATGCGGTAAAAGATTTTGCCAAAAAGTTGTCGGCGGATATGGTGACCACCCGAAAAATGGTGGATAACGATTTCCTGCCGTACACGCTGCAGGTGGGCTTGACGGGAAAAACGGTCAGCCCGCCCGTGTATATCGCACTTGGCGTTTCGGGTGCTGTACACCATATCGCAAGTATGCAAAAAGCAGGTACGGTTATTGCCGTAAATACCGATAAAGATGCGCCCATTTTTGAATATGCCGATTACGGTATCGTGGGAGATATTGCAGAGGTTATTGAGAAAGCAGTGCGGTAATACCGCGCTGCTTTCTTGCAAAATTGATTGATTTTATACACCAAACGTGCTATAATACAACAAAATCAGGTGGTGAGACGAATGAATTTGTTACATATGAAGCACGCGCTGGAAGTGGCAAAAGCCGGATCTTTAAGCAAGGCGGCGGATGTGTTACTGGTTGCGGCACCGAACATCAGCCGTTCTATAAAAGAACTGGAGAGCGACCTTGGTATTACTATTTTTGAACGTACGCAAAACGGTATGAAACTGACCCCCGCAGGCGAAGAATTTATTAACTTTGCTAAAGGTATTTTAAACCAAATTGATGCGGTGGAAAAGTTTTATAAGGCGGGCGCGCCAACGAAACAGAAGTTTTCTATTTCTGTACCCCGTGCGTGCTATATTTCGGAAGCGTTTGCTGAATTTTCCACTACGCTTTCCAAAGACGCTGCCGAGATATTTTATAAAGAGACCAACTCGCAACGTACCATTCATAATATGATAAACCACGATTATAAACTTGGTATTATCCGTTACGCGGAAAACTATGATAAATATTTCAAGGCGATGTTAGACGAAAAGGATTTCCAGTATGAATTGGTCACGGAATTTGCCTATTCGTTGATCATGCGTGCGGATAGCCCCTTGGCGCAAAAGGCAGAAATCACCTTTAAAGATTTAAGCGATTATATAGAAATAGCACACGCCGATCCGTATGTACCGTCTATGCCGCTGGCTAAAGTGGTAAAAGAAGAATTGCCGGATAACATTGACCGTCGTATTTTTATTTTTGAGCGAGCGAGTCAATTTGAATTGTTGACGGTAAACCCCGAAACTTTTATGTGGGTATCGCCTGTACCGCAGAGTTTGTTAGACCGTTATAACTTGGTGCAAAAGAAATGTATCGAAAATAAAAAGGTATACAAAGATGTGCTGATCTATAAAAAAGGGTATAAGTTGACCAAACTGGACAAACAGTTTATTGCCCAACTGGATAAAGCAAAACAAAAATATATCTGACAAAAAACCTGTTTCCGTAAATGAAACAGGTTTTTCTTCGTTTAAAATGTGTTATCAATTTTGATAACACCGATTATCTCTTTTAAGAATTCACAACCGTAAAAAAGTTTGTTAAAATAATGTCAAGCAAAAAGCGTGTAGTTCCATTAAGGAGGATATAACAATGGATACCGAGAAGTATGTAATTGTAGACAGCGTGGAAAAGCTTACCGAAGCTATTGCACGCATCAAAGAAGCACAAAAAATATTTGCGACCTATACCCAAGAGCAGGTCGATAAGATCTTCTTGGCTGCCGCGTCTGCTGCTAATAAGGCGAGAATTCCCCTTGCAAAGATGGCAGTAGAAGAAACGGGCATGGGTATCGTAGAAGATAAGGTCATAAAAAACAACTATGCCGCTGAGTATATTTATAATGCGTATAAGGATACCAAGACTTGCGGTGTTGTCGAAGAAGATAAGGCTTTTGGCGTTAAGAAAATTGCAGAGCCTATTGGTGTTATTGCAGCGGTTATCCCTACCACAAACCCCACTTCCACCGCTATCTTTAAATGTTTGTTGGCATTGAAAACCCGTAACGCCATCATTATCAGCCCACACCCCAGAGCCAAAAACAGCACCATTGCCGCCGCAAAATTGGTACTGGAAGCAGCGGTTGCGGCGGGTGCACCGAAGGGTATTATCGACTGGATCGACGTACCTTCCTTGGATATGACCAACACCGTGATGAAAGAAGCGGACATCATTTTGGCAACGGGTGGTCCCGGTATGGTAAAAGCCGCGTACTCCAGCGGTAAACCTGCTTTGGGTGTCGGTGCAGGCAACACGCCCGCTATTATTGATGACAGTGCGGATATTCTTTTGGCGGTCAACTCTATTATTCATTCCAAAACGTTTGATAACGGTATGATCTGTGCTTCCGAACAGTCGGTTATTGTTCTTGAAAGCATCTATGACGCAGTAAAAGCAGAATTTGCGACCCGCGGTTGCTACTTTTTAAAACCCGATGAAACCGAAAAAGTACGTAAGACCATCATCATCAACGGCGCACTTAATGCGAAAATCGTCGGTCAGCCTGCCGCAAAAATTGCACAACTGGCGGGTGTTACCGTGCCCGCGGGGACTAAGATCTTGATTGGTGAAGTGGAAAGTGTGGAGCTTTCCGAAGAATTTGCGCATGAAAAACTGTCTCCTGTTCTCGCTATGTATAAAGCGAAAGATTTTGCCGAAGCGTTGGATAAAGCCGAAAAACTGGTAGCCGACGGCGGTTTTGGTCACACGTCTTCCGTATATCTCAACGAGATTACCGAGCAGGAAAAACTTGCCGCTTTTGCCGCACGTATGAAGACCTGCCGTATTTTGGTGAATACGCCGTCTTCCCACGGTGGTATCGGCGATTTGTATAACTTCAAATTGGCACCGTCACTCACCTTGGGTTGCGGCTCGTGGGGCGGTAACTCGGTTTCCGATAATGTGGGGGTAAAACATCTGTTGAATATCAAAACTGTAGCAGAGAGAAGGGAAAATATGCTGTGGTTCCGTGCGCCTGAAAAGGTATATATCAAAAAAGGCTGTCTGCCGGTAGCGTTGGATGAATTGCGAACCGTTCGCGGCGCTAAAAAAGCGTTTATCGTTACCGATACGTTTCTGTATCAGAACGGTTATACCAAACCGATTACCGATAAACTGGATGAAATGGGTATTGCGCATACGACTTTCTTTGACGTACAGCCCGATCCGACCTTGAAAAATGCACAGGACGGCGCGAAACAGATGACAGCATTCCAACCGGATACCATTATTGCTCTTGGCGGCGGTTCTGCGATGGACGCGGCGAAGATTATGTGGGTGCTGTATGAACACCCCGAGGCCGATTTTATGGATATGGCGATGCGCTTTATTGATATCCGTAAACGTGTGTATACATTCCCGAAAATGGGCGAAAAAGCGTACTTTATCGCGGTACCCACTTCTGCGGGTACCGGCTCTGAAGTGACACCGTTTGCAGTAATTACCGACGGCGATACCGGCGTGAAATATCCGCTTGCCGACTACGAATTGTTGCCGAATATGGCAATCATTGACACCGATTTTCATATGAGCGCTCCCAAAGGTCTTACCGCCGCTTCGGGTATTGATGCTGTGACCCACGCCGTGGAAGCGTATGCCGCGATGCTTGCTACTGATTATACCGATGGTCTTGCTTTGCAAGCGCTTAAAAATATCTTCAAATATCTCCCCCGTGCTTACGAGAACGGCCAGACTGACGTAGAAGCCCGCGAAAAAATGGCGAACGCCGCGACGATGGCAGGTATGGCATTTGCTAACGCATTCCTGGGTGTTTGCCACTCGATGGCACATAAACTCGGTGCGTTCCACCATCTGCCGCACGGTGTTGCCAATGCGCTGATGATTGAAGAAGTGATACGCTTTAACGCTTGCGAAGCGCCCGCAAAAATGGGGACTTTTTCGCAGTATGATCATCCGCATACACTTGCTCGTTACGCAGAAATTGCGGATCATTTGGGTCTGGGCGGCCACGATGACCAAGAAAAGTTGGAAAATCTTATCAAAGCCATCAACGAATTGAAAGCCAAGGTGGGCATCAAAGAAACCATCAAAGACTACGGCATTGACGAAAAAGACTTTCTTGCCCGACTGGATGATATGGTGGAGCAGGCGTTTGACGACCAGTGCACCGGTGCCAACCCGCGTTATCCTTTGATGAGTGAGTTAAAGCAGATGTATCTTAACGCTTACTACGGCAATCATTTTCAGGAAACCGAAAAACCGACGGCAGTAGAGTAATGCAAGGAGGACACAAAATGAAACTGGATACAGTTATTGCAGTAAGAAAAAATAAGACTGTCTATCGTGACGGCGACAGATGCGTAAAAGTTTTCAATGAAGAGTATTCCAAGGCAGACGTTCTCAATGAAGCCCTGAATCAGGCGCGGATCGAAGAAACCGGGCTGCATATTCCGAAAATTTTGGAAGTGACCATGGTGGATGGTAAGTGGGCTATTGTATCTGAGTTTATCGAAGGTAAAACCTTGGCACAGTTAATGGAAGAGGACGCGGATAAAAAAGACGCGTATTTAGAACTGTTAGTGGACCTGCAACTGACCGTGCACAGCAAACAATGTCCGCTTCTCAACAAGTTGAAGGATAAAATGAACCGTAAAATTTCTGCCGCCGAATTGGATGCCACTACGCGATATGAGTTGCATACCCGCCTGGAAGGTATGCCTAAGCATACAAAGGTGTGTCACGGCGACTTTAACCCTTCCAATATCATTATTACGGCAGACGGCACACCGTATATTCTTGACTGGTCTCACGCAACGCAGGGTAACGCTTCCGCCGACGTAGCACGTACTTATTTATTATTCCACTTGAATAATGATGCCGACGGTGCGAAAAAGTATCTCGATTTATTCTGCAAAAAAAGCGATACCGCCAAACAGTATGTGCAGAAATGGATGCCCATAGTTGCCGCTTCTCAGTCTGTAAAAGGCAACGCGCACGAACGCGAATTTTTACTTACCTGGGTTGATGTTGTGGATTACGAATAATAGCATAATGTGAAAAACTCTCTCATACAATGCACTAAGTCCGTTTAGGGTAAGGGGATGCGTTGTATGAGAGAGTTTTCTGATGATAGAGCAATTGTGTTGGGTGCGTATATTATTGATACGGGTGCGACGGTGCGTGCCGCGGCAAAAAAGTTTCATATTTCTAAGTCTACGGTACATAAAGACGTGTCCGAACGTTTGAAAAAACTGGATCCGCAACTATACAGCAGGGTGCGGGTGGTGCTGAATACCAATAAAGCAGAACGGCATATCCGCGGAGGTTTGGCTACACGGGAAAAATACCGCACAGCCAAGAAAAAGTAAAATGAGAAGCAAGGGCGACCTTGCTTCTCATTTTTTTTGTATATAAAACATTGAAAAACATAAGGTTTTGTGGTATCCTAATACCAGTTTTATTTTAGGAGCGTTCGCTATGCGGAAAACAAAAATTGTATGTACGATAGGTCCTGCTTGCCGTAATGAAGAGACCCTTGAAAAAATGTGTCTTGCGGGTATGAATGTTGCCCGCCTTAATTTCTCTCACGGCACGCACGAAGATCATAAAGAGAACATTGCGATGATAAAACGTGTGCGGGAAAGGTTGCAGATGCCGCTTGCAATTTTGTTGGATACCAAAGGCCCCGAATACCGTATTTCTACTTTTAAAGACGATAAAGTATTCTTGGAAGCAGGGGATACCTTTACCTTTACTACCGATACGGTCGTAGGGGATGAAACCCGTGTATCTGTCAGCTATTCCGATCTTGCCAAAGAGATGGCGGCAGGGGACACTATTCTGCTGAATAACGGCCTTTTGCGGTTTGAAGTACAGAAAGTAGAAGGTAATGACATTATTTGTACTGTGATAGACGGTGGCGAACTGTCCAACCGTAAAAGTATGAGTTTTCCCGATAAAGTGTTAAAGCAGGTATATCTCAGCGAACAGGATAAGGCGGATATTTTGTTCGGCATTGAAAATGACGTAGACTTTATTGCTTGCTCTTTTGTGTCGGTGAAACAGGATCTTTTGGATGTCTCTGCATTTTTAGAACAAAACGGCGGGCAAGATATTGAACTTATTGCCAAAATTGAAAACCGTTCGGGCGTGGATAACATCGAAGAAATCTGTGAAGCGTGTGCAGGTATTATGATCGGCCGCGGTGACATGGGTGTGGAAATTCCGTTTGTGGAACTGCCTGCCATTCAAAAGAAATTGATTACGAAGTGCCGTTTGCTCGGTAAACGGGTAATCACCGCAACCGAAATGTTGGAAACTATGATCTATAATCCGCGCCCGACCCGCGCGGAAATTTCGGACGTTGCCAACGCGGTATATGATGGGACAAGCGCTGTGATGCTTTCGGGGGAGACCGCGGCAGGTAAACATCCCGTTTTGGCGGTGTCTACGATGGCGAGTATCGCAGAGTACACCGAAAATACTATTCATTATGCCAAGCGGTTCCGTAATACCGATTTCCGTATTCGTAATAAAGTGGATGCGATTTCTCACGCGACTTGCGGTATGGCGATCGACATTGATGCTAAAGCCATAGCGGTATGTACATTGTCGGGTATGACCGCCCGTATGGTGTCCCGTTTCCGTGCACCTGTGGATATTTTGGGTGTTACCACCAACGAAAAGACCTACCGTAAATTGGCGCTTTCTTGGGGTATTACACCGGTCATTTGTGATGAATACACGTCGATGGACGTACTTTTCTATACTGCGCAACAGTTGGCGAAAAAGCACTTCGCACTGCAGGCGGGTGATGATATTGTTATTACCGGCGGTATCACCAACGGTAAATCCGGTAATACCAACGTTATCAAAGTGGAAACGGTGTAAGTTGACGAGAGTTGAACCCCTCGCGGGTTCGCTCGCCGCTTTCCTTGTGTATAAAATTCGGCGTCAGGCACTCCCGCCGGTCTAAGGATGTGAGTAATATGTCCAATAAAAAGGATAAGCGTCGCCGCGTGGTATCGTTGGTATCACTTGTTCTTGTTGCGGCACTGTTCTGCTGGTTGACGGCAGTATTGTACCGCGCGTTACAAAGAGTGGGCGGTACACCCGAAAGTTTTAAAACATTTATTGACGGCTTTGGCGTCACGGGCTGGTTGGTTGGATTTGGCTTGCAATGCTTACAGGTGTTTGTGGCGCTTATTCCGGGTGAATTGATTGAAATCGGCCTTGGCGCCGCGTTTGGTGCTGTCGGCGGAACGCTGCTGTGTATGGCGGGTGTCGGTGTTGCTTCGGCACTGGTGTTTCTCGTTGTCAAAAAATACGGCGTACGGTTTGTAGAACTGTTTTTCGATAGAGAAAAAATTGACGGTCTCCGGTTTATAAACAGCGAAAAGAAACTGGATACGGTGGTTTTTTTGCTGTTCTTTATCCCGGGTACACCGAAAGACTTGCTCACCTACTTTGTAGGACTGACCCGTATGCCTTTATCCCGCTTTTTATATGTTTCCTTGGTTGCACGCATCCCATCGGTGATCTCATCTACCGTTGGCGGCAATCTTTTAGCGGAGAGAAACTATATTTCAGCGATAATTTTATTTGCTGTGACAGGTGCAGTGAGTATATTGGGCTTAGCGATATATGATTATATTGTAAAGCGTAAACGCTTTACAATGCTCTCGAAAAACGGCAAACGTGTAATAGAGTTGTTCTTGAAAATTTGCACAATACCGCACGGTTCAGGGAATACAGCGGCGCTGGCACGCTACTGCATACGGTTTGCAAAACGGTGCGGCTTGTGCGCATCCGTGGATGATGCGGGAAACGTGTGGATAGAAAAACCTGCGGCAAAAGGATATGAAACAGAGTCACCCGTTATATTGCAGGCGCACTTGGATATGGTGTGTGAAACGGCAGCGGGGGTCAAGGTGGATATGCGCCGTACGCCGGTCACGCCGCGTATTGACGGTGATTTTCTTTACGCGCAGGACACCACGCTTGGTGCGGATAACGGCATTGGTCTGGCAATGGTGTTGGCAATTTTATCGGATAAACAAGCGCGGCATCCGCGCTTGCAGGCAGTGTTTACTGCTGAAGAAGAAACGGGTATGAACGGCGCATTGGGGTTGGATGGCACTCGTTTTATCGGGGACCGCCTTTTAAATCTTGATTCTGAAGAAGAAGGCATCTTTACACTCGGCTGTGCAGGTGGCTTACGTGTGCAAAGTAGTTTCGCTTTACGCAAGGAACCTGCCGATGGTGATGCCGTTACTGTGGTTTTAGATGGCCTTTTGGGCGGTCATTCCGGTACGGATATTGATAAAGGGCGTGCAAACGCCAATGTATTGCTGTTGAATGCATTGCTGGAATGGTGTCAAATATTTTCAATACGATTGTCGTCTCTTGATGGTGGTACGGTGGATAACGGTATTCCTAACGCGGCAAAAGCCACGGTGGTGTTGCCTGCAGATGAGATGCTGGCGTTTATGTCTGCTGTACAAGCGGACGGGGATGCACTTGCAAAGCGTTGGCGCGAAACGGAACCACACCTTTCGCTACGGGTTACAAAAGAAAACGGGAAGTTTTTGTCCGCAAGTGCCGATGATACCCGTGCGGTGCTGTCCGCCCTTAGCGGTTTGCCGAACGGCGTGCAACACATGAGCCCGTTTTTTGAAAATAAGCCCGAAACGTCGCTCAATATGGGTGTTGTACGCACAGAAACCGACTGTATAACGGCTACGTTTGCGTTGCGTAGTTTCCGTATGGAATGTTTGTATCAACTGACCGAAACAGTAATGGATCTGACAACAAAGGCGGGTGGAACGGCAACAAAAGGGGATGCCTATCCTGCGTGGGAATACCGCGAAGGTTCCGATTTTGTTAAAAAGGCGGTAACGGTGTATACGACGCTGCACGGCGCCGCACCGCAGTTGGACGCGGTGCATGCGGGATTGGAATGTGGCGTGTTCTGCGGTAAAAGACCGATGTTGGAGTGTATTTCGTTGGGCCCCGACATTATAGGTGCTCATACACCACAAGAGAGGGTATCGCTGTCATCCCTTGATCGCGTATATCGGTATGTTTGTACACTGCTGGCTGAAAAATAAAAAAAGCATTTGAAACGATGTGTTTGCTTAGGGATAACTCGCTAAAAATACAGAATTTTGCGGTGTAATTGGTCACGACTCTCTTTTCGATGTTTAGATAAATGAGAATGTTGTGCCCCTGCATTTGCCGCTTGCAACGGCAAATGCCTGCACGCTGTCGTAAATTTATAAAAAGACGCGGTACGCGTCAGCGTTACCGCGGCTTTTTCCCTTTTCTACCATCAAAAATTCTGTTATTTAGGTACAGTTTTGTTGCCGAAATATTTTTTGCTTTCGAAGTTGCCAAACGGCCGTCATACTGTAGTCTGGTAAGGTTTGTTGATAAAGAAACAGGAGGGAATATTAGCGAAAAACCGATTTTCCCTAAGTGAGTGTTCCGAATCGAGAGCGTTTTTATGTAACTTGGAATGTGGTTTCGTTGCTGTTATCCTGCGCGTGTTGTGCTATCCATAACTTAAAAGTGCCCGGTTCTACCACTCTTTCCATGGCGGGATTGTGGAAGGCTAACGCATCGGCAGGTAAGGGGAGTGTAATTGTTTGGCTTTCTCCCGCTTGCAGGAATACCCGCTTAAACCCTTTCAATTCCTTGACGGGACGCACACGGCTGCCTATCAGATCGCGTACGTACATCTGCACCACCGTAGCGCCTGCTGTTTTACCGTTATTTTTCACCGTGACGGTTACGTCAATTTGCCCGTCAATCGGCATTGTATCCGCGGAAAGACGGATATTTTCAAAGGAAAAATCGGTGTACGAGAGTCCGTAGCCGAACGGATAGAGCGGTTCTACCTGACAATCACGGTATTTCGCTTCAAATTTCCATTTACCTAAGGTGGGTCTGCCCGTGTTGAAGTGGTTGTAATAAATCGGCAGCTGTCCTACCGTGACAGGAAAAGACGTGGTCAGGTGTCCCGACGGACTGTGTTTGCCGACAAGTACGTCGGCGACCGCGTTGCCTGCGGCGGTACCGGGATTCCATATCATCATCAATGCGTCTACCCGCTTGTTAAAGTGGGTCAATACCATCGGTCTGCTGGCGGCAACGAGAACGATAACAGGATGTCCCGTTTCAATTGCCGCATCAATAAGCGCTTCCTGCCGCCCTGTAAGACGGATATCGGTAATACTGGACGCTTCACCGCTCATCTCTTCTTCTTCGCCAACCGCCACAATAACTATGTCGGCACCTTTGGCAGTTTCCACCGCTTGCGCAAACATACGGTCATCCGCATCTTTGTTGTCGCTTTCGTGGAAATCACAACCGCGCGCGGTTGTGATTTCCGCTTGCGGCAAAGCGGTGCGCAAGCCGTCGGCCAGGCATACGGTGTGTGCAGGGTCGCACATAGATGCCCATGTGCCGAGCAGTTCGCGGGCAGCAATGGCATCATCGGCATACGGACCGATAAGGGCAATCTTTTTGGTATCGGCCTTTAGCGGTAGGATGCCGTTGTTTTCTAATAATACAAACGTTTTGACAGCGGCGCGGTAGGCGGCATCTATGTGGTCGGGGTGGAAGAAAACTTCTTCTCCCGCTTCGTCTACTAAAGGATCGTCCACAAGACCGCAAGCGTACTTTAATGTGAGAATACGCAGCACGGCGGTGTCGATTTGTTCCATAGACACTTTTCCGGCTTCCACCAAAGCAGGCAGATTTTCATTGTAGAAATCGCCCGACATAATCATATCTACACCTGCGGTAAATGCTTTTTCTACCGCATCGGACGGCCCCTCGGCAAAACCGTGGGGGATCAGTTCCTTAACACCGCCCGCATCGCTGACAACAAACCCTTTAAAACCGAGCTGTTCTCGCAAAAGTTCCGTTAAGAGATAACGGTTGGCGGTGGCAGGTACACCGTTGACATCTTCGAACGCTGACATAAAGGTGGCAACACCTGCCTGAATTCCCGCGATGAATGGCGGAAGATATACGTCGTGAATGGTTTGCATGGAAAGGTCGGCACTGTCATAATCCCTGCCGCCGATACATGCGCTGTACGCGATAAAGTGTTTCATGCAAGCGAGCACGCGGTCTTTGCCGCCCAATCCGTCGCCCTGATAACCTTTTACGGCAGCTTCGGCAAGGCGACTGCACAGATAGGTGTCTTCACCGTATCCTTCTGCAATGCGCCCCCAACGCGGGTCTCGGCAAATATCTACCATCGGCGCAAAGGTCCAGCGGATACCGCCGCGATACGCTTCTTTTGCTGCAATTTCGCATCCCTCACGCACCGTTTCGGGGTCCCATGCACAAGATTGCGCTAATGGTGTGGGAAAGGTGGTCTTGTATCCGTGAATAACATCGTGACCGAAGAACGCGGGAATGGGCAGACGGGTAGCACGTAAAAGGTCTGACTGAATATGGTTGGTGCGTGCGGCACCTTTTATGGTGAGATAGGCACCGATTTTACCTTCTGCAAAATGGTCTTCGTAAACCTGCTCGTTGTTAGAATAAATAGACGTGCCAAACTGCGATAATTGCCCTACTTTTTCGGTGAGAGTCATTTTTTGAAGCATATTTTCGGCTTTTGCTCTGGCTTGGTCGAAAAGGGGACTGTTCATAGCATTTTCCATAGCGTGTACCTCACTATTCACGCGGCTTTTTCACGCGGCAACCGATCATTGCCATCGCGTTTTATTGTAACACTTTGTCTTGGAAAAGTAAACGGGAAAAGCCCATTTTTTGTATTTTTTTGTGATGAAACGCCGCTGATTTCCCGATATATTTACTCTTGTAATTTTTAAAAGTATCTGCTATACTATATTTTGTATATCTATGTCAAGGAGGATGTATATGCTTTCGGCTATTCGTGGCGGCATCAGTCTGTTTGAATTTTTCTTTTTAATCGGTGCGTATGCGGTGATTGTTTTCATCGTGTTGCCGATACATGAATTGGCGCACGCGTGGGCGGCACATCTTTTGGGTGACGATACTGCACGCTGGCAAGGACGTCTGAAGTTTAATCCGTTGCGGCATTTGGATCTGTTCGGTACGATTATGCTGGTGCTGTTCGGCGTGGGTTACGCAAAACCCGTACCGGTCAATCCGTATAATTTCCGTAACCGTAAACGCGATATGGCGTTGACCGCGTTAGCCGGTCCGCTCTCGAATATTGTCTTAGCTGTGATTGCGGTAGCGCTTTTCCGCGTATGCGTTTTCTTTGTTACCGACACGGCACTGCTGTCCTATTTGTACTTGATACTTATTGATGTGTTTGCTTCGGTAAATATCGGTTTAGCGGTGTTTAATCTGTTGCCTATTCCGCCGCTGGATGGCTCGAGAATTTTTGGATTCTTCCTGCCGGATAGATGGGTGGATGTGATGGAACAATACAGTCGACAGATTTCAATGGTGGTTATGCTGCTGTTGTTTGTCGGTGTTTTGGATGTGCCGCTTGCGTTTTTGCGCGGTTTGCTCGGCGGTCTTATCGGTGCGCTGTTTGGTATGCCGGGGCTGTTCTAATTGTTGAAAGGTTTGTGAAATATGGAGGCAATATCCTATCGGTTGCCGGTCTTTGAAGGACCGCTTGACCTGCTTCTGTTTTTGATACAGAAAAACAAACTGAATATTTATGATATTCCGATCGCTGAAATTTTGCGTCAGTATTTGGATGCCATCGAAGAAATGAAAGAACTGGATCTCGATATCGCGAGTGAGTTTTTGGAAATGGCGGCGCGCTTGGTGCAGATAAAATCCGCAATGCTGTTGCCGAAATACGAAGATGAAGCAGAAGTGTTGCGGCAGGAACTGACGGGACAACTCGTGGAATATAAGTTATGTCAAGAAGCCGCGCGCCGTATGGCGAAGCAGTATATCGGCGGCGATTTATTTGTCCGTGAACCCGAAGAAGTGGAACCGGATATGACGTATAAGCGGGTGCATAAACCGGAAGTGTTGGTGGAGGCGTATCTCGCCGCTGCAGGCAGGGGAAAACGTCGTTTGCCCCCGCCGCCGCAGGCGTTTCACGGTATTGTGGCGCGGAAAATCGTGTCGGTTTCTTCTAAAATCGTGTACGTGTTGCGCAATTTGCGACGCAAAAAAGAAATGAAATACGATTCGCTGTTTGAAGGTGCTGAAACGAAATCCGACCTTGTAGCGACTTTCTTGGCGCTTTTGGAGTTGATGAAAGCTCGCCGCATCCGCGTGGATGGGGAAGGTAAGGACCAGACGGTAACGATACAGGCGGCGGATGATGCACAACCGCTGGAATTCCATTCGGAATACGATGATGAAACCACGGAAAGTACGGAGAGTTAGACTATGGAAATAAAAGAGTTAAAAGCCGCTATAGAAGCGGTGGTATTTGCTTCGGGTGAGCCTATCGCGGCTTCCCGCCTTGCAGAAGTGTTTGAACAGGACGAAGCCACCATTGCGCGTGTTGCGGACGATTGGATGCACGAAATAAATACCCGCGCAGGCGGTATTATGGCGGTGAAACTGGATGACCAGTATCAACTGTGTACCCGTAAAGAATACGCCGCGTATGTGCGTACCGCAATGGATATCCGCCGCAACGTACCGCTGTCACAAGCGGCAATGGAAGTGTTGGCGATCGTTGCGTATAATCAACCTGTGACCAAGGCGTTTATTGAACAGGTACGCGGTGTGGATTGTGCCGCCGTATTACAGGGGTTGCTCAATAAAGGTCTCGTAGAAGAGAAAGGTCGTTTGGAACTGCCCGGCAGACCGCTGTTGTACGGCACAACTGCCACTTTTTTGCGCAGTTTTTCTATTTCAAAACTGGACGGTTTACCGCCGCTTCCCAAGGATACCGAAGAAATGCGGGATACCACCTTGGATGAGGTGTTGGAACAGCAGGAAGAAGCGGTTGTGACACCTGAAGAAGAGTAATTACAGAAAGGGTGGGAGTAGTGACCGCGTTATATATCATCGGCGGGATACTGCTGTTTTTGGCATTACTCCTGTCCAGTCCCGTCTCATTGCGGTTTTATTATCACGAAACCCCGCTCTGTGTGTTGCGGGTGTGGGGTGTGCCGATACGGCTGTTACCCCGTGAACAAAAACAGACGGTATCCCAAACGAACACCGTTAAAGCAGAGAAAAAACCGTCTGCTGTACTTGTACGATTGCAGGAATCTTTTCAGCAGGACGGTGTCACGGCAACGCTTGCATTTTTAGGTGAAGCGGCAAAATTGCTTGCCACTTCGACCGGTAAAGTCTTGTGCGGTATACGCATTCGCTTGATGCGGATAGAATTGCGTATAGGCGGTGAAGATGCCGCCGCCGCGGCGATACATTTCGGTGAAGTTTGTGCGGTGCTGTACCCGTTGCTGTCGGTTATCGGCTGTCATTTGCGGATACAAAAACGAGACGTCAACGTACGCCCCGCTTTTGACGGACAAGGTACGGCGGCACTGCTCGATATACGGTGCAGCATTTCTCTGTGGCGGGTATGCGGTACCTTGCTGGCAAGTTTAGTAAAATTTGTGCGTATACAACTGAAATAATGAGACAATAGTGATAGTGAAAGGATGTAAGACTTATGGCAGAAAGCAACAACGTTAAAAATTTGTTTGGCGCTTCGGTGGACAAGATCAAAGAAGTGGTGGATACCAATACGGTGATTGGCGACCCGATCACCACCGCGGACGGTACGACCGTTATTCCCGTGTCCAAAGTATCCTATGGCTTTGCATCGGGCGGCAGTGATCTGCCGTCGAAACAGGCGGCATCGCTGTTTGGCGGTGGCGGCGGCGCGGGTATCAATATCACGCCGATTGCATTTTTGGTGCTCAAGGACGGCGACGTGCGTATCATTCCCGTCAGTTCGCAACCCGACACGGTAGACCGTGTTGTGAGTATGGTGCCCGGCATTGTGGATAAAGTGGGCACGTTGCTTGGTCGCAAAAAAGACAGCGACCGCGTAGAAGAAGCGAAAGAAGCGGTAGAAGAAACGCTGTAATGAAAACAACCGCCTGCACATACATTGATGTGGGTAGGTGGTTTTCGTGTGTAAACGCATTCTCTTGTCTTTGTTCATACTGTTCTTCACCGTGATACCGACGCGTGCCGAAGAACTGTCGCTGTCGTCTGTGTCAGCGGTGGTACTGGAAGCGGATAGCGGGGGTGTGGTGTACCAAAAAGACCCGCATACACCCCGCCCTATGGCGAGTACGACCAAACTGATGACAGCATTGGTGGCAGCAGAGACGGTATCGACCGATACCCTTGTCAAGGTGACGCCGACCGCCGTGGCGGTGGAAGGGTCTTCGCTCGGTTTGCGTGCGGGAGATACCCTTTTTATGGGCGATTTGCTGACGGGATTGTTGCTGTCATCCGGTAATGATGCCGCAAATGCCGTAGCGGAAACAGTGGCAGGGGATTTGCCGACGTTTGCACAGTTGATGAATAGTAAAGCAGCTGCGCTCGGTATGCAAAACAGCGCTTTTGTTACGCCGTCGGGTCTGGATGCTGCGGGTCACGCGGCGAGTGCGTATGATATGGCGCTTTTGGGACGTGCAGTACTGCAAAACGACTTTTTGCGGCAGGTGTGTGCGACCAAAAGTGCGAAAATTACCGTTTCCGAGCGGGATGTGTGGGTC
>JAZPXM010000109.1:0-23823 GCA_045543675.1 Acutalibacteraceae bacterium
CGAAAAGGTCACACCGCCTTTTTTGCCGTAAAAAGCAACGTCTTTTTGGATTTGGTCGTATAATTCCCGTGCGGTGCACTCACGACCTGCAACCTCTCTTGCGCCTGTCGGACAGTTTTTGGCACACGCGCCGCAAACAATACAAGTTTCTTTATCACAAGCCTTGCAAATTCCGCATCCGATACACTTTTCTTTATAAAACAAAAGCTCTTTTTGAAAGCTTTGCGTTTCGGGATTGTGACACCACTGGCAACGAAGAGGGCAACCCTTAAAAAACACGGTCGTTCTGATGCCGGGACCGTCGTGCATACAAAAGCGCTGAATATCACTAACAATCATCAAAGTTCACTTCCCGTCTGCGCGATGATCATATCCTGCCATTCCTTATTAAGCGTAACAAAACGAGCATTCCAGCCGGAAACACGCACCGATAAATTTTGATAGTCTTCCGGATGCTCCTGTGCTTTTTTTAGTAGCTCTGTATCGGCAATATCAAGTTGCATAAAGTGTCCGCCGAGTGTAACAAACCCCTTAATCAAAGAGCTTATAGCCTCAACGCCGTTTTCACCATTGACAGACGACGGCAACAATTTGATATCGAGTGCTGCACCCGATACGGTGCGCTTCAGATCCGCTTTGCAATACGATTTGATAATAGCGGTTGCCCCTTCTTTATCGGTGCCCGGTGTTGGCGAGAAGTTTCCCGCCAATATGTCATGCTCTTTCTTGCCGAAGGCAGTTGCCATTCGCAGACGCGACCATTCCAATTGCCGTCCAAACGTACTGACACCGGCGGGGGTTTTATATCCGCTTTCCAAATTGTCGCAAATATCAGAAAAATCACTTATGATATTTTTTGCAATGCTGTCCGCTTCGTCGTTGTCGTTTCCAAAATAAGCGTATTTATTAAGCGCATATTGTCGAAGTGCTTCGCTACCTTCCCAATTGGTTTTTAACAACTGCACAAGTTGTTCAAACGTCACTTTTTGCTCGTCAAATACCAACTTCTTAATTGCATAAAGACTGTTAACTACATCAGTCAAACCTCCGATATGCGGCGAAACGATGTTGTAAATCGGTCCGCCCTCAAGGTAAGACAGTCCTTTTTTAATACACCCCTGCTCAAAAAGAGAAACCACCGTACACGGCGTGGACGGTTTCCATTTCCAATCTTTTGTCGGCACTGCGGTATATATAAAACGATTCTCATTTGTTGAAGCAGCAATGCCTATCACTTTGTTTTTCAATCCATCAATAAATGCATCGTACAAAGATTCAAAATCCGAAAAGCAAGTATTGTCACTGTAATCCTCAAGCATGATTTGCTGCAAAATCTGTAAAGCATCAAACGGAATATATGTAAAAAATGTTTTGCCGGGGATCTGTATTTCCCAACAACCATCGTTTGCAAATCGTCTCGCTTCGTCAAGTTCATAACCGTAATCAGTAAGCGAATCTATAATTAAATCCTCGTTATATACAGCTACAACACCGCCGCCGTAGCGTATAACTTCAGCAATACGTGTCAACAGTTTTGTGGCGGTATTTTTATTGATACGAACTGTGGTGGGGAAGTCGCTGATTCCCAATTCTTCCAATATATCCAAGACAAGATAGGTAACGGCATTGGTTACTTCTTTTCCGTTTTCGTCTACACCGGCAAGCAAAATATTTTGGTAATGCTGTGCATCTCCGCTTCCATAATCGCCACCCTTGACCCATTCGCAACCTTTTATGAAAAAGTGTGCAAGTATTTCTCTTGCTTCATCGAGTGTTAACGTGCCGTCGGCAAGGTCTTTTTCTAAATATTCTCCTAAGAGCCAATCAATTCGTCCAATTCCCGGCCAATTACCGCAAAGACGGACAAACGCAAATGTGAACCAAATGCTTTGCACCGCTTCATAAAAATTTTTAGCGGGCTCAAAAGGTACGTTTTGCAGATTCTCATAATTTGCACGATATTCAGGCTTGTTTATTAATTGTTCCAAATATCTTGCATGCCATATTTTCATACAACGCAGACAATGTATACAACTTTGAGTGAACGATTCTTTTTCCGTACCTTCATACTTTTTCAGCGCAGCTTCCGCTTGCCTTTGAATATGATTTACACCTTTTTTCAAGACGGTTTCAAAATCAATCGTTAAATGGCTGATGGAATCAAAAATGCCCTGTTTGCCATGAAATGTGGCGGGGATTTTATGCTTTATAGCAAGCCCCAAGGTTGCCGCTCCGCTGATTTTTTCTCCGTCACAGATGCGAACAGGTGCCTTTTTGGCAATACACTCTATGGCAGCATCATATTTTTGAAGCGACGTTAAATTTTCAAATCCCTCATAATCGTCCATCGGAACAGCAGGCATATTCCAGGCATCCTGTCCATATTTATGATTTAAAGAATCAAAAGCAAATTTTCTTGTTTCTTCACTGAGTCTTATCGGTCTTTTACCGTTCACTGCAAAAAAATCCATAATTCCTCACCTCAATACTATTATAACGGATAAAACTACTAAATCTATTGAAAATACTACTTATCTTTAGTATAATACTATTGAGGTGAGAATATGGATATTGCAAAGATTCATATAGAATATGCTCATAAAAGCGGGGTTTCTTCTGCCACATGTAACGGTTCCTGTCACACAAAAGTGTTGCCGTATTTGTCGGTTGTACAGGCAGTGGAAGGCTCTTATGATATACAACTTGACAATGGAAAAACTTATAATACCGGTAACGGTGGTTTCTTTATTGCCCCCGCAAACGTACATCAACGCATTGTACACAATGTAAGCCCAGCAAGTAAAAAAATGGTTTGCCGTTGGGTTTTTATAAAAATCAAAATCAACGATATTTATAGCTTTGATGAAAAATTTGGTTTTCCAACTATTTTACCTCAAAAATTAAAATCGGAAATGAATACAGTTTTTGATGAGCTTTTTTGTTCAGATAATGCCTTTGATGAATATATTTGTTATTACAAAATAGTTAAACTTCTTTCTTTGGTTGCAAACAAAAAAGAACAACGATTATCACCTTATATAGAGGAAGCCTTACAATATATAAAAGATAATTACAGAGAAAAAATATCGGTTGAAGATATTGCTGCACAAGTTCAGCTTTCTTCATCTCATTTGTTTGCGGTTTTCAAGAAACAAATGGGCGTTTCTCCCATTTCTTTTCTCAACAGTTATCGAATGTCTATAGCGGCAGAGCAACTCCAAGGAACAACAAAGTCCATTAACCAGATCGCAGCAGAGGTAGGCATCGACGATTCTATATATTTTAATAAGATTTTCAAAAAGTATTATCAGATGCCCCCAACAGAATACCGTAACTGTTATATAACAAAAGCGGAGTGATTTCACTCCGCTTTTGTTATGTATCGGTCAAAATATGCTGTTTTTTGTCAAAAATTTTTCTTTGAAAATTGCCCGTAAAATCGGTATCCGCAAGGCTTATTGCAACACGGGCCTCTTTACTGCGGATGCAATTTTTGTTTATGCTTTCAAAATACTTTCAATAGCATACTCTTTATTGAAATCCATAATATATCCATTCGTGATCTGCGCAGTAAATGCACGCGGATCCTCCGCATTCGAAGCAAACATATCATAATGATTGGGAATATTTATTTTTGCTCCAATTCTTTCGGCAGTTATTAATGCTTCTCTGACATTCATATTTCCGAGTCTGCCGTTTATGCAAATACATGTAATGTCCGGTTTATATTTTGCGACATCAAACAGTTTTTCGTTGTAAAGCGTATCGCCGCTGAAATATAAAGTCTTATTTTCAGCTTTGACGATCAACCCAAAAGCCTCTACCGTATGATCGGCAAAAACAGCGGTTATTTCGAAGTCACCTACCACTATACTTTCGCCGACATGTAATGCAACAACCGTATGTCTGCCAAGCCGATTCAGTACTGCTTTGCCCTCATTTGTAGTGATATACAATTGTTTGTCATGGATCTGTGCTATCGTATCGGGATCCAAATGGTCTAAATGGTTATGGGTGCATATCACGGCATCACAGCAAATTTCCGCGGGATTTAGCGGAACAGGCAACATACGCGGTCTGCCCGCCACGCGATTGACGCTGTCCGACAGATACGGGTCAATGAGTATGGTGGTGTTTTCTGTTTTTAAAAGATACCCGCTCTGCCCCAAAAATCTGACCATCATAAAATGCTTTTGCCCCCATCCACGTATATGCTTTGTCCTGTGATATATCTGCCGTCATCACTGCACAGTAAACTGACGATCCCCGCACAGTCGGCAGGCTCGCCGTAAAAGCCGACAGGAATGCTGTCAGTTACCTTTTTTGCATATTCAGGGTCTGATAGTGCTTCAACATTTCGGTCGGTATAAATCACACCCGGAGCGACGTTGTTCACCGTGATGCCGTCCTTGGCAAGTTGTAAAGAGAGAGATTGCATCATATTGGTCTGTGCCGCTTTAGAAGCGGCATACACCAACATATCGGGGTGCGGTTTTGCTTCCTGCACCGAGCCGATGGTGACGATCCTCCCCCATTTTTGCGCTGTCATATGCACAACTGCCGCTTGTATCAGCAACATACTTGATACGAAATTACAGTTCAGTTGTTCATAACACGCATCTACGGTGATGTCCTGCCACGGCGTGCGATACTGCAACGATGCATTGAGCACCAACACGTCCGCGTCTTTTGCTAACGCACACAGCGCACGTGTCTGTTCCAAATCGGTCAAATCGGCGGTTATCACCTGTGCCGTTCCGCCGTTTTCGCGGATGCATGCCGCCGTTTCTTCTGCTTTTTGCAGGTTTCCCGCCGCGTGAACTATCACCGCAAAGCCGTCCTGGGCCAAACGCAGTGCAATCGCTTTACCTATACCGCGGGAAGAACCGGTAACCAATGCTGTTTTCATATTATTCCGTCCTTATAATGCAGTTTGTGTGTCGTTGGGGTCGCCGTTGCGGGCTAAATCGTACTCTTTGGACCAATCAAGGTCGCGGTATGCTTCGCCGCGCGGGTCGGTTTTGATCCATTCCAGTAACATATCCAACATCTCTTCGGACCAGGTGTTTTTATCAATCTGTGCGGTGGTGAATTTGCCCTGGCAGATCATCTCAAAACCGAAATCGTCCTTTACGTGAGTTTTAGCGGCGCCTTCTACCACGTCGGCTACCAGATGGGACGGGATAAACAGCACGCCGCCGCCCGCGCCGAATACCACGTCACCCGGCAGACATACCGCGCCGCCGAAATTGGTAATGTCATTCCAATCTTTCATCACAAATTCGCGGATAGGCGTCGGGTCAATACCGCGATAGTACACCTGCACGTCGGGTACTTTTTTCATCTGTTCCACGTCGCGGATACCGCCCCAAATGACAGCGCCGCCCGTTTTGGTGTGCTTTTGTAACGCTGTGGTTAAGTTGCCGCCTAAAAATGTGCCCTTGTATATCTTATCGTACATATCACACACCACAACGTCCCGCTCATACAAGCGGTCGATAACCCATTGGTTATAGTTGCCTTGCAACCCGTCTTCCGCGCCGCGCGCAAACTGTACGTTGTGCAGGTCGGGACGGGTGGGACAGTAGGTGCAGGTCACCGCCCTGCCCACCAGTTTGCGGTCATCGTTATGTAAAGCGTGCATGGGGTTTTCACCGCCACCCACAAACTGATGCTCATAGCCCAGCACAAAAATCGGTTTCCACACTTCTTCCAGTGTCATACCGTAAAGAGCGTCCAGATATTTGTCCGCCACTTTCGGCCTGCCGTCGGGTAATCTTTCCCCTTGCCACAAGGGGGTCAGCGCAATGATTTTTTCTCTGTCATTAAAATTCATAGTTTACCTCTGTGCAATGTATTTACAGGGAAATTTCCATACCGTCCCTGTCGAGATCTACGGTGTAGACGGTACCATTCACCGTAATTTCGTATTCGCCGTAGAAGCCGCGGAAAGAAAGTTCGCCGTTTTCGCCAACAACCGTTTCAAAGGCAGTATTCCATTCCTTATTGATCAAATTATCCAATGCTTCATAAGCGGGTTTCGGGCGCATATCAAAGCGAAGAAGACCGCCGCCGCAGCGGTTTTCACCTTGGTTTGACCCAAGCGGTGCATATGCCGCATAACCGTCTGCCAGATTCCACCATACTATACTCTTCATATTGCGGGTAGCAAACCACGTCTTATATAACTTCTCCACCAGATACGCTTGGATTTCTTCGTTTTCAGCGTTTTGCCCGCTACCGGGAATGGTGATTTCCGAAATGTGCATCGGATAACCGTAGCTGTCATAAATATCCAAAATCTCAAGCATCGCTTCTGCATCCAGATACGTGTCACGAACAGCCGGGTCTGCCATTTCTTCTGTGGTTCGGAAAATATGGTATTGCAATCCGATTTCATCGAACGGCACCCCGCGTCGGATAAAGTCTTGCAATTGCATATTAAATGCCATATATTTGCCCTCGGTGTAATAGTCCTGCCAAATGGCCTTGTTGGTTTCGTTCAATATTTTGATATTGTCGGGAAAATACTTTTTACCAAGCTGTAAACCGTATTCATCGTAATTTTCAAACAAAGTCTTTACACCGCGGCGATAATTACTGGCGCTCTCATTGACAATGTCAAATGATGGGATTTTAGAAGCATATTCATCAGCAATCTCTTTAAAACGTCGTTCAAGAATCTCTTTTCGCCGACTGGGGGAATATGTTTCGAGCCATTGGGGGACAAAGTGATTCCATGTCAAACAATGTCCTTTCGGCTCAATACCGTATTCGATACAGAATTCGAGACAGGTGTCAGGTGCCGGACGGCGATAAATAAATTCACTGTCCGTCCGCATACGCAAATGCCCCTCTATAGGTTCAAAATCAGACCAATAGAACGGAACTACTGCCTGATTGAACAAATGGGCAAAAGCCTCCTTATATTGTATTTCCTTTTCAGGCTTTTCAAAACTTCCCAGCATAAATGCCGTTGTGCCGAAATAGAAGGCGTGTTTCTTCTGCTTGACGGTAACCTTTTGTCCCGCCCGCGCGGGCAGTTTCAAAGAAAATTGGCCTTTGCGATATTTTTCAATACCTTCCGCATTGCGTTTTTCCAGCTTTTCTTCGTTTTTTAAAAAACTCTCCAAAATATAATTTCTGTCCGTAAACTCACCTCGTAATGATTAAGACACGTTTTCTCCGGCATTAAAATCCGCGTTTTATACTTTCTTTCAGGTGTGTTTCACATACGCAAGATACCCATAGGGTTCTAACGTAACAGTCGTATCATCGGCCACAGCTTTGTTCGATAATAATGTGTCGGCGATACCGCCGGGTAACGAGACGGTTTGTGCGGTTTTACCGAAATTCGCAATAAACACCGCCGCTTCGTCTTTTGTACGGCGTTCAAAAGCCAGTATTTCCTTTGGAGTTTCCAGCCAAACGGTTTCGCCTGCGCTAAGCGCACAAACGGTTTTCCGCAAGGTGTTAAGGGTGCGGATAATTTGCATACGACGGGTGACGTGTGCGCCTGTCGCATTGCGGTCGGTCACGGCAAAAGCGCCCATATGAAAACGGTTGGCGAACATAGACAGTTTTGCGGTATCTGCCAATTCATTGCCGCAATATACCATCGGTATGCCGTCTATCATATAGTTCAGCGCCAACAGCATTTCCATACCGTCGTGCCCTATCAGATTTTCGATACGGTCGGGCCAATCGGTGACGGTGTCGTGGTTGTCCATATCGCGCAGGACAAGGCCGCCCTCGGGATATTCTGCTCTCACGCGTTCGTGTTCCGCGCGGAGAGCGTCGGCACTTTTCGCGCCGGTGATGACGTCAAAAATATGTTCATGCCAACTAAAACCGTAATTGCAGTTGAATACATCTTCCAAATACGCCGCTTTTTGCCCTTCGTTGATGAGCACAGCATCAGGTTTAATGGCAGTTATACGCCGTTTTCCCTCTGCCCAGAAAGAAAGCGGCACGTTATCCCCCACGTCACAACGGAAACCGTCTGCATCCAAATGCCCAATAAAATAGGTCATATTACTCCAAAGATATTCCCGTAACCCTGCATTTTCAAAATTTAAGTACGGGAAATTCCAATAGCCGAGTGTGGGATTGCCGTTCTCATCTCTTTGTATAAATTCGGGATGCTGTTGTATCACATACGCATTAGGGCCGATGTGCAGATACACCAGATCCAAAAGCACTTTCAATCCCAACGTGTGTGCGGTTTGGATGCAGTCACGCAGATCGTCAAGTGTGCCGTATTCGTCATCGATGCGGAAATAATCCATCATACGATACGGATTTTTGGGGTTATTCGTGTTGCTTGCCTTTTGACGGATACTCCAAAAATTACGGTCTTCCGACGTATCCGCTTCAAACAACGGGCAGAAATAGATGACGGAAAACCCTATTTCTGCTAAGCGGGGCAAAGCCTTTGTTACTGCGGCAATAGTGCCTTCTGCCGAAAACGTACGGGGATTGACTTGATAAACAGACCCTTTTTGAAACCATTCAGGGGAAACACAAGCAGTTTTCATAATCATCAACTCCAAATTCTATCATTAGAAAATTCTTTATTCCATTCATCGGTCGGTTCAAAATAGCCCGGGATGTTAGGATTAATATGCTGTCTTAACACTTCTTCATTCAAATCGTCAAAGCCAAGGCCCGGCTTTTCGGGCACTTTGATAAAGCCGTTTTTGAAAATAGGATTATCGATCCCCGTTACCATATCCGCCCACCACGGCACGTCCACCGAGTGAAATTCCAAAGCCAGCACGTTATGCATTGCCGCCGCCACCTGTACCGCTGCCAAACACGCCACGGGACTTTCTGCCATATGTATTGCGGTGGCAACACCGTATTCATCTGCCAAATCACCGATCTTCTTGAGTTCCAAAGCACCGCCGCAGGTTAAAATATCGGGATGAATGACCGATACACCGCCTGCTTTCATCAGCGTTTCAAATCCTTCTTTTAAGTAAATGTCTTCGCCGGTACACACAGGGACAGTGGTGCTGTTTTTCAGCCGTACATACTGGTCGGTATACATCCACGGCACCATATCTTCAATCCACGCCAAGTTATACGGTTCCATTCTGCGTGCAAAACGGATACAGTCTTCTACGCAAATATGGCCGAAATGGTCGATAGCGAGCGGCACTTCATAGCCAATCACTTCGCGCACTTCTTTTACGTAATTTTCCAGAAAATCCAGACCCTTTTCGGTCAGGTGGATGCCCGTAAACGGATGGGCTGTGGTGACGATATCATAACTTTTCTGATGCCGCACCATATCCGCAGTAACCGAACCGCCCTGCACGTTGAGAATATGAGAAGCATATTTCTTCATATCCTCAATAAAACCTAAAGGTGCGTTAAGTGTACCCGGTTCATCAAGTAAAAGACCGATTCCTAAATCCATTTTTAAGAACGTAAAACCCATATCCATACGCTTTTTGAGCGCCAAACCCATATCGTGACCCGTATGTTTACCGTCCACGTCGGTATCGCAATACACACGAATTTCATCGCGAAATTTGCCGCCGAGCAGTTGGTACAGCGGTACGCCGTACGCTTTACCTGCCAAGTCCCACAACGCAATTTCGATGCCGCTAACACCGCCGCCCTGACGGGACGGGCCGCCAAACTGCTTTATTTTGCGGAAAATTTTATCTACGTTGCAGGGGTTTTCGCCTAAAATGCGGCTTTTGAGCATCAAGGCATACGTTTTAGACGAAGCATCGCGTACTTCGCCGTACCCACTGATACCTTGATTGGTATCAATTCTTAAAATGGTGCATCTTTTCGGTGCACCGTCAATATCCACAAAACGCATATCGGTAATTTTTAAATCTGTCGGCTTAGAGCCATACTGCATATGCTGTCACCTCGAAAAAGATTATAGTTTCATTATATAGGAATTTCGATATCTAACAAGTTGATTTTCGCTATAAAATACTTGATTTTCGCTACTTAAAACGTTAAAATAAATGAGAGGTGATACTATGCTTCCGGAAAATCTGGCTATAGCCGTTACCGATGTTTTAAATTTTCATCAAAAACGTGAAAAAGTTTTTGTGCCGGCACGCACCTATTCAGCTATCACGTTAAGATTAAAAACCCCGGGCAAATACACGTGCAAAAATAAAACCATATCCTTTGAACCCGGCAGTATCTGCATCATTCCCGCAGGTGTGGCATACGAGCGGAACAATTGGGAAGAAGATATCCTTGTGATTCATTTTCATATGTTCAATTATATAATGGAAGAAATTCAGGTGTTCAAAGTGCCCGATGCCCGAAAATACAAAGAATTGTTTACAAAGGCATTAAGCCTTAAATGTGAAAATGCTATCGGTTCAACCTACCGCATCACATCGGTTGTATATGAAGTTTTATCCGAGCTTGCCCGCGATGTTGGGTTCACTGCCGATCCAAAAGATAACAGAATTATAGAATCCGCCGAACATATGCGTCAAAACTTCTGGAATCCCGCCCTTTCCATCGAGAACTTGGCGATAAAGGCGTGTGTTTCGCCCGCATATTACCGTCGGGAATTCAGACGAATATACGGCACATCACCTAAGGACTATCTTGACACGTTACGCATACAGTATGCAAAATCGCTTTTGGAAACGGGTTACTTTTCTCAAAAAGAAATTGCCTGGCGTTGCGGTTATGCGGACGTAAGCTATTTCAGAACAGTATTTAAAAGAAAGCTGGGAAAAAGCATCCGAGAATATCTTGCAGACCCGACAAGAAACGCCTACTGATACACAGCAAAAGCGAGGTGAAATTCACCTCGCTTTTGCTGTGTATCTGTCAAAATATGCGGTTTTTCTCTGACGGATAAACGCATCCGCTGTTTTTTGCAGATGTGGGGCGGCACTAAGGCGCCGCCCCACACACATTTTTGCATTGCGTTGTGCATCATTATCGAAACTTGCGGCAAAGAACGGCTTCTGCCTTGCTGATTTCTTTTTCCAAACCGCGAAGGGCAATGGGATTCGGGATAAACGCATCCATTTGTATTACCGTTTCAGCGCCGCCCTCGCGAAGTTCAAAATACAAAACATCATCGGGTTCGCACGCATCCATAAGTTCGTAAATACAATCTTCGCTACTGTCGTCTATCGGCAGATATTCCGCGTTTTCATCGACAAGTGCATAGGCTCTGGCAGTGGAAACGTATACGCCCGTCTCCGGCTCTTTCACATCTTCAAAAAGCTTTTTTGACGTGTTTTTTGCCGCCGTGGCTATTGCCCGTATGTGCTCCGGCGTCGTACCGCAGCAACCGCCGAAAATACCCACTCCAAGCCCTGTAAAGCGGTCCGTCGCCGCCGCCATATCTGCGGGAGTCAGGGGGGAAACCGCCCCGCTTTCTGTGGTAACGGGCATACCGGCGTTGGGCTTTGCAATAAGAGGTATGTTATAAAGCTTTGCTATCGGCGCGGCAGTCGTTAAGGCATTGGCTACGACCGCAGGGCCGATACTGCAGTTGCACCCGAAGCCCTGTATGTTATACTGCACAAGTGTGAGCAGTGCGGCGCCGAGCATATCGCCGTTCATGGTGCGCCCGTTTTCTCCCACGGTAAGACTGACAAAAACGGGAATATCGGCGGATATATCCCGCACAGCACGAACCGCCATCTTCGCTTCTGCCGCAGATAACATCGTTTCAATAAAGATAAAGTCTACATTACAATCGATCAACGTTGCCGCCTGCGCGTGATAGATGTCGTAAATCTCCTGCGGTTCGGTATTGCCGTAAGGCTTCATGAGCAGTCCCGTAGGGGAAATATCGCCGCCTACCTTGACCTTTCCCGCGTTTTGCTTGGATATTCCGCAAAGGGCACGGCAGACTTGGTCTGCCTCCTCTTTTGAGAATCCGTGACGCAGTAACGTGGGAATATTCGCACCGAAGGTAGGCGCTAAAACCGCCTGAGAGCCTGCGGCTATATATTCCGCTTGAAGTCCTGTAAGGATATGAGGATTCTCAAGAATGAATTTTTCCGTGCACTCTCCCGTCTGCATACCCCGCTTCAAAAGCGCGGTACCCGTTGCCCCGTCTAAAATAAGGGGCAGGTCAAACGGTGATGTTATGTTAGAAGCCATCACGATACCTCCGTGTGTGTTTTTTTATATTTTACTGCAACTTTCGATACAATGCAATAGTTGAAACCGTTCACACGTGATTTTTATGATTTCTTCGGGCGTTTTGGTCGGAAGTGCCCGTTGTGTGCTGACACCGCTTCTGTTCCACACAACGCCGCATTCATCCTTAAAATAACCGGGTCTCACTTCCATGTCCGGCTTTGCAAGCGCAAAACATACTATTTAATAAGGAATAATGCCAACATTCCAACAAACGCCACCAAGACGGATGCGACTTCTTTATTGGTTGGCTTTTCTTTTCTGAAAAAGCAAACCAAAGTAGACACAATGATGACACCACCTGTTACCATAGGGTATTGGATCGAAGCATCCAGGTGAACCAAAGCGATCACCAACAAAAAGTTTGCTGTTCTATTGATAGCGCCATTGAGCGAACTTACGCCGAATGCTTGCCAAGTATAGTGCGGCATACTCTTTTTTCTGAAAAAGAGAAGCCACAGCACACCTGAAATTACGGCTGTAAATATAGCTATCCATATAGAAAACCATTCGGCGCTCGTTTTTTCAAAGGGTGCGGCAGTGAAAAATTTCGACAGCACGCCAACCATACCGTTCAGGACAAAAACGCCGATATAATAAACGGTTCCCTTCTTCGTTTTATCGCGTGAGACGGTAAGTGCTAACGCTATGCACACAAAAGCAACGCAGACGATTTTAGCCACGGTAATCTTTTCGCCGTAAAACAGAATCCCTTGAAAAAACGGCAGAATCATACCGCCCAGCATGGAAAACAACGAATACATAGACAGATTCGCGCTGTCCAGCGCCTTAAAACTGCAAAATGCAAAGCTAATGCTTAAAAGCGCGGAGCAAAATGCAACGAGAAGGGTAAACGGTGTGGCCTGAAAATCAAAACCGCTTATGAACAGCAGTACGATAAGTCCGGCGAGAGAGCCCACAAATGAGCTCTCCAAACTGCTGGCCGGACTGCTTGAGCGCAGTTTTCTATATACATCGTTCAGTGCAAAACAACCGCCGAATAAGATGACGGCAATGATAACAAGTAAATAATACATTTTCCTTATTTCTTACTTCCTTGATGGAAAGCCGCACTTCTGTAATTTCCTTCACCGGTTTCACACTCGGCTTTCCACAACTGTTTCATATGATCGTAAACGCCGTCGTCAATATCGGGTGTGCCTTTAGAAAAGGTCGGGAGCAACATATCCCCCGCCACCTTCGGGTCGGTGCAAGCGGTGTCGTTTCTCCACTGTTCACGAACGGCCTTATCCCGTAGGTTCGGAATTTCCATGGGAATACCGCCGTTCAAAATAGAACGGTACGCAAACATACCGGGCAAGAACATATCGAGTGCTTCATAAACATCGATAATATCGGCACTCTCATTGCCTAAGATTTTTTCCACAAAATGATACATGGAATAGAAATTGGAGCCACCGTGACCAAATCCTTGAAGGTCGGCGACAATATCATCCTTCGGTTCATAACTTTCCGGCTTTCCGTTGCCATAGTCCCCTGAGAATGCGTCACTGTTGACATATATTTTATGGATATGTCCGTCATTCGCGTCTTCTCTGCCGCATTCCATTCTGCCTTTGGAGCCATACATAGAGTACCAAACGGAATTTTTATAGAGTCCGCCGTGGATACTCTTGATAATACCATCGTTTTCAAGGGTTACCATTTCAATGCCGAACTGGCCGCCCTTTGCGCCTGTGCGAAAATGCCGTTCCGTTTTAAGACCTTCAAATCCCGTGACCGCAACAGGACGCAGTTTCGTTGCGTGAATAATCGGACCCAACGAATGGGTGCAATAAAAGGTGGAGTACATATTGTTGCGCCAATGATCTTTCTCACCGTACGTAATACTATGCCAAATCGGTTCACAATTATGGATGTACTCACATTCGCCGTATTCAAACTCACCGATTTTTCCCTGCGCGTACAGTTTTTTCATTTCATAGGGAGCCGGCATATAGCAGTAGTTTTCTCCGTAGGCATATATTTTGCCTGTGTTTTCAACGGTTTCAATCAGTTCAACCGCTTCTTTCATGGTCTGACACGGCAAAACCTCGGAGAATACGTGAACTCCTCTTTCCATAGCACGGATGGCAAAGGGCACATGCTCATTTGCGTAGTTTGCTAAAACCACCGCATCCATATCGTGTTGTATAAAATCTTCGAAATTATCATAAAAAGTGATAGGCAGTCCTTGGGCATTTTGGCGTTGCGCCTCCAACACTTCCGGCAATTTATCGCAAATCGCCACAACCTCCGCATTGTTTGCTCTTTTACAGTAGTTGATCATACTGGAACCGCGATAGCCGCCTAAAACACCAATTTTAACTTTTTTCATACTATCCAACTCCTTTTTGAGATTAGATACAGTATATCAAAGCAAAGCCCACACAACAATGGATATATTCTATATTTTACAGTAAAATAGTTTGTTTTTTCTTGACATGGTCGGTAGATCATTTTATACTGTGATCAAAAAGGGGGGATGCCGCATGGAACAAAACATCTGCCATTTTATACCGTTTCATAAAGATACACACTCTATTCATACAATACATTTTGTATTTGAAACAAAGCCGCAACCGTATGACCGCCTAAAATCGGAATCGGTGTATAAGATGTATTACGTTTGCAGCGGACAAGGGTATATTCACACCCCCGGGAAAATCACCCCGTTAACGCAGGGAGATATCTTTTTCACGTTTCCCGCCGCTTCGTTCGCCATAGAATCAAAAGAAAATTTTACGTATATGTATATCAGTTTTGTCGGCCTTCGCGGAAATATGATTATGGAGAGTTTGCATATTAACAGTAACAACTTTCTGTTTCATCAAGCAGATGAAGTGCAAAACTTTTGGGAAAAAGGCATTTTAGCAGATTCAAAAATGACGGAGTTAATGAGTGAGTCTGTTTTACTGTATACCTTCTCGTTTTTAGGAAACAGACTGCTGTCTGACAATGATAGACCCAAACAGCAACACAGTGTTGATCTGATCAAAAAATATCTGGACGATCATTTTACCGACCATGATCTTTCATTGGAACATATGAGCCGAGAATTGTCTTACAACAAGAAATATATATCGCACGTGTTCAAAAAGCACCTTGGAATAGGCGTGATTGAATATCTGCATACCGTGCGTATACAGAATGCATGTACAATGATAGAGCAAGGTTTTACCAGCGTAACGGATATTGCCGACAGATGCGGCTATGCGGATACACAGTATTTCTCAAAAATTTTCAAAACCAAAATGGGCGTTGTACCGACACAACATATCAAAAACCTACAGGCCGACAAAAGATAAAGCGGAGTGATTTTCACTCCGCTTTTTCAGTCTATGCCGTATTTATTATCCGCCGCTCGTCGCTTGCGTCGCTGTTTTTTATCGTCTTCTGAATAGTCTAAACCGTCTGTTTGGGGGCGTGCAGGCGTCTTTTTCCGATTTTTTCTTTCCGTTGACACGGAGAAAGCCCACCGCCCAGCAGAGCAGCAAAAGCAATGCAAAGCACAAAAACATCATAAGATTATGACCGATATCCATTTCTTGCAAAAGTACCAAGGACAAGAAGAACAAGGTCAAAGGAATCAAAGAATAGGTCAACGACTCCAGCAATTCCCGCAATGCCAACAAGTAGGTGCTGGCAATGACGTATCCCACTATCACAAATAGCGGAATAGCCACGATCCACACCAATACATTGACCACGGGAATCTCACTGCACGCCGCCGTAAAGGAACGGCACCAGGTAACCAACGTAACCGGCAACCGATAGACAACCGATGGAATAATATACAAAAAGCAGGTGCAAAACCCCGTAAATATCAAGTCGTATACCGCCGTCACCGCACCGTCGGTCGTTTTTGCATTGCGTTCCATAAATTCAACGGATAACACACTAAGCAACGCTAATTGCAATAACGCTTCGTAAGCAAACGGCTCTTCCATCATAATTTCAAACAAGGCAAAAATCGGAAGATTCAATACGATATCTTCGCTCAAACTTGTACCTTCCTGCACTACCAAACACACAAAAAATGTGACCACCGTGAACAACAAGCAAAATACCATAAACAGGATTTTCCACAAGCCGCCGAACGGTCTAAGCGCCGCCCTGTCGTCCAAAGCGTCTATTTTTTGTATCCATTTCATACGCCCCAAATGCCGACTTCTGACGTGATGCATACCGTTTGTCAGGTGTTGCTGTAACCACGCAAATGGTTTGAACACCTTATCCGCGACCCACGATACCGCACGGGAGCACGGCGAAAGCAACCGCCTTGCAATAATCCGTTCAAGACAGATGACCACAACAGCAACAATGCCGAACAAAAGCAATTCTTCGGGTTCCCCCACGATATACTCCCCCTTTGCATTGAAACGATTGTAACAAATATCGACAACAAAAGCAAGCACATTGTCGTTTAAAACCGATACTTGAAAAAAATGTTAGTATGTGTTAAAATATGGTGAATACTATAGCCAGCCGATGTATAAAAAGGTGGATTGGATATGAAAGCATATGTCATTTATTGCGTAATAGCGGCGGTAATGGCCACTGCATTTACCGTGTGTGTCACACCGCTTGTGCGTATTTTAGCCTATAAGATCAAAGCCTTGGACGTGCCGCGCGACGGTCGCCGTATGCATACCAAAACGACCCCGTTGCTGGGCGGTCTTGGTATTTGGTTCGGTTTCACCATCACCAGCATTCTCTTTTGCGCCATCACCAAGGAATCCATCTCAATGTGGGTTGGCGGTACGCTGATGGTGCTTGTCGGCGTGGTAGACGACCGTTTTGACATTCATCCGTTACTGAAATTACTGTTGCAGATCGTGATTGCAACAAGCACCGTTGTTTTCGGTAACCTGGTCGTCGAAGAAATCAACGTACTCGGCACGGTCATTACGTTCGGGCATACGTTTGGCATCGTGATTTCGGTGTTTTGGATCGTAGCACTTGTCAATGCCATTAACCTTATCGACGGATTAGACGGTCTTGCTTGCGGTGTTTCTTGCATCGGCTGTGTTGCCATTCTCATCATTTCCATTATCTATTCCAACACCTATATGGCGCTGTTTTCCGCCGTGCTCATCGGCACCTGCGCAGGTTTCTTGCCGTACAACTCCCATCCCGCCAAGATCTTTATGGGCGATACGGGGTCTATGTTCCTTGGCTATATTTTAGCAATGCTTTCCATTCAGGGTAGCATGAAAATGAATTCCTTACTTGCCCTGCTCACCCCTGTTGCCGTGTTCGGCTTGCCGTTTTTGGATACAGCATTCGCGTTTATCCGCAGAATTGCGCACGGCAAAAACCCGTTCCAGGCTGACCGCGGGCATCTGCATCATCGCCTGATAGATATGGGTTTCTCGCACAAACAAACCGTTTGGATCATGTATATCATCAGCGCAGCGCTTGGCATTGCCGCTGTTCTGCTCGCTCTGCGTAACAGAGATCTGGGATTGACGCTTCTCAGCAGACGCCGTCTTGTTTTCTGCTCTATAGGCGTTGTGGTGTCCGGCATTGTGTTGTTTATCGCGGAATTTATTATCTTCCATAATACCCACATCCGCCGTCACTCCGGATTGGGTCTGCCCCGTGAAGAAAAGGACCAAAAAACAGAAGAACAATAAAAAAATGCGGTACAAGCGAGACACTCGCTTGTACCGCATTTTTTAATCAAACAAACCCTCTTTAATACATTTTTCCACAAATTCGCAGAACAACGTATTGGACCACGGGAAAAACGGACGGCGGAATTTCTTCGGGTCGTCACGGTCAAAACATTCGTGCATATAGCCGGTATCCGCATCGGTGGAAACCAACATTTCCAACACTTCGCGCATTTCGTCTTTATCAGTGGCGGTAAGCCCCTGCATAGACAAGCCGATATGCCAGATATACCCCGTGTATTCGTGGGGACTGCCGATGCCTTTTGCCGCTTTGCCGACGTAGTAATACGGATTGTCGGTGGACAAAATGAAACGGCGGGTGTTTTCGTACACGTCTTTGAACGCGGGATCGTTAAATCCGATATACGGCAGAGAAATCAAACTCGGTACGTTGGCATCGTCCATCAATGCATAGTTGCCCAAACCGTCGGTTTCATACGCAAATATTTTGCCGTACTTTTCGTGTTCCACAATACCGTAGGTCTTTACACCCTGCATAATCTCTTCGCGCAGTTTGATGATTTCTTCTACCAACGGGTGTGCCGTAAAGGTGTGTTCCAGCATTTCTTTGGCATAGCCGAGCGACAGATACGCAAATATGTTAGACGGGATACTGTAAGGATACGTATGACCGTCATCCGACGGGCGGAAACCCTGCCAGGTCATACCCGTATAGCCGACGGGCGCACCCAACCCATTATTATGAATGGTGTCATTCTTGCGGTCGGTGGTGCGGAAGAAACGGTAACTGCTCTTTTCAAAGTGATACTGTTCGGTTTTCCATACCTCAATAATAATGCGCATAACCGACGCAAACGTATCACCCAGCAAAGAATCGTCGCCTGAAGCTTTCCAATAATGATATAAAAGGCGAATGGGGTACGCCAAGGAATCAATTTCGTACTTTCTTTCCCAAATCCACGGATTATTGCGCGGCAGGTCTTTCACCATACCCCGTCCGTTGGGCTGTTCGTTAAACGCATTGGCGTACGGGTCCATTGCAATACAGCGGAACTGCATACGCAAAAGACCGCGGAAAAGTTCTGCCATTTCCGGCTCTTTCGCAAACGGCAGATACCCCCACATCTGGGTAGAAGAATCGCGCATCCACATAGCAGGAATGTCACCCGCCAACAAGTAACACGAGCCGTCTTTTTGCATAGAAATCGTTTTGTCCAACGTGTTGGTATAACAGTTACGATACAAATTTGCCAGTTTTTCAGAGTGTTTTCTTAAAATCCGACAGTTTTTATCAAGATGCCTTTCAAGTGCTGCTATCTTTTTCATAACCGCGCCTCCTCTCCTGCTTATCCTATCACACGCACATTAAAAAGTAAATCTATTTTTAATAGAATGCTTTACTTTTTACAAGGGTTGTATTACTATTATATTGTTAATATTTGTGTTTCTTGGAGTGATAGTATGCTAAAAAAACAGCAGGCAATCCTGTCTTACGTATGTATCGTAGCGGTAGCCATTCTGTTGGCGTTTAACTACCAGTTGTTTATTGTGAAAAACAACTTCGCGCCTGCGGGCATTAACGGTATCGCCACCATGATACAGTACAAAACAGGATTTAGCATTGCGTATATGTCCATTCTTATCAACGTGCCGTTATGTACCCTTGCCTATTTCCTGCTGGACAAGCAATTCGCCAAGAAAACGCTGTGTTTTTGTCTTACCTACTCGGGTGTCTACCTGCTTTTACAGAAAATCGGTCTTTCTGCATTCCAATACGATGCGGGCGGACACGATACCATTTTTCCCGTGATCATCAGCGGCATTTTAGGCGGTGTGGTATATGGGTCGTGCATACGTCTGGGCGCTTGCACCGGCGGCACCGATATTTTCTCGAAATATATCAGCGAAAAGCGGCCATCCTTAAACTTCTTTTGGGTGACCTTCATCATTAACGCGGTAGTGGCGGTGGCATCTTTCTTCGTATATGCCGCACCCGACGAAACCGGCGCGCTTTCCTACGATTATAAACCCGTTTGTCTGTGTATTATGTACTGCTTCTTATCCAGTTTTGTAGGCAACTACATTATCCGCGGCACCAAATCGGCATATAAATTCACCGTCATCACATCCCATGCAGAAGAAATCAACAATGAGATCTTACATACGTTAAAACACGGTGCCACCCAAATGGCAGCGCTGGGCACCTACAGCAACGACCAAAAACAGGTGATCATCTGTGTGGTCAACAAACATCAGTTGTCGGATTTCCAGAAAATCTTAAGCAAATACGACGACACCTTCTCCTTCTCGGAGATGGTCAACGAAACGTACGGCAATTTTAAACATATACGATAGGAGAGATCGCTATGAGTTACGTACACGATTTAGAAGCCATCATCGCGCAACACGCGGACGAAACCACCGCTATCAGCGATAAGATCTGGGGATATGCGGAATCCCGTTTTCAAGAGTACCGTTCTTCCAAGGAAATTGCTGCGTATCTTGAAACGCAGGGGTTTGAGATCACCTGGAATTTAGGCGATGCCCAAACCGCATTTGTGGCACAATACGGTGCAGGAAAACCCGTCATTGCGTTTTTAGGCGAATACGACGCATTAAACGGTCTGTCGCAGTTGGCTGACTGCAACGCACACGCACCGCTTGATACCCCCGACGGTCACGGTTGCGGACACAACCTTTTGGGCGCAGGTGCTATGGCGGCGGCGGTCGCCATTAAGGACTATATGACAGAAAAAAGTTTGCCCGGCACCATTCGGTTTTACGGTTGTCCCGCCGAAGAAAATGCGGGTGGCAAAGCGTTTATGGTAAAAGCCGGTTGCTTCGACGATTGCGATATTGCGCTCGCGTGGCATCCTGCCTGGCAAAACAAAATCATTCACACCGGCTCGCTTGCCAACGTACGCGTATTCTTTACGTTCCACGGCATCTCTGCACACGCGGCGGGCTCTCCGCATTTAGGCAGAAGTGCGTTAGACGCCGTCGAACTGATGAACGTCGGTGTTAACTATATGCGCGAGCATATGATTGATGATGCACGTATTCACTACGCTGTCACCAACACGGGCGGCACCGCTCCCAACGTTGTGCAGTCGGAAGCGCAGGTACTGTATGCTATACGCGCCCCCAAAGTGTCGCAGGTCAAAGAATTGTTTGACCGCGTGTGTAAAGTGGCACAAGGCGCGGCGTTGATGACCGAAACCACCGTGGACATCAAACAGGTCGCGGCGTACGCCGATTATATTGCTTGTGAACCGATTTTAGAGCGGATGCGGGTACATATGGACGCCGCGTTGCCGTTGGAATACACCGCCGACGAATTGGCGTATGCGGCGCAATTCCGCGACGTTATCACCGATCTTGACGGCAAAGAGTTAAAAGAAGCCGCGAAAAAGTGCGCCAAACTGTGTGACGATGACTTAACCACTGCACCTATCTGGAATTTCCGCGCACCCGACAGCGCTATGAGCGGGTCTACCGACGTAGGCGATGTCAGTTGGGTGTGCCCCACCGGTCAGTTCTACACGGTCACCAAGGCGGCGGGTACCGCCGCACATTCCTGGCAAATGACCGCACAAGGCAAGAGCAGTATCGCGTACAAAGGCATGCTCCTTGCCGCAAAAATTATGGCGGCAACCGCCTACGATTTCCTGACCGATCCCGCGCTGGTTGCCAAAGCACGTGAAGATTGGCTCGCTTCCCTTGACGGCGAGACCTATCCCGGTCTGTTGCCCAAAGACGCGAAACCCGAACTCTGGTAATGCAAAGCACCGACACGATGTGTCGGTGCTTTTTCGTCAAAAGTCGCGTTTTCTCTTGCCAAACCGTCAAAACCATTGTATAATATTGGGAAAGGACGGTGTAGCGTATATGAAAGATGTATTTGTCAGTTTTCACACACCCGATCAGGCAGCAGCCGAAAGTATCGTAAAATCGTTGGAAAGCAGCGGTCTTGCTTGCTTTTTTGCGCCGCGCGATATGCCCGGCGGTTCCCCTTTTAGCGAAGAATTGGTGAAAGAACTCGAAGCCTGCAAAGTATTTCTTCTGGTATTTTCCAAAGAAACCAACAATTCTAAATGGGTGCCGTTAGAATTGCAAATGGCTTTTGACGGCGCTCCAAACTGTCTTCCTGTCTTTATCGAAGAATGCGAGCCGCAAAAAGCATTTAAGTTACTACTCTCTCCTTTGCATCACATCAACGCTTTTCCGGAATCCATAGAAACCTATTTTGCGGACATAACAGCGGCCGTAAAACGGTTACTGCCCAAAGAAGACGAAATGGTGATCCCCACCACTGTATTTCAGTATTTTCCGGAAACGGGTATTATGAAAAACCCTGCGGATAATTTCCGCAACGTCAGTTTCCGCACGGATACGTTTACCAATATGATGGGTGGCATCTTTGCAGAAGTTGCCGCTATCACCAGCGAAGAAAAGGCGCAGGAAATTTTCTTTAACACCGGCTATGAAAGCGGCGCGAACTTTGCTGAACGTATGAGTTCCGCGTGGGGCGACAGCAATGATTTTGATGAAATCGAAAAAATAATAAAAGAATGGTGTGCTTTTGACTCTGCCGTCGGCTGGGGAAAATTTGAAGCGGATATCAAATTTGATGAAGAAAATGAAACAATTGTGGGCACACTTACTATTATTAAAGCATTTATTGTTGACACTCGACATAAACGTAAAATATGTTCGTTCATACGCGGCTACTGTACCGGCGTACTGAATACACTGCTTGGCGGCTTGGGCGTAGAACTGGTTTGCAGTTCCTGCCCGTTAGAGAAAAAGCTCAGCCGCAAATGCGTGTTTGACATCACAATGAAAGGTTGAAAACCACCTATGCATATTTTGGTAATTTTTACGGGCGGTACCATCGGCAGTACCTTGACTGACGGTTGGATATCCACGGACGATGCGACAAGGTATACCCTTATCAATACCTACCGTACAGCAAACGGTGAAGACGTCACGTTCTCTACCCGTGCACCGTACACCATTTTAAGTGAAAATCTTTCCGCTTGCAATCTTGCTACCCTTGCAAACGAAGTTTGCAAGGCGGTTACCGAAGATTTCGACGGCGTGATTGTCACCCACGGTACCGACACGTTGCAGTACGCGGCGGCGGCACTCGCTTTTGCCACGGGTAACAACTGCAAACCCGTTGTGCTGGTATCTTCCAACTATCCGCTCAGCGACCCCCGCTCTAACGGCAACGCCAACTTTAAAGCGGCGGTGGATTTTATTAAAGAAAACAGCGGGCGTGGCGTGTTTGTGGCTTATCAAAATGATAATGAAGCGGTTACGTTCCATAATGCACTTTCCATTTTGTCTCACCTGGAAACAAGCGATGCGCTGTTCAGTTTACACAACAGTGTGTACGCGATAGCAACCGAAAACGGCATTGCGGTGACGGGCGCTGTACAACCGTGTGAAACGTTACCCATAGCTTTCAGCGACAACGCCAATATTTTGGTGCTGGAGCCCCATCCTGCCGATACCTACGCGTATCCGTTAGAGCAGTACCGTGCCGTTATCCTGCGTCCGTATCATTCGGGGACGTTCCCTACCGATATTCCTGCGTTTACGGCATTTTGTGAACGCGCAAAGGCGGCTGGCGTGCCCGTATATGCCGTAGGTATTCCGCAAGGTACTACCTACGCCAGTTCCAAGCAGTTTGATACGTTGGGTATTACCCCGCTGTACGATACCACATTTGTCAGCGCCTACGTAAAACTTTGGATGCAGTTGAGTTAAAAATAACCCGCCGTACGGCGGGTGATCATAGGGATAAAAATAGAGAAGATACACAAAAGCTGTGTGTCTTCTCTTATCTTTTGCAGACATCTTTTTCTTGCCTCCCCTTGTCAGGGGAGGTGTCAAAACCGCAGGTTTTGACGGAAGGGTAGTTCTTCTTTTTCTCTCCCTCCGTCTTTTTGCTTCGCAAAAATCCACCTCCCTCGTCAGAGGGAGGTTAATGTTGCCAATCCCTAACCGCAACTCCCTTACG
>JAZPXM010000110.1:0-7686 GCA_045543675.1 Acutalibacteraceae bacterium
TGACGTGGCACAACGTGCCTTTCAATTTGGATGCCAATTCTTTGGCACACGCGTCGGTATCGTTAACACCGCCTACCATCGCGTATTCATAGGATATACGTCTGCCCGTCTTTTCCGCATATTCGCGGCAAACGGACAACAATTCATCTACGGGATACCGTTTATTGACCGGCATCATCGGGGTGCGTATTGCATCATTCGGTGCGTGTAAAGACACCGAAAGGGTTATCTGCAACCCTTCGTTCATCAAACGGCGGATACCGTCCACCAAGCCACAGGTAGATACCGACACGTGCCGCATACCGATATGCACACCGCCTTCTTCGGTGAGCATCCGCAAAAAGCGTATCACATTATCATAGTTATCCAGCGGTTCGCCCATACCCATCAGCACCACCGACCCTACACGGATACTGTGGTCCTGTTGCGCGGTTTCAATCTGCGCCAATATTTCCGCCGCAGACAAGTTGCGGATAAAACCGCCCATACCCGTCGCGCAGAAAGTACAGCCCATTTTGCAGCCCACTTGTGTAGAAACGCACTGACTCCAACCGTGATGATAGGACATCAGCACCGATTCCACCGTTTCTCCGTCCTCTAATTCAAACAGATATTTCACCGTACCGTCAATCTGCGAAACCAATTTTCGCGCCACCTTTATGCAAGGAACGGTAAACCAGTCTTTCAACTGTTCACGCAACGATTGCGGCAGGTTGGACATTTTGTCAAAATCGGTAACGCCCGCATCCAGCCACTTACGTATCTGGTCAGCGCGATACCCTGCGACACCTTGCGCCGACAAAAACGCTTTCAAGTCAGCGGCGGGCATCGATTTGATGTCTTTTTTCATTCTAACACTCATTTCTTCCGAAAGGAAGCAATAAAGAAACCGTCGGTTTCGTGAATATGCGGGAAAAGCGTAATGTAATGAGACGGGGCAAGACCCGCTTTTTCAAAACACGCATCCAGCGGCAACACGCGCGGCACAAAATCAGGATGCGTTTCCAAAAACGCTGCCGCAACCTGCTCGTTCTCTTCTACCCGCAGTGTGCAGGTGGAATACTGTAACACACCGCCGCTTTTGACCATTTCTGCCGCACGGGAAAGGATCTCCAGTTGCAGTTTCGGTAAATCCTTGAAATCCGCAAGCGATTTATAACGAATTTCGGGTTTGCGCCGTATAACACCAAAGCCTGAACACGGTGCATCACATAGCACCCTGTCAAACTGCCCTTTCAGCGCCGCAGGAACGGGTTTTGACGCGTCGCGTACCACCGTTTGAATGCAGGTAATGCCAAACATCTCCGCACGCGTTTCTATGGTGTCACATTTTGCAGGGTAGATATCCCCTGCTAAGATTCTACCGCTGTTTTGCATATACTGCGCCACCGTAAAACTCTTGCCGCCCGGTGCCGCACACACGTCCGCAATTTGCTCGTCTGCCTTGGCTCCAAGTGCAAAACAACAATACTGCGACGCGGTATCCTGATAATAATACCAGTTTTCTTCTGTTTTTGCAAGACCTTTCCAATCAATTCCCGCAGGAATATGTATCCCCGCAGGCAGGTCGGGGTGTACCGTAAACGGCACATTTGCATCGGCAAGGCGTTTTGTGAAATCTTCCACCGATATTTTTAAGGTGTTTACCCGCAAATACTGGGGCGGCGGCAGGTTCACAGCCGCCAGCAACCCGTCCGTCACTTCTTTACCGTACGCGCACTGCCAATAGCGTACCAACTCTACAGGCACACTATGCCGCACAGCATCTCCCTGTGCATTTTGGGGTAAACGGTCGAACAAGGTATCTCTTTGTCGGTCCACGTTACGCAACACCGCATTTACTAACCCTGCCGCCTTATATTGTCCCATTTTCTTAGCCAAGTTTACCGCTTCATTCACCGCCGCTGAGGTAGGAATTTTATCCATATACAGCAGTTGATACACACCCGTGCGTAGAATTTCCACTACTGTCGGATGCATTTTTGTAAGTTTCATTGTACAAAAATTACTAAGCACGTAATCAATGGTTAAACGCCGTTCGGTAACACCGTACACAAGACGGGATACCAACGCTTTATCCGCAGGAGATAAACTGTTTTCCCGCAAAGCCGTATCCAAAACAATATTGGAAAAGCCGCCGTCACGGTGGATACGTACCAGAACGTCCACCGCCACACGTCTTGCGCCCGCCATCAGTTACGTCTCCTGCGACCCGCCACCAGCAACACAAGGCGCAACAGGTTCATCAAGGATACGAGCAACGCCGCCACATAGGTCATTGCCGCGGCAAACAGCACTTTTTGCACATGTTTAAGCTCCGTATTTGAAAACTGTCCGCTTGCTTGTAAAGCGGCAACAGCACGACGAGATGCGTTAAACTCTACAGGTAAAGTCACCAATTGGAACAGCACCGCCACACTGAACAGCGCAATGCCGATATACGACAGCATATCCAATCCCGCAATCAAACCAAACATAATAAGATACGGCGATACGGTCGCCGAAATATTAGTAATGGGAACCAGTGCCATACGAAAACGAATCGGCGCATAGTTTTCCGCATACTGTAACGCGTGCCCCGTTTCGTGCGCCGCCACACCCACAGCGGCAACCGAGTTAACACCATACACGGGCTCGGACAGATGAATAGAATCGCTTCGCGGGTCGTAATGGTCGGTCAACTCGCCTGCAACAGGGCTTACCGACACGTGGATCCCGTTTGCTTGCTGTATCAAACGGGATGCCATCTCCCCCGTCATACCCGACGCCGTGGCATAATGGCTGTATTTATGAAAAGTGGATTTGACTTTGTATTGTGCCCACGCGGTAATCAGTAACGCGGGGACTACCAGCAACAGATAGTAATACATACATTCTCCTTATTTCAGTACCGTTCCTATCGGTACAGCGTGACCGCGCAAGAAATCTTCCGCCGCCATACGGCGTGCGCCTGCCGCTTGTAATTCTAAAATTTCCAATGCCGTACCGTTTCCGCAAGCCACCGTCAACGGCGATACCGCTACCACCGTTCCTGCAGGCGCATTTACCGCACCACCGACGCGGGTTTTATGGATCTTTAGCACCGCATCATCTAACATACAGGTGGCAACAGGCCAAGGATGCAGACCGCGCACCTGATTGTGCAACATTTTAGCATCTTTGGCAAAATCCAACGGACACATGCCTTTGTCCAGCATAGACACGTAAGACGCCTTGGTTTCGTCCTGCTTTTGCGGTTGTAAATCGCCTTTTTGCAGGCGTGTCAATGTTTCGGATAACAGTGTAGCGCCGTCCTCACACAACGCGTCAAACAACTCGCCTGCCGTCATATCTTCCGGCACAGGACGTTCTGCGGTCAGCAGAATATCCCCCGTGTCAATACCTTCATTCATCAACTGGGTAGTCACGCCCGATACGGCATCCCCGTTCAGCACCGCCCACTGAATCGGTGCGGCACCGCGGTATTTAGGTAACAGCGAGCCGTGCACGTTCACACAGCCAAGCGGCGGGATCTCCAGCACGCGCGACGGTAAAATTTTACCGTACGCCACCACCGCAAACACATCAGCACCCGCATTTTTCAGAATTTCATACGCTTCATCACTTTTGAGTGTTTTCGGCTGGTATACCGCAATACCGTGCTTTTGGGCACATTCTTTAACAGGCGGCGGTGTCAATACCTGATGCCGTCCTTTCGGTTTATCTTCCTGCGTAACTGCGAGTACCACTTGGTGACCGTCCGCAATCAGTCTTTCTAACGACGGAACCGCAAAATCCGGCGTTCCCATAAATACTATTTTCAAAGTGTTCACCTTATTTCAGTTCATCGGGAGCAAGCATTCTGGTCACCTTGCTTTTGAACAAAACGCCGTCCAAATGGTCAGTTTCGTGCGAAATACATTGCGCTTTCAAGCCGTTAGCGGTAATAATAAAATATTTACCGTTTCTGTCCTGCGCCTGCAATTTCACCGTTTCGGGACGGTTGATAAGACCGTATTCACCGGGGCTGGAAAGACAGCCCTCCACACATTCTTGCACGCCTTTTTCTTCCAAAATCTTTGGATTGATACATTCCACCGGACCGTCGCCCACATCCATAATGAACAAACGGCGCAGCATCCCCACCTGCGGACCTGCCAAACCGACACCGTTAGCTTTCGCCAAGGTATCTTTCATATCATCCAACAATTGCCACAGCCGCTCATCAAAGTTTTCCACGGGGCGGCACACCTTATGCAAGATAGGGTCACTTTCATTCAAAATATTACGCAAAGCCATATGCTATCTCCTTACAGTAGTGATACAGGGTTAATATCCGCATACACGGTAACGTTTTTATTTTCGGGCGCTTTAGCAAAATCCGCCAGCAATTCGCCCACAAGCGTCCGCATACGCGCGGTGTTTTTGGTTTTGACAATCAGTTTATATCTGTATTTCCCCGATACCCGCACCACAGCGGCGGGGGTCGGATCCAACGCGATCAGCGGTACGTCTGCATAAACGGTGGTTACTTTTTCTCTTAACATACCCATAAACCGATTAGCAGCATCCGCCACCTGCTTTTCCATAATGCCCACAAAACCGAAAAGGCACAAATCGGCATACGGTGGATACTTCATCATCTTGCGAGCGGCAACTTCGGTTTCCATAAACGCGGTATAATCTTGTTTTGCCGCCAATGTAATGACATAATTCTCGGGCACATAGGTCTGGATCACCGCGCGACCGACCGCATCGCGCCTACCCGCGCGACCCACCACCTGCGTCAACAGCGAGAAGGTGGTTTCAAATGCACGGTAATCGGCGGTATACAACGATTGGTCAGCGGACAACACGCCCACCAGCCCCACCGCGGGAAAATCAAGACCTTTAGCAACCATTTGTGTGCCGATCATAATTTTATATTTACCGTCAGCAAATGCCTTGAAATTCTTTTCATACGACAACCGCGACATGGTGGTATCTGCGTCCATACGCAAAACGGGAACATCGGGAAATTTTTCTGCCAGTTCTTCTTCCACCCGTTGTGTACCCAATCCGCTATACCGAATTTTATCCGATTGACAGTTAGGACACACCGCAGGCGGTTCTTCTATATGTCCGCAATAGTGACAATTCAGCTTTCTGTTTGCACGGTGATAGGTCATCGAAATACTGCAGGACGGGCAGGTAAACACGTATCCGCAAGAACGGCAGGAAATATGCGTGTGGAAACCGCGGCGGTTAAGCAATAAAATCACCTGCTTACCTGCATCCAGCGTTTCCTGCATTGCCGTTTGCAACGTGGGACCAATACTGTCCGCGCCGATTTCTTCTCCGCGCAGATCTACCACTTCCACCTGCGGCAAAGCGGTATCGCCAAAACGGTTTTTCAACGTACACAACGTATATCTGCCGCTTATCGCCGCTACGTAACTTTCGGTGGAAGGCGTAGCTGAAGTCAAAAGCAACAGCGCATTATGCTGTGCCGTACGGTATTTAGCGATATCTCGCGCGTGATAGCGGGGCGAATTTTCGGATTTATAGGTGTGTTCCTGCTCTTCGTCCATCACGATAAGACCGATGTTATCACACGGTGCAAACACCGCTGAACGCGTACCCACCACCACGGTAGCATCGCCACGGCGAATACGCTTCCACTCATCCATACGTTCACCGATAGACAAGCCGCTATGCAATACCGCCACACGCTTGCCGTACCGTTTTAAGAACAGTTCCATCATCTGCGGTGTCAGCGAAATTTCGGGTACCAACACGATAACCTGTTTACCGTCACGCAACACCGCATCAATCAAATTCATATATACCTGCGTTTTACCGCTACCCGTCACGCCATACAGCAACGCCGCCGCAGGCGCAGGTTTTCGGTACAGCCCTTGCAACGTATCCAACGCCGCCTGCTGTTCCGTATTCAGCGGTGTAGATACAAGTTCAGGCAAAACATCATCCTGCTCATACGGGGTACGCAGTACTTCCGTCTCATAATAAAACGCAAGGTTTTTCTTGACCAACGCATCCAACACGGCTTTGGTCACCGACGTAAAATAGCACACTTCTTTTACCGAAGCGCACCCGACGTCCTGCAACAGCGTCAGCACCGACTTCTGCCGAGCGGTCAGTTTTTCCGCGCCCGTCTCCTGCCATGCTTCACCGTCAGCCGTTAAACGTACCATACGCACAGCGGCATCTCCCGTATGACGAATGGCACCGTCCGCGCGAAACAGCAATTCCTTTTTAAGCAACGCGTGTATTTCGGGGGCGGTCTCAGCAACGCCGCACTTTTTCAGCAAAGTGTCCGCATTGGCACCGTCGGGACAACGGGAAACAAAAGTGAAAATCTGTTTTTCGGCAAAAGACAGTTGTTCCAACGTGTCCGGCGGTACGTCATTTGCCGCACGAAATACTGTTTTTATCCGCATATACATACCCGTCGGCAACATAGCGCGGGCACATTCAAACACGGTGGAAAAGGTGCGTTCTTTCATCCAATGCGCCAGTCCCAACAGTTCATCCGACAGTAGCGGTTCGGCATCTAACACCGCATCAATAGGTTTTATTCTTGCGGGCAGTTCCGCAGGGGTATCCAACGACAAAATCAATCCCTGACGGGTACGGTTACCGCCGCCAAACGGCACCAACACGCGACAGCCCACCTTTGCTTTTTCCGCAAGGTGCGGCGGCACGGCATAGGTATACGCACGGTCAAAAGAAAAGGACGCCTTATCAACCGCTATTTGCACAACCGTTGTTTTCAGCATCCCTTTCACCCCATTTTAACAATGTATTTTATTCCGCTTCGGGAACGGATAAACGACATTCTTCGTTTTTGAAATCGTCAATAGCGAGACTTACCGTCTTTTCGGTGAGAATCTCATCGTTTTCTTGTGCGCGTTCGGAAATTTCTCTCGCGCGTTTTGCCACGCCGATGACTACGGCATAGCGGCTGTGTTTGCCCTGCAATTCTTCGATATCAGTGGGTTTTAACATACGAATTACCTCCAAATGATTTACATATTACCGTCAACCAACGCATCCAACCGCTTTACCGCATCGGACAGCGTGTCATTACAAATGATGTGCTGATACAATTTTGCCACGGGGATCTCGGTCAGTGCCGCCGCCAAACGCCGTACAACGTTTTCTTCCGTTTCGGTACCGCGTCCGCGTAAGCGTCGCTCCAACTCTTCAAACGACGGCGGTACGATAAAAACAGATAGCGCATCGGGACATTTTTGCATCACTTTTTCAGCGCCTTGCACTTCAATTTCCAAAATCACGTTTTTGCCTTCCGCCAGCCATGCATCAATGGGCGGAAGCGGCGTACCGTATATATTGCCGTTATATTCGGCATATTCCAACAATTCGCCGTTTTTTGCCATATCTTCCACCACTTCGCGCGAAAGAAAATGGTAGTGAACACCATCTATCTCTCCCGGACGGGGATCACGGGTGGTAACCGATACCGACACCACCGTATCGTTGCGGGTGGTCAACCATTCTTTTAAAATGGTACCTTTGCCGCAACCCGAAGGACCCGAAAAGATAATCAATTTTCCTTGCTTATTCATCTTCCGCCGGCACCTCCTCGTTGTCCTCGACCGCACGGTTTGCAACCGTTTCGGGTTGCACCGCAGACAACACCACATGTTCACTGTCGGTGATCAATACCGCACGGGTACGTCTGCC
>JAZPXM010000111.1:0-5333 GCA_045543675.1 Acutalibacteraceae bacterium
TGATGACCTCCCGTTCGGAATACCGTCTGGTATTGCGGCAGGATAACGCGGATGAGCGTTTGACCCCTATCGGCAGAGAAGTGGGATTGGTGGACGATGCGCGCTGGGCGCATTACTGTGAACGGCAGGAAATGAAGAAAAAAGAGCGTGAACGCTTGGAAAAAACAATAATAGCGCCGTCAGAAGACATAAACGCGATACTTGTTTCACGTGAAACGACGCCGCTTTCCACCGGCGCAAAGTTGATAGATTTAATGCGCCGCCCGAATATCGGGTATGAAGCGTTGACGCCGATCGATAAAGACCGCCCCGTGTTACCTGCGTTGGTATTGGAACAGGTAGAAGTGGAAATTAAGTACGAAGGGTATATCAAACGGCAACTGGCGGATATTGCGGAAATGCGCCGTTTGGAAAAGCGGTTGATTCCCGCGGATACCGATTACAGCACCATTACAGGTCTGCGTAAAGAGGCGCAGGAAAAACTGTCCAAAGTGCGCCCACACAATATCGGACAAGCCAGTCGTATCAGCGGTGTCAGCCCGGCGGATATTTCGGTATTGATCGTGTATACAAACAAGTAATTTGCAGGCGACCTGCGGTCTCCCATCCTTTAGGCAAGGGAGGCAGAGGGTGTTTCACGTGAAACGGAGTGAAAACGATGATAGATAAACAGTTGTTAAAAGCCGCCGCTTTGGAAATAGGGGTAGAAATCAACGATGTGGCGGCGGAAAAATTCGACAGATACGCGGCGTTACTGGTGGAATGGAACCAAAAAATGAACCTTACCGCCATTACAGAGCCCACCGATATGGTGATAAAACACTTTGTGGACAGCGTAGCGGCGGCGCCGTTACTGCCAAACGGGTCTTTTTCGCTGGTGGACGTGGGGACGGGTGCAGGGTTTCCCGGTGTGCCGCTCGGCATTTTACGCCCCGATTGTAAACTGACCTTGTTGGATAGTTTAAATAAACGGCTTGTTTTTTTGGATGCGGTGTGCAAAGAATTGGGGATTGCCGCTGATTTGGTGCATATGCGTGCAGAAGAAGGCGGCAGAAACCCCGCATACCGCGATACCTTTGATGTGGCTACGGCGCGTGCGGTGGGCGGTTTGCCGCTGCTTTGCGAATATTGTTTGCCGTATGTAAAGGTCGGCGGACGGTTTTTGGCACTAAAAGGGCCGACGGGGGAAGAAGAGGCGGCGCGTTCTGCTGCCGCTATCGGTAAATTGGGTGGTAAGACCCGTGATGTACACAAATTCTTACTGCCGGCGGATAGTAAAGGCGAAGTAGCGGCGCGACAGATATATCTTATCGACAAAGTGACCGCTACCCCGACCGCTTTCCCGCGTCCCACCGCAAAAATTGCAAAAAAACCGTTATAAACCCATTTCCCGCCGCCGTTAAATGACAAACGGCAAGCGTATACTATGGTACAGTAAGTCCGAAGAGCAGCGCTCTTCGGACTTTTTTGTGTAGGAGTTATGCATATGAAAGGATTGAAAAAGGGTAAATACAAGGTAAGCGGGGAAGTGATGGAGATACCGATAGCGGATATTCTGCCTAATCCCGACCAACCGCGTAAGCGGTTTGATAGGGTGAAACTCATAGAACTTGCGGAAAGTATCGCGGAAAACGGTATATTGCAACCGCTGATCGTGACCATGCGTAATGACCGTCCCGTGTTAATTGCGGGGGAAAGGCGGTTGCGCGCCGCAAAAATGGCGGGGTTTTCCACCGTACCGTGTGTCCGTGCGGAAGCGGAAGGGATGCGGCAGGCGTTGCTCGCTATGGTAGAAAACCTGCAACGGGAAGATATGAACTGCTTTGAAACGGCAGACGGTATCTATCAACTGATACATACGTACGGACTGACGCAGGAAGAAGCGGCGTTACGGTTGGGATATTCGCAATCAGCGGTGGCAAATAAACTGCGCTTATTAAAACTGTCTCCTGAAGAAAGGCGGCTGATCACCGAAGGCGGCTTATCCGAACGGCACGCCAGAGCGCTGTTGCGGTTGCAAAAAGCGGAAGAACGGCGGTATGCGCTGTCCGAAATTATCAAGAAAAGTATGACGGTGGCACAAACCGATGCGCTTGTAGAACGTATGCTAAACGGAAAAGTGGCGCGTCACCGCCGCGAAATACCGTTAATTCGAGATGTGCGCGTGTTTTTTAATACGGTGGAACACGCGTTGGACACCATGCGCCGCGGCGGGGTAGAGGCGGAAAGCAAAAGGTTTGAACGGGAAGGGTATATAGAATATGTAATAAAGATACCAAGATAGTGGAGTGTTTTCGCTTGTAACGGCGTTAAAACGGGACGGGGGACCCGTCCCCTACGTATACAAAAGCAAAATGATACTGCCTTCTCCTCAAGGAAAAGCCAAGCACACACCGCAAATGATACCGTAGGGGCAGGCGTCCCCGACTGCCCGCTCGCGAACTACCCCTCAGTCTTTTTGCTTCGCAAAAATCCAGCTCCCCTGACAAGGGGAGCCAAGGGTGTGTACGCACCTCAAATAGTATCGTAGGGGGGACCATTGGTCGTCCGAAAACAAAAAATCCCTCCACCACCGCTAACGCGGCGGTCCCCCTCCCTTTAGGCAAGGGAGGCGAGGGTGTGTACCCACCTCAAATGTTACCGTAGGGGCGGGGTTTCCCCGCCCGCAAATGACACAACGGACGGTCGAGGACGCCCGTCCATACAAACACAAAACAAAGAATATTGCCTTCTCCTTGCAGAAGAAGGTGGCGCGGACGCTATAAATCCCACCTTTTTATCACCCTAAACACAGCGGTGTATACAAACTAACGGGCTATATTTGTGGCAAAACGCCCAAATTATAAAAATATACCAAAATCTTCTTGAAATGTGTAAATAAATGGTATATACTATACAAAAGAAACTATATTTTGTGTGATAATTTTAGGTAAATTTCCCACAAAAAGCGAAAGGGGCACTTCCTGTGAAAGTTTATTCCGCAAAACAGATCCGTAACGTTGCATTTGTCGGTCACGCCGGCTCGGGCAAAACGTCCGTTGCCGAAGCGTGTTGGTATATGACCGGTGCCGCAGAGCGTTTAGGTAAGGTGGCAGACGGTAACACCGTCAGCGACTTTGATCCCGAAGAGATCCGCCGTGTATCGTCGGTTTCTACCGCTGTTCTGCCGTTAGAATGGAAAGACACCAAGATCAATATACTGGATACTCCCGGTTTGTTCGATTTTGCGGGTGGCAGACAGGAAGGCGTGCGTGCCGCAGGTAGTGCGGTCATCGTACTGTCCGGTAAGAGCGGTCTGACCGTCGGCGCGGAAAAGGGTTTTGCCGCCGCGCAGAAAAAGAAGATCGCGACTATGTTCTTTGTAAATAAACTGGACAGCGCACACGCGGACTTTTATAAAGTGTTTGAAGATTTGAAAACCAAGTTCGGTCCGATGGTATGTCCTATCGTTGTGCCGCACGTGGTAGACCATAAAGTAGAATGCTACGTCAACTTGTTGGAATACCGCGCGTATACATATAAAGACGGCAAAGCCACCGCCGTGCCGCTGCCCGATATGGGTCACCGCTTGGAGGGTTTGCGCACCGCTATTTGTGAAGCGGTTGCGGAAACCAGCGAAGAATTGATGGAAAAATACTTCTCGGGCGAAGAATTTACCCCCGACGAACTCATTATGGGCTTGGCACACGGTGTCCGTACCGGTGATATAGCGCCCGTATTCTGCGGTTCTGCTTTGGAAGTGGAAGGCATTGACCAGTTGTTAAACGGTCTTTTGTGGCTTGCACCGTGGGCGGAATCTGTTGCAGGTGAAGTGGCGGAAACCCCCGACGGCGATGTTGTGGAACTGACCGTTGATGAAAACGGTCCTACCGCCGCTATCGTGTTTAAGACCGTGGTTGACCCGTTTGTGGGTAAACTGTTGTATTTCAAGGTTATCAGCGGTAAAGTGCAACCCGATTCTATGCTGTATAATCCCCGTACCGGTGAAGCCGAGAAGATCGGTAAAGTGATGCTGGTACGCGGTAAAAAACAGGAAGATATGCCGTATATTCCTGCAGGCGATATCGGCGCGGTGGCAAAATTGGCGAATACGGGCACGGGCGACACCTTGTGCTCTCCCAATAAACCCGTTATCCTGCCGCGCGTAGAATTTGATACCCCGTGCTATTCCATGGCGGTATCCGCGACGAAAAAAGGCGAAGAAGAAAAAGTGGCGACGGGTCTTAACCGCCTGGTAGAAGAAGACCCCACTTTGAAATTCTTTATCGATAACGAAACCAAAGAATCCGTTTTGTCGGGTCTCGGCGAACAGCATCTGGATGTGGCGATTTCGAAATTGAAATCCAAATTCGGCGTTGAAGTCACGTTGGAACAGCCCAAAGTACCATATAGAGAGACAATTCGTAAATCTGTGAAAGTACAGGGCAGACATAAGAAACAGTCGGGCGGACACGGACAGTTTGGTGACGTGTGGATCGAGTTCTCCCCCTGCGACAGCGAAGAATTGGTGTTTGAAGAAACCGTGTTCGGCGGCGCTGTGCCGAAAAACTACTTCCCCGCTGTAGAAAAAGGATTGCGGGACAGCGCGAAAGCGGGCGTGCTGGCAGGGTATCCGATGGTCGGCGTCAAAGCGGTATTGACCGACGGCTCGTACCACCCCGTTGACTCTTCCGAAATGGCGTTTAAGACCGCCGCTTCCTTGGCGTATAAAGCGGGTATCCCGCAAGCAAACCCCGTATTGTTAGAGCCTATTGGTATGCTTAACGCATACGTCCCCGGCGATTACACGGGCGACGTGATGGGCGAAGTCAACCGCCGCCGCGGCAGAGTGCTGGGTATGGAACCCACCGCAGACGGTCTTACCTGCGTCACCGCAGAAGCGCCGCTTGCCGAAATGCACGATTTCGCAACCTGGCTGCGCTCCACTACACAGGGCAGGGGCTACTTCACCCTTGACTTTGAACGGTACGCAGAAGCACCTGCATCGGTCACCCAGCAGGTATGCGCAGGCTATAAAGCGGAAGAATAAAATGTATAACCGCCCGAAAGCGGGAAAGGTACGCAGTTTTTAAAGCGCTATCTGATGAGAAAATCGGCGCGCATAGCGAGACTGAGAGAAAAAAGAGAGAATGTATCATACGTAATACATTCTCTCTTGTCTTTTTTGTAGATTTTATATAGACAGATGAGGTGGAAAGGTATGTGTAACACCGCATCCGTCTCGCTTTGCTCGACAGCACACACCGCAAATGATACCGTAGGGGCAGGCGACCCCGACTGCCCGCAAACGGCATAAAAGGGGACGGGCAACCCGTCCCCTACACACACGCTAT
>JAZPXM010000112.1:0-3855 GCA_045543675.1 Acutalibacteraceae bacterium
GAAAAGGGCGCTTGACGGAGCGCCCGTACACTACCGGGTTGTTTATGCTGCGTTGTTTGGAAATGGGCTTGCAACCGTCTGAATTGCACTATTTGGAGTACGGCGCAGTTGTTGACATGATGATTGAAAAAGGAAATGACAGTTTCGAATATAAAGAACTAGCAACGCAAGAAGATTTTGACCGGTTCTGAGGTTGATTAAATGGCTGGTAGAATACAGGGCATCACCATCGAAATCGATGGAAATACAACTAAATTACAAAGCGCGTTAAAGGACGTTAACGGCAAGCTGCGAGACACGCAAACAAGTTTGAAGGATGTTAATAAACTTCTCAAACTTGACCCGAACAACACAACGCTGCTTGAACAGAAACAAAAGCTGTTAGCAAGTGCAATTGACGACACCAAAAAGAAATTAGAGACGGAAAAAGAAGCACTTGCACAGCTGAAAGCCGCGGATCAGTCACCGGAAGTTGAAGCACAAATGCAGGCGCTAGAACGTCAGATCATAGCCGACGAACAAGCGCTGCAAGGTTTCACCGACGAAATGAACAACATGGGCGCGGCTGGTGAAACGGCAACTGCGTCTATTTCTGAAAAACTTGAAACCGCCGGCGGGAAAATAACCGCTGTCGGTGAGGGCATGAAGTCAGTTGGCGATAGCCTGACCAAAAACGTTACAGCGCCAATTATGGCAGCTGGTGCGGCTTCAATTGCGGCTTTTAACGACGTTGACAGCGCAATGGACACGGTTATTGCAAAGACCGGCGCAACAGGTGAAGCGGCGGACGCTTTGCAGACATCTGTTCAGAACATTGCCACAACCATACCGACAAGTTTTGAAGCTGCGGGCAATGCCGTCGGTGATGTCAACACGCGGTTTGGGCTTACCGGGCAAGAACTTGAAAACTTGTCAACGCGGTTTATTCAGTTTGCGGAACTGAACAACACCGACGTAACGACAGCGGTTGAAAATACACAAAAAGCACTTTCTGCGTTCGGTTTGGGTGCTGACAGCGCAGAAGCATTGCTTGACCGCTTGAACGTAACTGGACAGCAAACAGGCATTTCTGTTGATACGCTTGCAAGCGGCCTTGTAACGAATGCGGCGGCTTTTCAGGAAATGGGCCTTAATATTGACCAGGCTGTCAATTTTATGGGCCAGATGGAAAAATCAGGCGCTGACACAAGTACAGTAATGGGCGCGTTACAGAAAGCCCTTAAGAACGCAACAGAGGAAGGCGTCCCGCTTGATCAGGCACTTGAAGACCTTCAAAACACGATCCAGAACGGAACCGGTGACGTTGACGGCCTTACGGCTGCATATGATCTGTTCGGTAAATCCGGCGCCGGTGTTTATGAGGCTGTTAAAAACGGAACGCTTGACTTTACAAACCTAGCTAGCGCCGTTGACGATGCGACCGGCAGTGTAACCGAAACCTTTGAAGCAACACAAGACCCTCTGGACCAGTGGCAAACAACGCTGAACGAATTAAAACTTGTTGGCGCTGATCTGGGTGCCACACTAGGCGAAATCCTGCAGCCGATTTTGGAACAGATCGGGGAAGTTGTGCAGACCTTGCGCGAAAAGTGGGAGGCGTTAAGCCCTGAACAGCAAGCCTTTATCGAAAAGGCTATTATGATTGCGGCGGTTGTCGGTCCGATCGTTAGCGTGATCGGGTCAATTATAACCGGCATCGGCGGGTTAATAACTGCTATCGGCACTATTTCGGCGGCACTGGCACCAATGGCGGCAACAATTGGCGGTGTACTTGCGGCGGCGGCTCCTGTCGTGGCTGTTATTGCCGGTATTGTTGCGGCGGGCGTTCTTCTTTATCAGAACTGGGACAAAATAAAAGAAGTTGCGGCGAACGTAAAAGAAGCTGTTGTCAACGCTTGGAATAACTTGAAAACGTCTGTCACAGAAACAATGGAGAATATAAAAACCGGCATTTCCAACGCGTGGGATTCTCTAAAAACAGGCGTCACGAATGCGGCAGAAAGCATAAAATCAACCGTGTCGGAAAAGTGGAACAACATGAAAACAAACATGTCTAATGCTATGGACACGGCAAAAAGTGCGGTCGGAAACAGTCTTGACGCAATGAAAACAGCTTATTCCAACGCTGGCGGCGGTATATCAGGTATTGTTGAGGGGTTAATGTCTGGCGTTCAGTCCTTGTTTACTAGCGGATTGGAAACCCTGAACAGTTTGACCGGCGGAAAACTTGACGGGCTTGTCACTTTCTTCACTGACAAATTCAATAGCATCCACGAATTTGTTAGCGGGATCGTGGACAAGTTAAAAGGAATCTTTGACTTTGACTGGTCTTTGCCGTCGATTAAACTGCCGCATTTTTCGTGGTCTTGGCGCGATTTAGGACACGGGATCAAGCTGCCGAACATTAGCGTTTCTTGGTACCGGAAAGCGTACGATACACCGTATTTGTTCAATTCACCTACTGTTGTTAATTCCGGTTCCGGCTTGCGTGGTTTTGGGGACGGTAACGGCGGAGAAGTAGTATACGGGCGCCGGCAGTTAATGCGCGACATTGCACAGGCATCCGGAGGCGGCGCAACCTACACTATTAACGTTTATGCTTCTGACGGCATGGACGTTAACGAACTGGCGGACAAAGTACAATCAAGATTGGCACTGCTGCAGAAACAGAAAGAGGCGGCATATGCGTAATTATTTCATTTTTGATGGAGAAAATTCAAAAGATTACGGCGTTTACATTAGCGGTCAGGGGACCTTTGACGCACCGGAGCGGGCTTATAAAACAATAGCCGTTCCGGGGCGTGACGGGGCATTGCTTGGTGTTGATCACAGGCTTGATAATATCGGATTGACTTACAATGCGTTTATCTATGCCAACTTCAAAACAAATATTGCTGCGTTGCGGTCCATGCTGTTATCAAAGACCGGTTACCGACGTTTAACAGACACTTACCACGCCGATGAATTTAGACTAGCATATTATCGCGGCGGACTGGAGGCAGATGTAACGCCGAAAAACGACGCGGGAGAATTTGAAATTGAGTTTGAATGCAAGCCGCAAAGGTATCTTTTGTCTGGCGAAACCGAAACAGCAATAATAAGCGGTGGAACGATCACAAACCCGACGTTGTTCGCGTCGAAACCGTTGATTGAGGTTGTTGGCTACGGTGAATTAACAATCAATAGTCAAACTATTACGATTTCAAACACGTTCCCATCAATAACCATTGATTGCGATCTGCAAGATTGTTACTACGGTCTGCAGAATGCAAATAGACAGGTTGTAATTGAGGGTAACTCATTTCCCGAACTGAAACCAGGAGTAAACAGTTTTGCATATGACAACACAATTACAAGTGTTTCTGTCGTTCCCAGGTGGTGGCGCGTATGATCCCAATTTTATACGATTCTTCTGAAACTGAATTTCTTACTAACGGAATAGGGCGTTTGTCTGATTGCATTTCCTGCGTTGTTACAGAGGAACGAAACGGAATTTACGAATGTGAATTTGATTACCCAATTACCGGCGTGCATTATCAGGACATCACTGAAGGCAGATATATTTCTGTGAGTCATGATGAACAAGGGGACAGGCAGCCGTTCAAGATTTATCACAAGTCAGCGCCGATCGATGGCGTTGTCACATTTAACGCTCATCATATTTCGTATGCGCTTTCAAATGTGATTTTGTCACCGTTTGAGGCCACAAGCGTTGCTTCTGCATTTAACCATTTCGAAACTGATCTGATTACGCCAAACGAATTCACTTTCTGGACCGACAAAGCAAGCAGCGGGCATTTTGCGGTTGAAGTCCCTTCTTCAATTCGTTCGGTGCTTGGTGGTTCTAAGGGTAGA
>JAZPXM010000113.1:0-13535 GCA_045543675.1 Acutalibacteraceae bacterium
CAAAGGCAAACCTGTGACCACCTATGTGCCTGTGACCGACGCGAGCGGTTCGACCAAGACGACCTATGTGACCGTCACTAACGGTCAAGGCAAACCCGTGACCACCTACGTGCCTGCGACCGATGCGCAGGGCACTACCAAAACCAATGCGCAAGGTAGCGTGGCTACCACCGGTAGTGCGGTGACAACAGCGGAAGTGGTTACCACCAACAGCGTTGTGACGACTGCTGTAACCGTTCCCACAACGACCACCACAGCGCCTGCAACCACTACGAGCACCACAGTGTCTACAACAACAACTACTACAAAGCAGGGTGCTACCACAACGACGAAACCGCCGCAATATGACTCAACGGAGGGCTGGTCTCCCATTAAACCGCCGGCGCCGTAATGACAGCAAAGACACCCCGCGCGGGACGTCTCATAAGAATGACAAAAGCCTCGATGCATTTCATCGAGGCTTTTTTATATACAAAAACCATGCGGTAGTCACGTGGTTCAAAAGAGTTTTAGCACCGTTTTCGCAAATGCCACAACGGACGACCGATATTTCAGGTGCGATCTCCTTATGAAAAGGCGCATAAAGGCGTGTTTTTGCGGTTGTTGTGGGAGCAAAAAGCGCAATGGGTGTTTCCGAAACGGCAAGTTTTAGGGAGAATTGTTCTTTCTTATTATTTTTATGTGTTATTTTGCACAAAAATGAAAGCCGTTAAATAGTAAAACTGCTATATTTCATAACACATATTGCAAAAATCGCTTTTATAGTATATTATATATCCAGATGATTATACACTTGCCATAACTCCGCCCTTTTTTAAGGAAAACGGCTGTTTTTGATGGCAAAACCGACAAAAACAGTCGTCAAAACCGGTCACTTTGACGAAACGCCGTTTGCGGAGGCGCGTAGGTGTATGATATCTTGGAACGGACAGTCTGCTGTAAAGCGGGGTGTCAAAAAATATTCCCGAAAAGGAGAGAGAGGTATGAACAAAAAGATCCCCATTGGTAAGCGGGTAGGCGCAATCTTGTTGTGCTTGACTATGCTTTGTGGTGTGATCGTCGGTGCGGGCGTATTTCCGCTGGACACCATGACTGCGCAAGCAGATGCGGGTGCCAACGTAGAGAAGTTCGAAGCCGATTTCGCCGATCTGGCGGCACTGGTTGATACGGCGAAGTGGGATGGCACCACCAATCGGTATCTGCCTGCCGAAACGGATGCGGCGATTCAAAACTGGGTAAAAGCGCGCTTCGGTCTTTATATGAACCGCGAAACGAGTGCGTATAAACCTGTTGCGTTCCTCGGCCAGAAGTCCTTTGCTATCGACGGTCTTGAATGGCAAGGCAGTGATAGCTGGGGCGGCGAATATTGGTGGGAGATCACCAAGGACGGCGGTTTGTACAACAGTACGACCAACGTCGGCGGTCAGATGCTCCGCAAGAGCAATGCTTTGGCGCTCAAATACGCTGACGGCGATTTGATGCAACTTAGCAACTTTGAAGCCAATATCGTATTCAACAAACCTGTAAACGAACTCGGCGCTGTGTGGCTGTCTTTCCACGCACAGAATCCCGGTCGTATGGGTACCAACACCAACAACGGTACCAATAACTGTGACGGCACGGTGGCGATGATCGGTAACGGTCCGCTGGAATGGGTTGCAGGCGATCCTAGCACGGTTCCCGACGCAACCTACAAAAAAGCTGTCAAAGACGGTATCACCTTCGGTTCTTTAAACGGCAAGGATGACCGTACGATGGATACGCACTTTGCGAGTGACCTGGAGCTCGGTGCGGATTACAACCTGTACGTAAAAGTTGTCGGCAAAAAGATGACCGTGAAGGTCACGAAGGTTTCCGACGGTTCCGAAGTGTACAGCGGTCAGACGACCATTCCCGAAGGCAGCGGTTATATCTCGGTCGGTGTGGCAAACAGCAAACGTGTGCTGAAGAAAATTCAGGTCACCGAGCTGAATGCGGAAGGTAACCCCATCAATCTCGGCGTGAACCGCGCGTTCAAATGGACCACCGTGGGCAAGACCGGTTATGCCGACGGCAAACATACATACAACACTGCGGACACCGCGGATGATAAAGACTGGTTCAACTTTGCTGAGAATGAAAATGCCGGCAAAGCGGATAAAACCAATATGATCACCGCGTTGGATAGTAACTTCGACATTTATTACAACTGCGAAGCCCAATACTATCAGATGCAAGCAGGTGCCAAAGCGGCGTACAGCGGTCAGTCCAACAACTACGGTTGGTTCCGTGGTGTTTACGAAGACAGATGGTTACAGCGCCCCGTAGGCAGTGCGGGCGGCGACCAGAATATGCGTTTGATCACCTCGCTGGTACCGAAAGTAAACGGTCAGGCGCTGGCGTATCAGAACTTTGAAACCACGTTCAGAGTGCGTCTGGATGATTTGAGTGCAGCGTTTGTGCTCGGTTTCCGTCAGCAGACCCCCGGTAAATTTACCAACGGTTACTTCAACGTGAACAAAGAGCAGGGCATCGTGGTAGTTACCCCGACGGGTATTACGGTATCCGGCGGTGACGACATCTTCTCCGGTCACACGTCTCACGTGTCCAAACCCGGCGATATGTACGACGGCGATGCGACGGCGACCTTCACTACGGCGCTGGCAAAAGGCGCGTACATTATTACCGTGAAAGCGGTCGGTACGCAGGTGTATGTAAAAGTTGCTTTGGAAAGCAACGGCAGCACGGCGTATGAAGGTACGCACACTGTGAACTACACCAAAGCGGGCTATATCGCATACGGTGTTGCTAACAGAGGCAGTGACTTAGGTGACATCGCCTTGACCCACTTGGATGCCGAAGGCAACAAGATGGCGACCACCGAATTTAACACCGCAGAAAAAGCGATGTACGCGGAAGCGTGGAACCTGTCTCTTGTAGACGTTCCCGGCGCAACCTACACGGGCAACGTTTACACCAAGACCAATCAAAACTATATCCACTTCAACAAATTCGACGATACACAGGCGATCGATTTTGTGAAAGAAAAAGTGGATTTCTACTACAACCACGAAGGTAGCCACTACGGTGTAGTGCCTGCTTACGGTAACGCAGGCGGCGCTTCCGAATCGGGCAACTGGTTGCTGTTCTATAACAAGTGGTTACAGCGCGCCAGTGCACAAGGTTCGGGCGAACGTCTCCGCCAGATCAACGCGCTCGTTCCGAAAGACGGCAACGGCGTGCAGGCGCAGATGAAAAACCTTGCGGCGAGCTTTACTTTCCGTTTCGAAAACGGCAGTAAAGGCACAGGCGGTCCCAGCACCATCGTGTTCGGTTTCCGTCAGAAGAACCCCGCAAAATTCGTGAATGGATACAACAATCCCAATCAAGAACAGGTACTCGTTGCCATTACCCAAAAATCCATTGGGGTTGCGGGCGGCGCCGACATCACCAAAGAACGTTTCTATCATTACAATCAGTTTGCGGACGATGATTACGGCGACGTATTCACCGCGGATCTGCCGCAGGAGATCCTCGTAAAGATTCAAGCAATCGGCAAGGATATTGCCGTTGAGATCTATAACGCGGGCGGTACTTCCCGTCTGTATAGCGGCACTTTTGAAACGAACTATGTTTCTGAAGGCTATATGGCATTCGGTATCGCTGCTGCAGGCGGCAACTACGGTGAATTGACGGTGAAACGCTTGAACAATAGCGGCATTGCGACCGATTTCACCGACGACTCCTACTTAGAGCCCACTTTCCCGGACGGCAAAAAACGCTTTGTCGCAGATTTCTCCTCCCTGGTCGGCAAAGTAGATGCTTTCAGCGGCAGTTACTACGTACCGACTATGGATGATGCGGACATCAACAATTGGATGGAAGCCAAATTCGGTATGTATGGTATGCGTGAAACCCACTTATATTCCGAACTCGCTTATCTGGGTCAGCTCAGCTCTGCTTGGGACCAAGAAGCAGACAGCAAAGCGGCACAGTGGAGAATTACCAAAAACGGCAGTCTCTATATGAACCTTGCCGGTGGTCACGGCGAGATGATGCGTAAATCACAGAATCTCGTTCCCAAAACGGCGGACGGCGAACTTGCAAAACTCAAGAACTTTGAGGCGGAAGTGGTATTTAACAAAGGCGGCGCACACAGCTTTGGTGCGTTGTACGTTTCCTTCCACGAAAAGGTTCCCGGTAAATTCGGCTTCGACTGGAAAGGCGGACCGGCAACAGATGTTGTAGATGGTGTTATCGTCGGTAACGGCGATGCAACCAAATACAACACGGCTGCCAGAGATGGTATTACCGCGGGTAACGTCAGAGATATTGACGGCAGAGGCGTGCGCACGCCGTTCAGCGAAAATCTTGACAACGGCGCGGATTACAAGCTGTGGGTAAAAGTGGTTGGCACCACATTGGAATGGAGCATTACCAAAGTCGGTGAAACCACAGCGTTTGCAACCGGCACCGAGACCATTGTCGACACCAAAGCCGGTTATATTGCGATCGGCGCGAGAAACCGTGAGATCAAATCCATTGTTATCACCGAGTTGGACAGAAACGGTGATGCGGTTGACTTCGGCACCCGCGGTTCCGGTTATAATCCGAATAACACAACGGTATATGACTTTGAATCCGCAGATCAGCTTAAGGACTTCGAAAGCTGGTATCTGCCGACCACCAACGGCACCAATATCCCCGCCATCCACACGGAAGGCACGACGGATGACAACTGGGGCATACAGGGCGGCGCGCTGACAATGAAAGCGAACAGTCTTAATAAGAACGCTGCGCAGTTGAAAGAAGGCGTCACCTTCCCGCAGTATAATACGTATACCTATATGGATGACCGCGGTTGGGCGGGTTACGCTTCTAACTTCGGTATTGCGGTTCTCAAAACCAAAACGTTTAAGAACTTCATTCTGGACGTTGACGTAAAGGTCAACTACAGATGGGCGCCTATCGGTTTCGGCGCACAGGATTACAACGATCCTTACGGTGTGCATGCGACTTCTGAGACCGGCGGTTACTCCTTCCACGTGGAAACCGGTTCTAATAACACCGGCACCGCGAAAATGTGGGGCTACCGTGCCGAAAAAGGTGTCAGCGAGATGTACAGCTCGACCGGCATCACAAATTACAGCTCCACCGCGTATAATCATATCAGAATTGTGGTTTCCGACGGTGTGGCAATGCTGTATATCAACCACGGCGATTCACCGGTCATTACCGAAATCCTGCCTGCAACATATAACGGCGGTTACATTTATCTGTCCCTGAACCAGGCAGGTAATGCGTACGATAATCTGCAGATCGTTGACCTTGACGCAGAACCTATCGTTATTACCGATATGGTTACTCTCATTGAAGACATCACCATTGACCGTGAAAAAGGCGAATCTTTGAGCGGTTTGCCGCGTACGCTCACTGTTGCGGACGCAAACGGCTACGAATACGATATCGAAGCGGGGTGGAACAGCGCTGACTACCGTTCCTGGAAAAACGGCACTTCCACTTTCACCTTTGATGCAACCAAAGCATGGCACAACTTCGATCTGTCGGCGTTGTCTGCGCAGATTACGGTGAATAACGTTATCGGCAATGAGCATAACGTCAACACTACCAGAAAGTACTACTTCGACCATGAAAACGACCTGCTTGACTTCTATCAGCAGGAATCCAAACACGGTTATGAGTACAAGGGCGTGTACGAAGAAGATTATCACTCGATGTACAGCGGCGTGTTGGTACGTAATGACGATCTGTTTAAGATTGCCAACGGCAAAGTCACCAACAAGTTTGCCGCTACCGGTATGGGCAGCGGTTGGACCGAATTGCAGGCAATGCGCGGTGTCGCTACGGCAATTCTCAAAGACGTCAACTTCTACAACTTCAAGTTGGAATACGACTTTACCCACAGCGGTATGTGGTACACCTATGGTATCATCGGCGTACAGGATCCGCTTTCCGCACACAAGCAGGCAGACTGGTCCACAAAGGACCGCGATTTCAATGATGAAAATGCGGACGGTACCAAGAAGTGGACGAATGCCCAGATAGGCAAAACATGGCGTGACGGTCTCGGCGGCGGTATCTGGATGCACAACGAACAGGAAGGGTACCATAACATCTACGGTGACCACGGCGCAAACTCCACCCGTAACACCGTAGACGAAAACAACGGTTCTATTGCAGCACTTTATGACAAGTCGGTTGTGCATCACGCAACTATTACGGTGCAGGACGGTTTGATCAGTTACCACGTTGACGGTACGTTGTTGACCTCCTATGCAGCGGTAAATGAATCGGCGTTGGGCGGCTTGGTTGGTTTTGGTAACCACCGTAACGGCTCTACCATTGACAACTTCCAGATTACCGCACTGGATGTTAACGGCGATCCGTTGGATTGGGCAAACGCTGTAGAAGGCCAAGACAAAGGTTGGGCTCCCGCACCCATTCCGGACGATTATCTCGGCTGGAAACCCAAGGACGACTTCGTCTGGGGCGATGAATACGAAGATTAAGCGTATTCACGATTTTCAGAAACAACTGCGGTGACCGTAACGTAAGCGGTGCGGTCACCGCAGAAAAACAAATATTATTTAAGAGAGAGGAAATACGCTATGACTAAAAAACTTTTAGCAATTCTGTTCTCCGCACTGATGATCGTAACCTGTATGGCAGGTTGCTCCACGACTGAAGAAGTCTGGGTCAGCTACGAAGAAGAAGGCGACACCGACGGAGACGGTGTCACAAAAGGCAGCCGTACCAAAAGAACCACCACAGGCAACGGTCAAACCGACAAAACCGACAAACAGCAGGGCGGCGTTAAAACCCGCACCACCAAGCCCCCGAAGGAGGGTTTGAACTTCAAACCCGTGGCGGACGCGGGCGCGAATTATGATGTTAAAGGCAAAGTTTCTATTGCTGTTGACACCGTACGTCCTACCGACTATGACGCAATGTTCGACGTTATGCAGCAGTTGTTCCCCAATATCGAATTCACCTTTCATATGTGGCAGCACAACACCAATGACGACGCTCGTGAATATTTGACCAACAATGCCAATACCGGTACGCATGCGAATATTATCTGGGACGAAGCCGGCGAAATGCCTGCTTACCTGATGCAGGGTTGGGTCTATCCTATCACCAAACTGGTGAAAAACGACCCCGAAGCGAAAAATATCCCCGATAACCTGATCAAAGACTATACGTTCGGCGGCGAACTGTATGCGGTACCGCATCAGGCGACCTTTGAAACCGTTACTTTCAATATGGACCTGCTCGCACAGACCGGTAAAAAATTGCCGAATCTCGAATGGTCTATGAAAGATTACGAAGAATACCTGAGAGCCGGTGCTATGCTGTTCAACCAGAAGAAAGCTGTGGCTGTTAAGGACTTATTTGAAACATACAACCGTGTGTGTTTCTATGAGACTTCCAAAAAGAGCGGCACCTACGGTGTGCGCGGTTACAACTGGGCTACCAACCAGATGGAAGTTGACCCGCTGATCGTCGGCGCAAAACAGTTCCGTGCATGGCGTATTATGGCTGTCGGCGTCGAAGGTTGGAACGAAGCCACCAACAACAAAAACTCTCAGGGCGTGCATGCTGTGCAGCAGAATCTCGGCCTTGCAGACTACACCGCGGCATGGAATGCCGGCAAAGCGTTGATGGAAGACGATCTTAACGTTTACGTTGATAAATACGATACACAGGTGAAATTCAACTACAAAATGTGGACCGCCCCCAACTACAAGGGCAAAATGATGATGCACGTTGACCATTGCTTCATCACCGCTGCTACGCCTGATGACCGCATTGATGCTTGCTATCAGGCGCTGCGCTTTATGACCTTCAGCACCAACGGCAACCTTGCCCGTCTGGAAATGTATGAAACCAAGAACAAAGGCAAATACAACTTGAACTCTGTCGTATACTTCCCGACCACTACTTCCAGCGCAGTTATTGACAAATTCAACAAACTGGACTGCACCACCGAAGTACACGAATATTATCTGAAAAACATCAGCAAATGCGGCCGTTACGACACCTTTAAACTGGTGCCCGAACTCCGCGACATCACAGGCAGACACCTTTCTTCGGAACTGAATAAGATCACCGACGGTTTGGCAGACGGCGAAAATCTGCGTGAACCTGCCGATAAATTCAATCAGGACATGAAAAAAGCGTGGGCGAATTTTGAAACTGTACTCGCAGAGGTTCAGAAGGCATTCAACGACGCGCACAAATAAGATCTTAAAAGTATACGTATTCTCCTGCCCGTCCGACGGGCGGGCAGGGATATTCAGATTTCAGAAAGGCAGGTGAGGTAGCTTATGAAGAACCGTTTGACGAAAATTTTAGTAACGGTATGTTGTATTGCTTTATTGGTAACGACCTTTTCGGTCGGTGCTCTTGCGGCGGATAAAATCGGTTTGACCTATACGCCCGCAGGCCAAGGTACTCCGCCGATTATCAGCGGTTACCAATGGTATCCGCTCGGCAAGGCAGCCTCTACGGAACAGACGGCTAAATACTTCATCGTGAACACCACCGCGGGTACATATAAGGAAAAATTATACATTTCTTTCCCCGCAGAAGGCGGCTTCCGCTTGCAGTCGGTGCACGAAGCATACCAGGACGGTATTCAGGAAAGCCACAAAGGTCTTTTCGAACCTTCTTCTATTGCTACTATTGATTATAAAAAAGACGCCTCCGGTGCGGTCATTATGACCGGTGCCGACGGCACGATTCTTCGCTACACAGAGTATGCTGATGGCTTCCAGTTGCAGGTACTCAACCAAAAGCAGAAAAAGATCGTCAGCATTTGCAACGAACAGATCTCTTTTGCGTACAAACCCCGCACGGGCACAGTGGTGCGCACTATTGTAGAATTCCCCGTTACCGCTGACGGCAAGGAAGTTGTCTATCAGGGCGGCGAACGCTACAACGACACCAATCAGCTTGGGCATTACACCTCGCTGACCAACGGTGACTGCTGGTCCAACGACGAATTCGGTTATGTCAACGTACCGCTGTTCCATTCCAACCGCGGTTACTCGGTATGGTTCAATATGAGCTATTCCGGCGAAGCCGATATGGGCGCTAATGACCCGAGTAAATGGCAGTTGCGCTTTGACGGCGACAGACTGGACTTCTTTATGTGGGCAGGCACCCCCACCGAAAACATTAAAAAGTACACTGCTTTGACCGGTACGTCCGGTATGTACAACGAATGGGTATTCGGTTTCTGGACAGGTGCTATGTCCGCGGCATTTAACAACCCGGTATATAGCACAGACTCGCGCTATAAAACCGGTGATACCGCGTATGACAACCAAGCGGAATTGCTTGAAGGATATATGGAAAACTACGGGTTCTATCCCGAAGCCATTTACGGTGAAGGACAGAACTCGCAGAGACCGCGTAACATCCAGTACGCGAAAGAACGCGGCATTAAGACTACCTATTGGTATCATCCCGCTGTTTCTCAGTCGGAGTTTGCTACCTATGCACCCGGCGCGTCTATCAGACCGGTACAGGATGATAACGGCCAGTATGTCGGTCCCGACGGCCGCAAATATTCCGACACGGGTTATCCGTGGATATTCGTAACCCAACCGTTACTTTCCAAAGGTATTTTCCAGCATCTGCAGTCTTCTTGGATCGACTATTCCAACCCGTCTGCGAGAAACGTGTTTGAAGGCGAATTTACCATTGACAGAAACCTGTGGAAATGGGGCGTTAAAGGCGCTATGATCGACTACGGCGAGAACCTGCGTTTTGAAGGCACTTGCTGGAACGGTCTCTCCGGTATGGAGATGCACAACTTTAACTCCTATTATTATGCAAAACACGCAGCCGAAGCATTCCAGGATTATCACAACGGTGACTATGTGCTGTACGAACGTTCCGGTTGTGCCGGTTCGCAGTACTTTGTCGGCAACTTCCTGGGTGACCAGAGATCCACGTGGATCGGCTTTGCTGACCAGATCTACTCGATGATTTCTCTCGGCGCTTCCGGTTTCAACCTGTACGGCGGTGACTTCTGCGGTCTGGGCGGCAAAACTTCCAACGACCTTATGAGCCGTTGGATGGTATTGTCCACCTTCTCTCCGTGGATGCGTCAACACGGCGGTAACATTCACAAGCCGTGGAAGCAGCAGGGCGAAGCCAATGCGCAGAACTTCGGCACCTGGTACTATTTCCGTCAGAATATCGTTCCCACCGTTATGAGTGCGGCGATGGACGGCAACAAAAACGCTAACCCCGTTATCAAGGGTATGATGGTTGCGTATCCCTATCAGCTCGCTTTGAGCCGTGTAAACAACCAGTACCTGTTCTGTGACGACTTCCTGGTTTGTCACGTAACTGCGGAAGGTCAATATAACCTTCCCGTACATCTTCCCAATGGCTCTACTTGGTATCATCTGTTCACCTACGAAAGATTCGAAGGTAACCAGAAGCTGGTTGTAGAAGCCCCCACCGCTTGGAGCCCCGTATTTGTTAAAGCGGGCGCTGTAAAAGCTATCGATCTTCCTGAAAGCATGATCCTTGCGGATGAAATGCATGATGAAGAAGATATGGAATGGGAAGAAGGCGAAACGCCGCACGACTCCTTGTTGATCACGCCTCCCGACGAGGCACGCACTTCCACCATCTACGTTATGGATGGCGATGTTGAAGACTTCCGTACCTACGAGTCTCATACCGAAGTGTATACCAACAAACCCGTGAGCGACACCACCTTCACCTTGACCGCTGATAATATGACGGAAGGCTCGCAGCGTGAAACCATTTTGGCGCTCGGCACTACCGCGAAATCCATCAAGGTGGACGGCGAAGAACTCAAACGTTACAACTACATTCCCGATTACTTCAACGAAGAGTACGGTTATCATGTAGAAGCGGCCGGTCTGACCACCATTTACGTGGAAAAAGGTTGGAAAGAAATCACCATCGAAAAAGGTGACGCGAAATACGAATCTTTGCCGCTCGTAAGTGCTGACAACGCTGTTGGCCGTCTGTTTGACGATAACGTGCAGACCGTTCTTTCGATGCCTCGCGCTATCGGCAGCACGGTGGAATTTGATATTAATACTACCGAGCCTGTCGAAGTAAAGAGAATGGTGCTTAAATGGGCTGTTGGTTTCTTGTCCGATTACAATGTGGAATACACCGCAGACGGCGAAACCTGGGAGACTGTTGCATCCGAGTTTGCTGACGATGCCAGCACGGTGGTCAACGGCGGCGGTTCTATCGATGTTGTCGAATTTAAAGAGGGAACCAAAGCGGTTGCTTTCCGCATCGTCTCTGTTGAAGCCGGCGACGCTAACGTAGGTCCTACGCTGTATGAAGTCGATGTATATGCACCGACCGATTACGATACGATGGAACCGGACGATGAAATGACCACGTATCCCGAAGATGACGGCGAAGACTGGGATGACGAAGAATGGGACGACGAAGAAGACGATGAGGAAACCGGCAAAACTACCAAGAGAAAGAAGAAAATTATCAGAAAAACTTTCCCGCTTTGGTTGATCATTTTGATTGCCGGCGGTGCGGTCCTGCTCGCAACCGGTATTTTGTTGCTTATCCTTCTTCTTCTCAAGAAAAAGAAGAAAAAGGCGGCAGAAGAAGCGTTAGCGAACGCAGAAGTTCCCGCTTCCGAGGAAAGTCCTACCGACTTCCCCAATCCCGCTGAGTAATTCTTCCCAAATATCCGATATCTAATCGGAAACCCACCGAAACCTTTTCACGCTCCGTCTGCCGCAAGGCAGACGGAGCAAAAGAGGGTACGGTTTTTTCTGCTATATGACAGTTGTGCATATGGCACCTATGATATGACGGTTTCAACCGTAAAATGGCATTAAGCCAAAGCTTTCAAGACCGAACCAGCCTCAAAGGGCGATTTTCGGTATCATTTGGCTCATTGTCGCGTAAAAGGTCCTTTTTTGCGCGTATATTGACGATGCCACAGCGGAAAATCCGTATCAAAATTCCTGATTCGGATTTGAAAGCTTTGGCCAAACCCTATTGAATTCACGGAGGTGAACAGAATGCTCAAAAAGAAGAAAGTGATTAGTTTTGTGCTGGCATTGGCGTTGATCGTAGGTACGGTTGCGCCTTGTCTCGCCGCCTCTGAAGATTCTACCGGTAAGGCAACCCTGCCTTCGGGTGAATCTCCTTACACTTCCTCTTCTGTAACTGCATGGACCGATGAAAACTATGTTAAGGACGCATGGGTTTTGGATTGGGTCAATGCAAAAATCGACGATGCAGCTGTTAAAGTGGAAAACGGTGCTGTTGCACTGAATCCTAAGCAGGTGTTATCGTTCACGGTGCCGGTAACTGAAGAAGGCACCTATGAGATCGCTGTGAAGTTCTATCCGAAAGACGCTCTGTATATGGATTGTCTTATCGATATGAACGTAAACGGCACGGAATACGTTTCCGCGCTCCCGATACTGTGGGCGGATGCGTTTTCTGTATACGGAACCGACCGTAAAGGCAACGAATTGGTTCCCGAACAGTTGAGTATTACCGAACCGTATCTCGATGTTCTCAGCAATTACCACGACACCAACTGCGATACGTTGACTTTCGATTGGAAAGCAGGCGACCAGAAGGTAACCTTCTCGCCCGAATCGCAAAAGATGATGCTCGTCGGTATATACGTAAAGAAAGTAGAAACATTGCCCACCTACGCTGAGTATATGGCGGCGAACAAAGATAAGGCGGATGCTACCGAAACGCAGATCATTGAAGCGGAAGACTATAAAGTCAAATCCGACTCCTTTATCCGTGCGACCAGCCAGAAAAATGCGGCGTTGTATCCGTACCACACCTACCGCAAACTCTTAAACGTGTTGGAAGGCGGCTCTTGGAGAGAATCCGGTCAGAAGATCTTATGGGAATTCGATGTAAAGCAGGACGGTTTTTACACCATCGGTCTGCGGTATTTGCAGAATTCCGATACCAATAAAGCGGTGTATCGTACTGTCGAAATTGACGGTGCTGTACCGTTTGCTGAATTTAAAACGGTGGCTTTTGAAAATACCGACACCAACAAATTCGCAAACAAAGTGTTGGATATCAACGGCGAGCCCGCAAAGGTTTACTTGACTGCCGGTACGCATACGCTTGCCATGGAAGTCACCATGGGTCCCTTGGAAGAGGTATATGACGGCATCGTTAAATTGATGGAAGACATCAATGCTTTCGGTATGGATATCCAGAAATTGACCGCCGGTCAGGTTGACCAAAACCGTACTTGGAATATGGATTACTATATGCCCAATGCGGTGACGGATATTGAGAAGTTTGCTGATCGTGTAGATGCTCTGTATGCGAAACTGCAGGAAATCAGCGGTGATGAGCCTGCATACGCGGACAGTCTGAAATATTCTTCCGAATCCCTGCGCAAGCTGCTCAAAAAGCCCAACCAGATTCCGAACAAGACCGACCTCATCAGCCAGGGTGATAACTCTGCAACGAAGTATCTCGGTAACGTTCTCGGAAGCTTGAACAGCATGCCGATG
>JAZPXM010000114.1:0-9001 GCA_045543675.1 Acutalibacteraceae bacterium
TGGCCTCCGACTTGCGAAAAGGTGAAAATTTTGTTGGCGCGCGCGCTGTTTGGTCATCCCGACATCATTTTGTTGGACGAACCTACCAACCACTTGGACATTGATTCCATTCGTTGGCTGGAAGACTTTTTGATGGACTACGAAGGTACCGTTATTGTGGTATCTCACGACCGTCACTTCCTTAACAACGTATGTACCCATATTGTAGACGTGGACTATACCCAGATTAAAATCTACGTTGGTAACTATGATTTCTGGTATGCGTCCAGCCAGTTGATGCAGAAATTGTTGCGCGAGCAGAATAAAAAGCGTGAAGATAAGATCAAAGAATTGCAGAGCTTTATCGAACGCTTCTCCGCCAACAAATCCAAATCCCGCCAGGCAACGTCCCGCCGCAAGTTGCTTGAAAAACTGTCGGTAGAAGAAATGCCTGCGTCTTCCCGCCGTTATCCCTACGTCGGTTTCCAGATGGAACGTGAACCGGGCAAGGAAATTTTGGAAGTGGAAGGTCTCACCAAAACGATTGACGGCGTCAAAGTGCTGGATAACGTATCGTTCCGTATCAACAAAGGCGATAAAGTGGCGTTTGTCGGCCAGGACGAAATTGCCACCACCACCCTTTTCCAGATTATCACGGGCGAAATGGAGCCGGACAGCGGCACGTACAAATGGGGCGGCACCACCACCCAATCATATTTTCCGAAAGACAATTCCGCTTACTTTGACGGCGTAAAACTGCCTATCATTCAATGGCTCAGCCAGTACGCTACCGACACTACCGAAACGTATCTGCGTAGTTTTTTGGGCAAAATGCTGTTTTCGGGTGACGAAGTGTTAAAACCCGTGGAAGTGTTGTCGGGCGGCGAAAAAGTGCGTTGTATGTTGTCCAGAATGATGATGTTCTCGTCTAACGTATTGGTGCTTGACCAGCCCACCAACCACTTGGACTTGGAATCTATCACCGCAGTCAACGACGGCCTTGCGGAATTTAAAGGCGTTGTCCTGTTCTCATCTTATGACCACCAGTTCATTCAGACGGTTGCCAACCGCATTATGGAACTGGAAAACGGCAAACTCTTGGATAAGATGATGACCTACGACGATTTCTTGGAGTTCAAATCCGCGAATAAGAATAAATAAGCAAAAAGGACGATGCCGAGCGAGACACTTCGTAAAGAAGTTGTCTCGCTCGGGTTTTTAAATCAAGGCGGAGCCTTGCATATCATCAAAACGAAGTTTTGCATATCATCAGTGGCAAAGCCACTGTATCTCATCAAGCCGATAGAGATATGCACGCCTGCGGTGTGATGATATACGCCGCATAAATGCGGCAATGATATACACGCTATCGCGTGATGATATACCAAGCCTATCGGCTTGAATAAAAAATCCGCCGACAAAGTCGACGGATTTTTGGTCGGAGTGGCGGGACTTGAACCCACGGCCTCTTGGTCCCGAACCAAGCGCACTACCAAACTGTGCCACACCCCGTTATTACCAAGACATTTTAGCAAAATGCCGCCCGTTTGTCAAGGGATTTACTGAAAAAATATAAGAAAAAGGACATCGGCTCAGCCGATGTCCTTTTCCCTTTAGGCGAGTGTTTTTATAAAGACAAAACTGCCTTTTAAAACCCAAAACATATTAGTCATCCGGGTGCGTTTCCATCATTGCCTGTGTCTGCGGATCATAAGATAACAACGGAGACACGTCTTTGCCACGCAAACGGCGGTCTACATAGTTTTTGGTAATCTTCATCACCAACGGGAACAACACAACCACACCAATCAAGTTGGGAATCATCATAAGACCGTTGAAGGTATCCGAAATGTCCCAAGCGAGAGAAGAGGTCAATACCGCACCGAAGACAACGGTGATAACATGAATGATTTTGAAAATAATAGTGGTTTTTGCGCCGAAAAGATATTCCCATGCCTTAGAGCCGTAGTGCGACCAACCGAGAACGGTGGTAAATGCAAACAGGAACATAGCAACGGCAATAAATTTAGCACCCAAGCCGCCCCACGGGAGAATGGTGTTAAACGCACCGCCAACCAGCGTTGCATCGGTATACCCTGCGGCAATTTCACCGGTCTGTGCATTGAATACACCGCCGTTCAGACCACCGGAAGTGAGTACAACAAGTGCTGTCATCGTACAAACCACCATAGTATCCGCAAACACTTCAAAGATACCCCACATACCTTGCTGTACGGGTTCTTTTACGTTGGAGTTGGAGTGTACCATAACCGAAGAACCAAGGCCCGCTTCGTTGGAGAACACGCCGCGTTTAAAACCATTGGTCATAGCGATAATAACGCCGCCGATACCGCCGCCAACAAAGGCCTCAGGGCTGAAAGCATTCACAAAAATGGCTTTAAAAGCAGGAATAATTGCCTGATAGTTTATGCCGATGATCACCAAGCTACCCAACACAAACAATACCACCATAAAGGGCACGATCTTTTCGGCAACGTTAGCAATGCGCTTTACACCGCCGATGGTGATAACCGCAACAAGGATCATAATGATAACGCCGATAATCAAGCTGTAAAGATTTACGCCGTCTACCACCTGCACAGAAGACAAAGCAGGAATTTCAAACGCCGCGGCTACGTTAGCGACAATCTTATTTACCTGACCCATACTGCCAATACCGAAAGAAGCGAGCAGGGTGAAGCAGCAGAACAGTACTGCCAAGACTTTACCGATCCATTTGCAGCCCTTTTTGCCGCCAAGACCGTCTTGCAGATAGTACATAGCACCGCCGGACCATTCTTTTTCGCTGTTTTTACGGCGATAGAAGATACCGAGTACGTTTTCGGAATAGTTGGTCATCATACCGAAAAACGCGGCAACCCACATCCAGAACACAGCACCTGCACCACCGATAGCAATAGCGGCGGCAACACCTGCGATGTTACCGGTACCAACGGTAGCGGCAAGCGCGGTACACAGTGCCTGGAACGGCGAAATGGTACCCTTTTCTTCAACGTGGCTCATAACTTTTTTGGTGAACAAACTACCGATAGTCTTTTTCCACCAATGTTTGATGTGAGAAACTTGGAACACTTTGGTGACAATGGTCATCAAAATGCCCGTACCGATGAGTAAGAAAAGACCGAAAGGTCCCCACACGACACCGTTCACAGCGCCGTTCACATCGGTGACTTGTTGCATAAAGTTTTCCATGATATTTTACATCCCCCTCAAAAATAAAAAAGTCAGGCCGCGATACAAAGCGACCTGACAGGCAATGCAAAGATACCCCTACCGATAAAAAGGGGTGAAAACTTTGTCCTTTTGCCTGAGAGATTAACGGGATTCCCCGCCTTGCACCTTCGGCACTCGTGAAAAACGAGCTTCTCCAAAGTTCTACCAACTTACAGTCCTCATCCTTTCGGACACCTGAGAGCGTTATTCCTTCGGCGGACAGAAACTGTCACTTTCCTGCAAGTGGCGTTACTTATGCTGTTTTACCGACGTATAGTAACACATTGCGACAACTTTGTCAAGGGTTTAACAAAACAATTTGAAAATTTAAGTACGCAGCTATAATCAACCACACGATGTATGGTACCAACAGTAAACCGGCGGCTTTGTTAATACGATAAAATCGCACTGCCGTGATAACAACCAGTAATAGAAGTAATACCAACCATACCAAAGCAAAACGGTACATTTCTAAATTAAAGAAGATGATCGACCATAAGAAATTAAATGCTAACTGCAAGGCGTACACACTGAGTGCACCGTCTTTATCAATACGGGACGTGGTAGCCGTTGCCACCAGATACGATGCCACTCCCATCAGGATATACAAAACCGTCCACACCACCGGAAACACCCAAGCAGGCGGTGAAAGCGGCGGCTTTTGTAAGGTGTTAAAGGCCATCATTCCACCCCGCGTCAGCAACGCCGAAACCCCACCAACCGCAAGCGGTATCAATACCGCAATAATCAGTTGTTTCCATTTAACTCTCATACAACTCACCTCACGGCATTGTATGAATCTACAAGCCTTTTTATACAAAAATATTTCCGCGTAGCGGGCTGGATAGATGGGGTCGTAGAAAACGGCTTCTCCTTGAGAAGAATGCATATATAGCGTCTACATCAAAAACGGTGTGGCAAAGCCACACCGTTTTTTGTTTATTTATGGATTGGTACAAACACCGCTAGTGTTAAAATTGTATCTCTTGCCGCTAATGGTCATCGATTTGTTTGCGACCATATAGCCGGAAGCATCGCAATAATACCAACTGTTGCCGTCTTTGACCCATTTGCTCTTGGTCATAGAGCCGTTGGCATCCAGCCAGATCCAGCCTTTGCTGTCCTTTTTCCAGCAGTTGGTGACCGCATAACCGTCTTTGCCGACATAGCACCAACCCTTAGAGTCGGTAGTCCACTTGTTAGTGAGCATCGCGCCGTCACCGCCGAGATATACCCAACCTTTAGAGTCTTTCATCCACTTGTTTGCGACCATGTAGCCGTTTGCGTCAAGGTAGTACCACTTGCCGCCGTCTTTCACCCATTTAGACTTGGTCATCGAGCCGTTGGCATCCAGCCAAATCCAACCCTTGCTGTCTTTTTTCCAGCAGTTGGTTACCGCATAGCCGTCAGTACCAAGATAGCACCAACCTTTGGAATCTTTCGCCCAGGCGTTGGTGAGCATCGCACCGTTAGCGCCTAAATATACCCACCCTTTAGAGTCTTTGCGCCAAGCGTTTTTGACCATCGTGCCGTTTTCATAGAAATACCATTTGCCGCCGTCTTTGAGCCAACCGTTTTGTTGTAGATTATGTGCTTTTTCTAAAGTCCAAATTTGATTTGACGATCCTGTATATTCTGCAACATACAGGTAACCGTTGGACGTATCTACAACAGCACACAAATTGGGATTTTGTGCATTTCGTATTACGTAGCCATTGGGAATTTTTTCAAATTTCCACAACTGTGAATCATGCTTTGTTGTGTCCCACAAAATAATTCTTTTGCCATGAATCGCTGTTTTTTCAATAGCGCTAATAACACGAGTTGTCGAGCAATTCGGCATCAATTCATACTTATCGGAAACCTTGCGGATAGTATATTGTTGTGAAGTATATCCACCGTATGCATACGTATGTACATCGGCGTTGTTTTGATCTTTTCCATCAACAATATTCAAGTATTTTCCAGTATACATATTCTTTATATAATATGTTCCTTCATCCACATTAGAAAATTGAATTGCTTTTTTCCCCCATACAGCATACAGCACAATATTTTCATTAGCCGTATAACTATCACCGCTTTCATAGGTCGGAACAGTGGCAGCAGAATTGGCTGACCAACCTAAGAACGTATATCCGGCGCGAGTAGGTTTGATATAGCTGATAGTTGCCGCTTCTCCATAATTTTTCATCTGTATAGCAGGGGCACCGCTGCCACCGTTCGCATCATAAGAAACCGAGTTTTGCAGTGTCCACACCTGATTGGAACCACCCGTAAATGTCGTCAAGTAGATACTGCCATTGTTATTATCCATAACACAATTCAGGTTATCTGTATTATGAATCGCATAACCGCCACTTACTTTTTGGAATTTCCAACGTTGTGTGCTGCCGTTGGTATTTACCCACAAACAAACATTAGCACCGCTAATAATGTAATCGCCGGCACCAATCACCAAACGAGTGCTGCTGCAATCAGGTTTTATATAATATCCGCCATTGTCCTTAGCAATAGTATACAACTGCGCCGAACTACCATTAAAATTCCACAAATTTATGTCCGTGCCATTTTCATCCGCAAAATTGACCACATCCATATACTTGCCTGTCGCATTATGCTTTATGTAATAACGACCTGCAGAGATGTCGGTGTAAGTAAAAGAGGGCACCGAACCAACAGTCACTTGAGATGCATTAAAAGTATACGTCACTGAACCCATATGTGCTTTCAAGGGAGGCAGTACCGCACTTGCGCCCTTAGGTGCGCCTGCGTAATTGCCGTTCCAGTTAGATTGACTGGGGTTATTTAAAATTCTGCCCTCTTGACCGCTTCCAACCAGCCAGCCCTGACTTTCTAAACTCAACGCGGAGACACCTTTCCCAGAAGCACCCCGAACAATGCCAAAATGCAAATGGTAACCATAATTACCACCACTCTTTCCCACTTTACCGATCGTGGTACCAGCAGAAACATAACCACTAGTTTTTACAAAGGAATTTAAATGCTGATAATAAGAATAATAAGAGTAACCATTTCCAATAGTATGCTCGATAATAATTGTATTGCCACGAGCACCATTATACGCAGCATAAACGATGTTACCAGGCGCAGCAGCATACACATCTGTATTTACCGCTGCGCTAATATCAATCCCATTGTGCCCACCTTGACCAGAATGGTAAGAATCACCCCAACCCGAATGATATGTCCCACACAAAACACACCTGTCTCCACCAGGGCATGCAGCCCAATCGGAGAAAGAATTGTATTTTGAAGAACTGATAGGAAACAACCAAATGCCATCATCTCTAGAAGCCGCCATCGCTTTCGCAGTGATACCAAACACACCCGTCGGAACAAATGACACGAGTATCAGCAAGCACAACATTACAGATAATAATTTTTTCATAAGTCACCCTCCAATTATAATACCTGTAATATTGACATTTAGTGAATGTCAATATCGATAGAATTATAACATATACTGTTCTTATTGACAAGCACTAAATGTCAAAAGGAGAGTTTGTATGTTCATTAACAAAACAGAGGACGGACTTAATAACATCTGTGGAAAGAACATTGCCAAATTTCGAACAGAACTTAAAATTTCTCAACGCGAACTTGCCAAACGGATGCAGTTGGTGGGTATTGATATTGATAAAAACGCCATCCAGCGCATTGAATGCGGCAAGCGGTTTGTAACGGACATAGAGATTATCGCATTTACAAAAGTTTTTGACATATCCTTTGAAGAACTTTTACGGCAATGATATTGGCGCTGTAGGGGACGGCAATTTCGATGTCCCATTGCACCCGCACGGCGGGAACAGTTCTTTCCAAGACAGGCACCCTTTTGTTCTGCGGACATTTCCCCTAAAAGGGGAATACCCGCCCTACGGTAACATTTATGTCGTTTGCAGAACGGATACATCCGTTCCTGCATAATGCCTTTTTCGTGTACGGACGTGCGGTGCACGCCCCTACGATGTCATTTGTTGCGTGAGCGTAGGGCAGGGCCTTGGTCCTGCCGTTTTTCATTTGCGGCGGGTGCAAGCCCACCGCTCTACGATGTCATTTATTGTGTGTGCGTACATTTGGGTGACATTTACGGGCGGGCGATTCGTGAATCGCCCCTAGCAGCAGAAAAACACCCCATCGTTTACACGATGGGGTGTTTTGTAGTTACTGATTAGTCAGCTAAAACGAAATTAATCGTTGATTTTGCTAACAACACCGGAACCGACGGTACGGCCGCCTTCACGGATAGCGAAGCGGAGGCCTTCCTCGATAGCGATGGGGGTGATCAGTTCAACGTCCATTTCAACGTTGTCGCCGGGCATGCACATTTCAGTACCTTCGGGCAGTTTGATAACGCCGGTAACGTCGGTGGTACGGAAATAGAACTGCGGACGATAGTTGTCGAAGAAAGGCGTATGACGGCCACCTTCGTCTTTGGACAGAACGTAAACCTGACCATGGAATTTGGTGTGCGGATTGATGGAACCGGGTTTGCAGAGAACCTGACCACGTTCGATTTCGGTACGCTGTACGCCACGGAGCAGAACACCTACGTTATCGCCGGCTTCAGCGAAGTCGAGGAGTTTGCGGAACATTTCGATACCGGTAACAACGGTCTTCATGGTTTCTTCTTTCAAACCAACGATTTCGATTTCTTCGGACATGTTCAAACGACCACGTTCTACACGACCGGTAGCAACAGTACCACGGCCGGTGATGGTGAATACGTCTTCAACAGGCATCAAGAAGGGTTTCGCATCGTCGCGCTCGGGGCTGGGGATATAGTTATCAACAGCGTCCATGAGTTCGAGGATGGGAGCATATTCGGGAGCGTTCACGTCGGTGGAAGCGCATTCCAGAGCTACCAAAGCGGAACCTTTCACGATCGGAATGTCGTCGCCCGGGAAGTCATACTCGGAGAGAAGGTCACGAATTTCCATTTCTACGAGTTCGAGCAATTCTTCGTCGTCAACCTGGTCAACTTTGTTCATGAACACAACGATGTTCGGAACGCCAACCTGACGGGAAAGAAGGATGTGCTCTCTTGTCTGAGCCATAACACCATCTGTAGCAGCTACTACGAGGATAGCGCCATCCATCTGAGCAGCACCAGTGATCATGTTCTTTACATAGTCAGCATGGCCTGGGCAGTCAACGTGAGCGTAGTGACGAGCTACGGACTCGTACTCAACGTGTGCTGTGGAGATTGTGATACCACGCTCTCTCTCTTCCGGAGCTTTATCGATATTTTCGAATGCAACAGCTTCACCTGTACCAAGTCTCTCGTGAAGAGTCTTTGTGATAGCTGCTGTTAAAGTTGTTTTACCATGGTCAACGTGTCCAATGGTACCAATGTTACAATGCGGTTTTGTTCTTTCAAACTTAGCTTTTGCCATTTTAAAAAGTCCTCCTTAATTCGCCCATTGGGCTATTATATTTATTTAGGCTAAAATATATTATATTCTATTGAATCTACTTTTTCAAGTCTATTCTTGCCTATATTTATCAATTATCCGGTCTGCACAGGACGTGCAGACCAGAAAATTTAATCAAGAAAACTTATTTGCCTTTTCTTTCAGCAAGGATCTTCTCGGATACGTTCTTCGGTACCTGCTCGTATTTCTCAAAGAACATGGAGTAGTTACCACGACCCTGTGTGCTGGAACGAAGGTCTGTGGAGTAACCGAACATCTCGGAAAGCGGAACGTATGCGCGAACCATCTTACCGCCGCCGATATCTTCGAAACCTTCGATACGGCCACGACGG
>JAZPXM010000115.1:0-18225 GCA_045543675.1 Acutalibacteraceae bacterium
TGTCCGCCATACCGCCCATCAAGGTGAACAAGCGCAGCACGGAAAAGCCGCCCCTCATACTCATCAGTTCAGGACCGATATCAAATCCCATCGCTTCCATTTTGCCCTCTTTACCGTCTTTGCCTTTCTTGCCGCCCATCAGCTTGCCGACCAAGCCCATAAACAGCATCTTGCCCTGCAAGGTGGCGATAACGTCGCTCATTTTATCATTCAGCGACAGGTAACCTTCGGGTGCCTCAATGTCAAACCAGTTGAGAATCGCGCCTTTTTCTTTCAAACGATACGCTTCGTTGAAAGTATCTACCTTGCGGATCACGCTCGTATCGGTGCAATCACCTGCAACAGCTACCAAGGTGGTCTCGCCTTCGTTTTTCACATCAAAGTAGAAGAAATGTTCCGCGCTCTCCTGCTTGCTGAGCGATACGCCGTTGGCAAACAGTTCCACCTGCGGCTGGTTAGAGTACACGGTGACTTTCGTCACGTCTTCTACGCGGTCAATATAGCGTTTGCCGCACAGGTGCACAAACGGGTCATCCGACAACCACGCTTTATACGCATAGAAAGCGTCCTTTTTATATTTGCGGTCCATAGTAACAAGACCTTTATGGTTCTGACCGTTTTCACCGCCTTCGTTACGGGCATCCGCACCGAAATCAAACATATTCCATACATGGGTCGCCCACATATATTTACGGGTAAAGAGCTGTTTTATCAGTTCTTCATGGTAATACGCCTGATATTCTTCGGTATAATCGCCCTGACGCGGGTCGGACGTATGCCAGTTGAGTGCTTCGCAACCGTATTCCGAACAACCGATCGGAATGGTCGGATGGGTCGCGTGGAATTTATCAAACCACGGGCCGTTCATATCGGTCTCCCCGCCGTACCAGCCGAAATAGTGGTTATAGGATACCACGCCGGGAATCTGCAGATACGGATCGTCGATTTTACACATGGATACCGCCGCAATGGTGGTTAGACGGGTCTTATCCATTTCGTGACACATATCGTTCAAAATATTGTGGTTTTCCAGCAGGTCGTCATCCGCGCCGCCGATGCCGATTTCGTTAGAAAGACCCCACACCACGATGGACGGGTGATTGTAGTTTTGTATGATCAGTTCTTTCATCTGCGAAATGGTGTTTTCTCTGCCGGTGGGCATATGCTTGGAGATATACGGGATTTCCGCCCAGATAACCAAGCCGTATTCGTCACACAGGTCATAGAAATACTGGTCATGCTGATAGTGTGCCAAACGAATGGTAGTCGCACCCAACTCATAGATAAGCTCAATATCCTCTTTATGATGTTCGGGTAACAGCGCGTTGCCGACACCCCATCTGTCCTGGTGACGGGAAACGCCGCGCAGGGGGTATTCTTCGCCATTCAAAATAAAGCCATCGTTGGGGTCGATTTTAAAGGTGCGGCAACCAAAACGGGTAGATACCATATCCAAAACGGTATCGTCCTCCACCAATTCTACCGTAGCGGTGTACAAATACGGGTCACGTCTGCCGTGCCACAAGTGTACCGACGGGATATGCAAGGTGGCGGTGGTGTCATCTGCTGTGGTTTCTGCTACGCAGTTACCCTCTTTATCGGTGATGGCAAAGCGCAACTTTTGTCCCATTTTGGCATTGGTTACGTATGCTTCAATTTCTACGTCAGCCGTGCCGTCGCCGTCCATTTTAGGGGTTACTTTCAAACCGGGACCACCGTAGTAGTCAAGGTCAAAGTGCGATGCGGGCACACAGATAAGGTTTACGTCTCTGTAAAGGCCGCCGTAGAACGTAAAGTCTGCCATCTGCGGATACACTTTATCGTTTGCCGCGTTATCTACCGCTACCACAACCAGCGATACCGCTTCCAGCGCATCGGTAACATCCACACGCCAGGTGGAGTAACCGCCGTCGTGGTGCGCTAAGTGTTTGCCGTTTACATACACGTCTGCGGAAGAATTCGCGCCGCGCAATTCGAGATAATATCTATCCGCTGTCGGCAGTTCCGCTTTTTCGATCTGCTTAGCATAATACGCCGTACCGCGATAATAGTCGTTATCGCCGTCCTGACCGTCGATTGCGTTCCAGGAATGCGGCAGATTGACAAAATGCCATTTGTTATCAATACCGGTAGGAATAGCATCTGCCTGCTTACTGAACGCCCATTTTCTGTTAAGATTTACAACTGTTCTCATTGCGTTTCCTCCAAAGAAAAAATTACACATTGATTATACCATAGCGAGAGCTGAGAAGTATAAACAAATTTTAAAAAATGTCCGACTGCAACCGCAGCCGGACATTTCACACAATCAGGGCTCTGCTACGGGAGAAGCAACTTGATCGTCCGCTTCCACGTCACGACCAAGATCTTTGCTCATCTGCGCCAAGGTCTTTTTGTCAAGGTTGTAGATAACGCCAAGACCGATAAACTGCAAAATAGCGGAGAACATAAAGGTGGCGGCAACGATATAGCGCATATTTACCGCAACTTCCCACAACTGGTTGCCTTCGTTCGCACCGACGTAGCCAAACGCAACCATAATGATCAATACCAGAGAAGGACCGATGCCCTGCGCTAATTTACGGAAGAAAGAATGTAACGAGTACACGGTGCCTTCTTCACGTTTGCCCGTTTTCCATTCGTTATAGTCAATAGCGTCGCCCATCATTGCCCAAGAAACGGTGGAATAAATACCCAAGCCGAGAGAGTAAATGAGCTGACACACGATGTAAATGATAAGGTCAAGACCGGTGTTCTGCGGTATGATCACAAACAAACCGAGACCTGCCACCATCGATACGATAGAGCCGAACGTAGCCAATTCTTTTTTGCCGAATTTTGCTACGGCTTTACGTGCCAAGGGAGTAAACACTACGATCGGAATCATTGCAAACAACTGCACGATACCCGAAATTTTTACGTTGTTGTAGTAAGACTGGAAAATAACCGTCACAGCGGTGGTTGCACCTTGCATACCGATAAACATACCCATAGCCGCCAAAGTAGCGCCTACGGCGGGACGGTTTTTCATAAAGTTGCCGAACGCCTGGAATACGTTGAATTTCTGCGGTTCTTCGCTGAGAGCCACATCGGTATCCACGCGAATTTCGGTGTTGCGAATCATAAACTGGAAGCAGATGAAGCCCAGTACACCCATAATCAGCGCCGCGATAAACACGCGTTCGCCGATAAGGTTATCGTTTTCGTCATAAATGATGAACGGCAGGATGACCATCGGCAACATATTGCCGAAGATAGAACCGACCGAACGCCAAGCGGACAAGGAGGCTCTGTCTTTTACGTCGTTAGAGATAAGGGACAACAGAGAGCCGTACGGTACGTTCGCTACCGTATAGAAAGCATCCCATACTACGTATCCCGCGATAAAGATAATGAATTTCGCCCAAACGGGAGCGTTCGGGAACGGCAGGAAGCAGCAGGCGCCGCCTACGATAAGGCCGATAGAACCCGCCCATATGTAGGCTAAGAACTTATTTCTTTTATATTTGTGTTTGTCTGCATCAATGATGGTACCGATCAACGGGTCGTTGATGGCATCCCATACCTGCACGACGATCAGCAGTAACGCATACCAAAGATCCATACCCATAAATTGGGTCCAGAAGATAGACATGGTGCCTTTCAACGCGAAGCTCATATTACAACCAAGGTCACCGGCTGCATACGCAATGCTGTCGCGAATGCCGAAAGGACGGGTTTTACGATTTTGTTCCATAGAATGTATCCACTCCTCACAGGGCGCAAGACGCCCGATATTGCCCCATACGGGTACAAGTATAGTATACTGGATATATATCGAAACTGTTAGCACAAAATTTATGCAATTTTATACTTTTTTTAGTTTTCGGTGAAAAAATGATTGAATTTTTATATCTTTTATACTATAATTTTCCAAGAATAGGGAAATATTTGTTATTTTTATGCAAAGGACGGACGGCGATGTTTTACGACGGCGAATTACGGTTTTTGGAAAACATATTGCGAAAATGTCATTTACAAACGGCGCGTTTAGATCCCGAAAAGCCGCTCGCCGAAGAATTTCCGTACGTTGTGCGATATGCAGAGCAGGGTAAAACCTTTTATGACCTGTTTCCCGACATACGTCCGCACACCATATACCACATTACCGACGCATCGCTTTGTCGGTATATCGTTTTACAACTGCCGTTTTGCGATACGGATACGTTGCTTTTTATCGGTCCGTATCTCACCGCCGATATTACCCATAACGAGATATTGGAGTTGGCAGAAAAATTAAAATTATCGCCGCAAAAAGCTGCCGCCTTGGAACATTTATTTACCGCCTTGCCGGTGGTCAGAGACGGACATCACATTTTGGCAATGGTAAGCAGTTTTGCGGATTTTCTGTGGAACGGCGACGACGGATACGGGTATACGGAGATTTTGGCAGACGACCCCGCCGGCGTGTTAGACCGGCACGCTTCACCGCAGAGTGATGAAGATGCCGGTTTGCGGCAACTGCAGGCGGTAGAACAGCGGTATGCCTACGAAAGCGAAATGTTGCTGGCGGTGGCACAAGGTAATCTGTCGAAAATCGAGATGATGATCGGCGGTTTTTCTTCGCTGGCGTTTGAAGAACGGGTGCCTGACCGTTTGCGCAATTTAAAAAACTACTGCATCGTATCCAACACCCTGTTCCGCAAAGCCGCGCAGGACGGCGGTGTACACCCCATATATATTGACCGACTTTCTTCGCGTATGGCACGGAAAATTGAAAGTATTTTATCGCCGTCCGAAATACCGCAATGTATGGTTGAACTGGCGCGGTCATACTGCCGTTTAGTGAAAGAACACGCAGGCAAGCGGTACACGCCCGTCGTACAAAAGGCGGTCATCAAAATCGAAAACGACTTAGCGGGCGACCTGTCGTTGCGCGCTGTTGCCGCGGAATTAAACGTAAGCGCCGCCTATTTATCGGGATTGTTCAAAAAAGAAACGGGCGAAACGCTGACGGCCTTTGTGACCGAAAAGCGCATCGCCCATGCCAAGCGTTTATTACGCAGTACGTCTTTACAGATACAAACCATTGCCCAACATTGCGGCATACTGGATCTGCACTATTTTTGCAGGGTATTCAAAGAGCGTACGGGAGAAACACCATCCGCTTACCGCGCAAGACACGCATAGGACTATTTCCCGCAAGCGGCAGGTGAAATACCGTATTCTGCGCGGAATGCACGGTAAAAAGCGGTGTAATCACCAAAACCGCATTGCACAGCGGCTTGGTTAGGTGACATACCGTCGGCAAGCAGGTCGTAAGCAACACTCAATCGCTTTAACGTAATGTACCGATGTACCCCCGTGCCTACTGCTTTTTTAAATTCGTGGGATAAGTAATACTTGCTCACGAAAAAGTGCGATGCCAAAGCATCCAAACTCAATGGTTCGCCGTAATGGGTATTAATATAGGTAAGTATATCGGTGACAAAGGTCGGGGTACTGTCTCCCGTTGCCTGTCCGGTCAGCGCGATGCGGTTGATTACCGTCAGCAGTTGCAACAGCACGCCGCGCGTATAGCTTTGACTGCCGAATGTATCCGCGTAAAATTCCCTTACCAACTGTTCAAAAAGCGGCATCAGTTGTCCGCGTAAGTTGCGTGACGGACGCAGTATCTTTGTTTCTGCCGACACAGCGAAACACGCGGTGAAAATGCCGTCTTCCAAGTTTTCCAGATAACTTTTTTCCAACCACAGCACGATGCGCTCATAGTTGGCAGATGCTACGTCACGCGGGACGGGTTTATGCAGTTCGGTGGGACTAATCAACAGGATATCTCCGGGCTTCAGCGAATACACGCTACCGTCTATCCAGTAATCTACATCGCCGCCGATAAAATAAAACACTTCGTAAAAATCGTGAAAATGGGCATCTAAATGCCGCGATTCCAAATCCAGATAATGAAACACTTCGAATGTGTCACTATGCATTTTTTGACGCGGGTCAAAGCGCTGTACTCTTTTTGGCACGGTAATCACCTCGTCTATTACATTACAGCAACTTTTGCAATATGTCAAACAATTTATGCAATTAAAATTGCAAAAACAATATGGTACACTATGTACATAAAGGAAAAGGGGGATGTGTTCTTGGCAATGAAAATGTGTTTCCGTTGGTACGGAGAGGGCAACGACAAAATTCGGTTATCGGACATCAAGCAGATTCCCGGTGTAGATGGCATTGTTTGGGCGTTGCACCACAAAATGCCCGGTGAGATCTGGGAAGTGGAAGAAATCGCCGCGGTGAAAGAACAGCTGGACAAATACGGTTTCAATATGGACGTGGTGGAATCGGTCAACGTACACGACGACATTAAAATCGGTTTGCCCACCCGCGACAAGTACATCGAAAACTATAAGCAGTGTATCCGCAATCTCGCAAAATTCGGTGTGAAGGTCATCTGTTACAACTTTATGCCTATTTTTGATTGGACCAGAAGCAATCTGTTCCGTCCCGTAGGTGACGGTTCTACCGCGCTGTTCTACGAAAAGGGTATGATTCAGGACGATTACAACGCGATGGCAAAATACATATTGGATTTCACCGAAAAATATAATATGTCTTTCCCCGGTTGGGAACCCGAGCGTATGGCGAAATTGGATGAACTGTTCAAAGCGTATGAAGGGGTTGACCACGAAAAATTGTGGGCAAATCTCAAATATTTCTTGGAAGCGATCATGCCCACCTGCCGCGAATGTGATATTAAAATGGCTATCCATATGGACGACCCGCCGTGGGATATTTTCGGATTGCCCCGCTTGCTCGTAGACGAAGCGAGTATCGGCCGTTTTCTTTCTATGGTGGACGACGAATACAACTGTCTCACCTTATGTTCAGGCAGTTTAAACGCCAACCCCGCTAACAACGTTGCAGACATTGTGCGCAAATATTGCGACCGCATCGCTTTTGCACACATCCGCAATGTTAAGCATTTCGAAAACGGTGACTTCTCCGAAGCCAGCCACCGCGACTGTGACGGCGATACGGGTATCTTGGATATTCTGAAAGCGTACCACGATTGCGGATATGAGGGCTACATCCGTCCTGACCACGGCAGACATTTGTGGGATGAGGGTCCCGGTAACGTCCGTCCCGGCTATGGGTTGTATGACCGAGCGCTTGGCATTATGTATATGCTCGGCGTGTGGGATATGTTAGAAAAATTTGACAATAAATAAGGAGATAGGCTTATGATTCAACTTCCTTTAAATGTGGATTACAGCGGCAAAGTTGTCGTTGTTACCGGTGCGGGCGGTCTTATCTGCGGCGCTATGGCGCGTGCATTTGCCCAGTCGGGCGCTAAAGTTGCCGCGCTGGACTTAAATGAAGATGCGGTCAAAGCGCTTGCCGCAGAATTGCGTGCAGAAGGCTTTATCTGCGAGGGGTACAAAGCAAACGTGTTAGAAACTGCAGCGTTGGAAGAAGTGCACGCGGCGGTGTTACGTGACCTTGGTCCTTGCGATGTTTTGGTAAACGGCGCAGGCGGGAACAACCCCAGAGCCACCACCGACAACGAGTACCACCACGAAGCCAAAGAGGGCGGCAAATCTTTCTTTGATCTGGATGCGGCAGGCGTGGATTTTGTGTTTAAACTCAATTTCCAAGGCACACTGCTCCCCACCCAGGTGTTTGCAAAAGATATGGTAGAAAAGGGCAAAGGTTGTATTCTCAACATTTCTTCTATGAATGCCTACACCCCCTTAACCAAAATCCCCGCGTATTCCGCGGCGAAAGCGGGCATTTCCAACTTTACACAATGGCTGGCTACCCACTTTGCCGGCACGGGCATCCGTTGCAATGCTATCGCTCCCGGTTTCTTAGTATCCGCACAAAACAAAGCATTGCTGTTTAACCAAGACGGTACCCCCACCGCCCGCAGTGCGAAGATTTTAAACGGCACCCCCACCAAACGCTTTGTAGATGCTGATGAACTGCTCGGCGGCACCTTGTTCTTATGTGATGAAAAATCTGCATCCGCTATCACGGGTGTGGTACTGCCTATTGACTGCGGTTTTGCCGCGTACTCAGGCGTTTAATGTAAAAGGAGAGAAAAATATGGAAAAGTTTATTCCTGTTGTTGTTATCAAAGAATTGTCCGAAACCGATAAAATCTTGACCGCTCTCAAAAATGCGGGTATCAACTGTGCGGAGATCACGTTCCGTACCGCTTGTGCGGCAGAAGCTATTGCCTACGCTGTTAAGCACTACCCCGATATGTGTATTGGCGCGGGTACGGTCATCAACGCCAAACAGTGTGAAGAAGCTTTAGCGGCAGGCGCAGAATTTATCGTATCCCCCGGTCTGTCGGTTGCGGTTGCCAACATCTGTAACGAGAGAAATATCCCTTACTATCCCGGTTGTGTGACCCCCACTGAAATTATGCAGGCGTTGGAACTGGGCATCACCACCGTGAAATTCTTCCCTGCAAACATTTACGGCGGGTTGAAAGCATTGAAAGCATTGTCCGCGCCGTTCCCGCAGGTGAAATTTATTCCTACGGGTGGTGTTGACAGAAGCAACATCGACGAATTTTTGGCATTCGACAAAATTGCGGCTATCGGCGGCAGTTTCTTCGTAAAAGAAGCACTTGAAATGATGGAGGGTAAATAATATGGCAAGAGTAGTCACTTTCGGCGAACTGATGTTACGCTTAGCGCCCAACGGGTATTACAGATTTTTCCAGAACGACCAGATGCAGGCAACTTTCGGCGGTGGCGAAGCCAACGTAGCGGTTTCCCTTGCCAACTACGGCTTTGACAGCGTGTACGTCACCAAACTTCCCAAACACGCTATCGGTCAGGCGGCAGTAGATTCTTTGCGTTACTTTGGTGTAGACACATCCAAAGTGGTACGCGGTGGTGAACGCGTCGGTATTTACTATCTCGAAAAAGGTGCTTCTCAGCGCGGCTCTGTATGCATCTATGACCGCAAATATTCCGCCATTCAAATGGCAGAACCCACTGATTTTGATTGGGATAGCATTTTTGAAGGTGCTGATTGGTTCCACTTTACGGGTATCACCCCTGCTTTAGGTCCGAATCTTGTAGAGATTTGTAAACAAGCGTGTATCGCGGCGAAAAAACGCGGTGTGCAGATTTCCTGCGACTTAAACTATCGCGGTAAATTGTGGACCCGTGATGAAGCGCGTGCGGCGATGACCGAACTGTGTCAGTACGTAGATGTGTGCATTTCCAATGAAGAAGATGCCAAAGACGTATTCGGTATTGAAGCGGAAGGCACCGATATTTACGGCGGCAAATTAAATCACGACGGCTACAAGAGTGTTGCCAAACAGCTAGCCGATAAATTCGGTTTTTCCAAAGTGGCTATTACCCTGCGCACGTCTATTTCTGCGAGCGATAACGATTGGGCAGGTATGCTGTATGACGGTACCGATTACCACTTCTCCAAATCCTACCACCTGCATATCGTTGACCGCGTCGGCGGTGGCGACTCGTTCGGCGGTGGTCTTATCTATGCGCTCTTAAGCGGCAAATCTTCCAAAGAAGCTATCGAGTTTGCAGTGGCGGCTTCTGCGCTCAAACACTCGGTTGAAGGCGACTACAACCGTGTTTCCGTTTCCGAAGTTGAAAAACTTGCGGGCGGCGACGGTTCGGGTCGCGTACAAAGATAACCACATAAAAAAACACGACACATGGTTACACCGTGTGTCGTGTTTTTTTATGGGTATTTGCTTTCGACTTGTATGGGAATATACTGTCTCCTACCGTTTTCGATAGGCGGTGGGTGTCATACCTGTGTATTTTTTAAATAAGCGGCAAAAATATGCGGCATCTTTGAACCCTACCGCCAAGGCACAGTCGGTTATGCTGATGCCTGTATAGGCAAGCATTTCTGCGGCGCGGTCAATGCGCAACTGTAATTGAAAATGATACGGAGAAACGCCGCTGTGTTGCTTAAACAAATGCATAAAACGGTCACGGCTGATGTAACACATTTGGGCGTATTTATCCAAATCGATGGGTTCGGCAAAGTGCAGTTGCATATGTCGGTATACAGCGGCTAATCCGTCATGCGGGCGAGCATCTGCTGTATCTGCCAAAGCACTTGCCAACAGCATAGACAGTAAAACGGTTAGATGCCCTACACACGCTGTTTCAAAAAAAGGGCGTTTCATTGTATAACATTCGATAAGACGGGACAGTGTACGCGAGAATTTGGCGGTTTCGTGGATATGTATGACTACCGTTTTTTCGCTTTGTAACCGCGCAAGCAACGCAGCGGCACCGTGTCCCGTAAAATGTACCCATTGGAGATGGGCGGCATCCTGCTTCTTGAAAAAGTAGTGTTGCGGCACCCGCGGGAAATGCAACAACGCCGTCCCCGCTTCTACCGTGTACGTTTTGCCGTCTTCAACGTAATACGCACGGCCTTTGGCAATATATTGCAAACCAAAATCCAACCGCCCGTTTTCGCGCAATGTGCGTTCGTTTTGTATGTCCAGCACCCGCTCGCCGCTGTTATTGACCGTGAGGTACTCATCAGTTACGCGTTCGGAAGTATAATACGGTGGCATCGTCTCATCTCCAATCCCGTTTTTATCCAGTATATTATCACTTTTAAAGGATGTCAATAGCAGGATTGTCCTATTTTGTGCCAGCATTGTGCATTTACAGAGATGGGCGCAGACGGTATACTATTGTAAAAGGGGGATGAGCGAATGATTGAAACAAGGGTACTCAGCGGTATCCACCGCATTTTACCGCAGACGTGTCCGTCAACGCAGATACGGTCTTTCACTGCTTTTGCCAATGAACCGCTGTCTTTTCAGGTGGCATTCCGTGCAGATACGGGCGTTATCCCGTTTTATATCCGTATCGACAGCGCCTTGCCGCTTACCATGTATGCCGAAAAGTGTGTGGCGGTACCGCATATGGCCAATACCGTGGTATCCGATGCGCCCAAAGCGGGCATGATACCCGATATTTTATTGAAAAAACAGGTAAATCCGCCGATAGAACGGCAGACGTTTTTAGATCAGGTGCTGTTCTATGAAAAAGGGGAAACCACCCATTTGCACGCGTATGATGACAGTTGGCAGGCGGTGTGGTTGACGGTCAACGAGCAGGAAACACCGCTGGAAGCAGGAGAGTATGTTCTGCATCTGCAGTTTTGCGCACGTGACGGAGCCGCGTGTGTGGGCGAAGCTACCGTTACGGTGCGGATCTTAGCAGATATGTTGCCGCCGCAACAACTCTACTATACTAACTGGTTTCATTGTGATTGCCTTGCCGACCACTACGGGGTAGACATTTTTTCAGACCGCTTTTTCGAGATTTTTGAGCGGCACGTACGGGTCGCCGCACAAAACGGTATGAATATGTTGCTGACTCCTGCGTTTACACCGCCGCTGGATATCCCCGACGGTGGCGAACGGCAAACGGCGCAGCTTGTTGGCGTTTGTCTTGAAAACGGGGTGTATACCTTTGATTTTGCGCTGATGAAACGGTATTTGGACGTTGCTAAACGTGCGGGCATTTCTTACTTTGAACACGCGCATCTGTTTACGCAGGGCGGTGCCGCCGCTGCGCCGAAGATCATGGCAACGGTGGACGGGGAATACCGCCGTATCTTTGGCTTTGACACCAAAGCGGACGGCGCGGCGTATACGGCGTTTTTACACGCGTATTTGCCCGCATTACGTGCGTTTTTAGAAAAAGAAAAGCTTTTTGATCGCTTTTTGTTCCATATTTCTGACGAACCGCGTGCGGAGCACGAAGCGGCATACACCGCCGCGCGCAAAGTGGTGGGGGATGCATTGCACGGCGGTATGCTGGGAGATGCATTATGGGACTACGCGTTTTATGAAAAAGGGTTGGTAGATAACCCGATTGTCAGCGTAGATACCGTACATAATTTTGTGGGGAAATGCGACGATCTATGGTGCTATTACACGGGCGGTCACGTGCAGGAATGTATGAGTAACCGTGTGTACACCGTATCACACGAACGAAACCGTATGTTAGGTACACAGTTGTATTTTATTGGTGCAAAAGGATTTTTACATTGGGGATATAACTATTGGTACGATTGGCTAAGCAACGGTTTATTTGATCCCAACATTGACCCGTGTGGGTTAAACGGTGGTGGTGGGTCGAGTTTTATCGTATACCCTGCACCGAACGGCGATTGCCGCCCGTCTATACGGCAAAAGGTGTTTTATATGGGGCTTGCGGATATGCGCGCGTTGCAATTATTGGAAATGCGGCGTGGTCGCGCGGCTTGCGAAAAGGTTATAGAAGCCTTTTTCGGCAAGCTGACAATGTTTGTGGGTCCCAAGACCCCGGAACAACTGCTTGCCTTCCGTGAAGCTGTTAACGAATGGATCGTAAAGGAGAAATAACAATGGATATTAACCGTATTCCACCCGAAAAATTAGGTGAGAACACCAGCATTGCTTTGGATGTATGTGAACACGAAGTGGATATGTACTGGAAAGTGGCGATAGAAGTACTGGAAACCATTGCGGAAAATAACCGCAAGGGAGAACCCACCGTGATGATCGTGCCGTACGGACCGCTCGGCCCGTATGCACGGTTGGTGTATCTGGTGAACAAATACCGCGTATCCCTTAAAAACTGCGTATTTATCAATATGGACGAATATCTGCAAGACGAAAACACGTGGATCGATGCGACACATCCGCTGTCATTCCGCGGCGGTATGGACCGTATTTTCTATTCGCAGATAGACGAAGAATTGAACGTGTTGCCGCAAAACCGCATTTTCCCCGCGCCCGATAACGTGGGGCAGGTGCTGGATATTATAAACCAATACGGCAAACTGGATATGGCGTTTGGCGGTGTTGGCATCAACGGACATTTTGCGTTTAACGAGCCGCCCGAGCCGGGTGAAACGGTGGATAATGCGGCATTTTTATCACGTCCCACCCGTGTGTTGAAGATTTCCCGCGAAACCCGTACCATTAATGCGTATATGAATTGCGGCGCAGATCTGACCGCAATTCCTGAATACTGTATTACGGTGGGTATGAAAGAGTTGTTTATGGCGAAAAAGGTGCGTATGTGTATGCCGCGCGACTGGAATGCAGGCGCATTGCGTAAGGTGTTGCACGGTGAGATTACCGCGGCGGTGCCGTGTTCTTTATTCCGTAACCACCCTGATGCAAAACTATATGCGGCTGCGGTGGCAACCGCCTGCCCTGTGGCGGAAATTCGGGTGTATAATAAATAATGGAAAAGGACGTGCCGGAAGCACGTCCTTTTTGCTAAATTCTGCACATTGACCGCGGTTGTAAAGTGTGTTATGATGGGGAAAAGGAGTTGATACCGTGGCGAAAATTTATGATGGGTTAACTGCACTTGTCGGCGGTACGCCGCTTGTCAGACTGAAACATATTGAAGAAAAAATGGGATTGCAGGCGCGTTTGTTGGCAAAGTTGGAAAGTTATAATCCTGCGGGGTCTGCTAAAGACCGCGTAGCGCGCGAAATGATAGAAGATGCCGAAAAACGCGGTGTTTTAAAGGCGGGTTCGGTGATCATTGAACCGACCTCCGGTAATACGGGTATTGGCTTGGCGGCGGTTGCCGCCGTGCGCGGATACCGTACCATCATCGTAATGCCCGATACGATGTCAGCGGAACGACGGATGTTAATTGCCGCTTACGGTGCGGAATTGGTGCTGACCGACGGCAAGTTGGGTATGCAGGGTGCTATCGACAAGGCGGAAATGTTGGCAAAGGAAATCCCAGATAGTTTTATCGCGGGGCAGTTTGTGAACCCTGCCAATGCGGCGGCACATTACAAAACAACGGGTCCCGAGATTTACGCGGATACCGACGGCAAGGTGGATGTTTTTGTAGCAGGAGTCGGTACGGGCGGTACGGTGACGGGTGTCGGCAAGTATCTCAAGGAACAAAATGCGGCGATAATGGTTGTAGGTGTGGAACCTGCTTCTTCTCCCGTGTTGTCGGGCGGTAAAGCGGGTGCACACGGGTTGCAAGGTATCGGTGCGGGATTTGTGCCTGCGGTGTTGGACGTGGATGTGTTGGACGAAGTGATGACCGTCACCGAGCAGGAAGCGTATACGGCAGGCAAAGCCCTTGCCAAAACGGAAGGTGTCTTGGCAGGTATCTCTTCGGGTGCGGCGTTGCACGCGGCTATTGCGGTGGCGAGCCGACCTGAAAACAAAGGCAAAACGGTGGTGGTACTGTTGCCCGATACGGGAGACAGATATTTATCTACACCGCTATTTGCAGAATAAAAAAACGCCCGCCGTACGGCGGGTGGTCATAGGGATAAAAATAGAGAAGATACACAAAAGCTGTGTGTCTTCTCTTATCTTTTGTAGACATCTTTTTCTTGCCTCCCCTTGTCAGGGGAGGTGGCAAAACCGTAGGTTTTGACGGAAGGGTAGTTCTGGACATAATAAAAGCACTTCGACTACCCCTCAGTTTCACTCGCTTAAACGCTCGTTCAACAGCTCCCCTGACAAGGGGAGCCAAGAGTTTTCGCGACCGAGCGTAAGCGAGCGTCGACCGAGTAGCGCGAAGCGCTACTCGCCCTGACAAGGGGAGCCAAGAGTTTTCGCGACTTTTCTGCAAATCCCTAACCGCAACTCCCGTACGGGTGTCTTTTGTTACTCTACTCGTCTTTTGGGGCACTCTACTGCGGGGAGAGTGGCGGTAGAATAGTGAAACGGCAAGTGTAGGTTGTCTTTTTCGGCGTGTGGGTGTATAGTGGTCGGCGAAAGGTCGTGTTTAGATGCAACGTACAAAATTGAAAGACAGACAACTGCCCGATTATACGCGCGGTGAAGAAATTTTTAATATGGTATCCCATATTGTCGGTGGCGGCTTTGGGGTAATAGCGCTTGTCACCTGCGTGATCGTCGCCGCCTTACACCACAATGTGTGGGGCGTGGTAGGCAGCGCCATTTACGGCGCGGCGCTGGTTTTGTTATACACGATGTCCAGCGTGTACCATGGATTGCATCCGAATCTCGGGAAAAAGGTGATGCAGGTATTGGATCATTGCACCATTTATTTCCTGATAGCGGGCACCTATACGCCGATACTGTTTTGTTCTATCCGTGCGGTGTCTCCTGCACTGGCTTGGGTGGTGTTCGGTATTGAATGGGGGTGCGCGGCACTCGGCATCGTATTCACCGCAATAGATCTGAAAAAGTATAACGTGCTGTCAATGATTTGTTATATCGGTATGGGTTGGTGTATCATTGTCGCAAGCAAGACGGCAATTACCGCTATGTCGCCGACGGGATTTTGGTGGCTGTTGGCAGGCGGTATCGCCTATACCGTCGGCGCGGTATTATACGGCGTCGGGGTAAAAGTGCGGTATATGCATTCGGTGTTTCATTTGTTTGTCTTATTGGGCAGTATCTTACAGTATGTGTGTATTATCGGGTTTGTGATCTGATTTACAGTACGGATTTGTTTGCGGCGATTCTCAGAAAGCGAACGACATCAGGTTTGATCGAGAAAAAATTAAAAATCGTAGGATATGTTTATGGATATCGCGAATTTGTATATTTCTAAGGAGAGGGGAAAATGGTATAGTATTTATAACAATGATGGACTGCTTGGATCTGTTTTGTATCCGCAATTCCCCGATTTGTTATAAGCACTTAAAGAAAAGACAGCTTGACAGGAGGTTTATCAATGGATAACAATCGATTTCAATGGCCTGTAAGACCTTTGGCACTTCCCGAGAATTGCGTTGCGGGAAAATGCTACCGTTTCACAGTGCTGACGGACCGCTTGATTCGAATGGAGTACGATCCGTCGGGAACGTTTGAAGATCGTGCATCTCAAACGGTGTTCTACCGTGATTTACCGGTTTGCAATTTTGAAGTATTCCTCGAAAACGGCATTCTGCGCATCAATACGGGTGCGTTGTTGCTGGAATATACAGAAGATATGCCGTTTACCGCGGACACTTTGTCGGTGCGGTTGCTTGCCGAACCGGCGTCTGCGTGGCGCTTTGGTGAGCCGTATGAAGATTTGGGCGGCACGTGTAAAACGTTAGACGAAGTGAACGGTTCTTGCCCGGTGGGAAAAGGCTTGTGTTCTCGCTGGGGTTTTTCCGTACTGGACGATTCTCAATCTTTGCTGTTGGATGAAACCGGTTGGGTGGCTGTCCGACTGGAAGATACGCAGGACGTATATTTCTTTGGCTACGGCTATGATTATCGTGGTTGCATACGGGATTTCTACCGCATTACGGGAGCGCCTTCGATGTTGCCCGCGTATGCCTTGGGTAACTGGTGGAGTCGCTACCATGCGTATACCCAAGAGGAATATTTGAGTTTGATGGACCGTTTTGCCAAGGAGAACGTACCGTTCTCTGTCGGCGTGGTAGATATGGATTGGCATATCGTTAAGATCCCCGACGAGCAGAAAGATCCGGAATTTCCGGACGGCTGGACAGGTTACACCTGGAACGAGGAACTGTTTCCCGATTACCGTGCGTTCCTGAAAGAATTGCACGAAAAGGACCTGAAAACGGCGCTGAATCTGCATCCTGCGGCGGGTATCTGTAAGCATGAAGTGATGTACGAGGAAATGGCGAAAGCCAACGGTATTGACCCTGCAACGGGCAAACGTGTGCCTTTGGACCTGCTGTCTAAAGAGCATATGGCAACCTATTTCGACATTGTGCATCATCCTTACGAGAAAGACGGCGTGGATTTCTGGTGGATGGACTGGCAACAGGGAACTAACTATTGGTGGATCCATGAGCCGAACGCTCCGGGCGAATACAAAGACCCTGCCGAACGTATGGACCCCTTGTGGATGCTGAACCATCTGCACATTTTAGATATTGCCAGAAGCGGTAAACGCCCGATGTTCTTCTCTCCTTATGCCGGCCCCGGCAGCCATCGCTATCCTGTCGGTTTTTCCGGTGACACTACCGTTACGTGGGAATCTTTGCAGTTCCAACCCTATTTCACCGCAACGGCTTCTAATGTCGGCTACGGCTGGTGGAGTCACGATATCGGCGGTCATATGGCGGGTTACAAGGATGTAGAATTGCTGCAACGTTGGGTGCAACTTGGTGTATTTTCTCCTATTAACCGTTTACATAGCACCTGCTCCCGTTGGATGCAAAAGGAACCCTGGTCAAATGATTTTGCAACGGCAGAGTGCGTCAAAAGCTGGTTGAGATTGCGTCATCAACTGTTCCCCTATATTTATACAATGAACTATCATTGCCACACGGATTTGTCTCCGTTGGTACAGCCGATGTATTATAGCCATCCCAAATGTGGCGCCGCTTACAATGTGCCTAATCAGTTCTGGTTCGGTACCGAACTGATGGTAGCGCCTATTACTACGCCCAATGATGAGATCGCTCATTTGGGACAGGTAGATGCCTGGTTGCCTGACGGTGAATGGTTTGATTTCTTTAACGGTATGCACTACAGCGGTTTGGGCGGCAGAATGATTACCGTTTGCCGTCCGATGACCTCTATGCCTGTATTCGCGAAAGCCGGCGCTATTATTCCGATGGCGAATTACGCTGATAATCGTCTGTGCAACAGCGATACTGTGGAGTTGATGGTGTTCCCCGGTGCGGACAATACGTTTACGCTTTACGAAGATGGCGGCGACGGTCACGATTTTGAAAACGGCGCTTTCTGCCAGACGAAAATGCAGTTGTCTTGGGGTGAAAACGCACAGTTTGTTATTGAACCTGCTTGCGGTCGGGCAGACCTGATTCCCGCAAAGCGTAATTGGAATATCCATCTGCGCGGTTTCCATAAATCTGTATCCGTAAAGGTAACGGTGGACGGTGCGCCCGCGGAGGTGACCTGCCGCTTTGATGCGGACACCAACAGCACGGTTGTCAGCCTGCAAGCATCTGTCGCAAGCCGTATTTGCTTAGAGATCAGCGGCGAGACGCTGATTCATGATAATAGCGATTGGCTGGAACGCTGTGCAAGCATTATCAATGCCGCTGAAATTGCTTATCCCGTTAAAGATCGGTTCTGGGACGTGCTGAACAGACCTTTTGAAAGCTTGCATAAACGACTGATTCATTTTACCTACATTTGTATGGACCGTGAAAACAGACGGTTGTTGCCGGCGCTTAAGGAAATGTTGACGCTGACACAAGAGGAGTATTAATTACTTTTTTATCTGACAGATTGCTGAAAGCGCCGATATTTCTATGGAAATATCGGCG
>JAZPXM010000116.1:0-19082 GCA_045543675.1 Acutalibacteraceae bacterium
AGATACAAAAATATGGTGTATCTTCTCTTGTTTTTGTGGGTATTTTTCCTGCCCCCCTTGCCTAAAGGGAGGGTACTCCCCTGACAGGGGAGATGGGCGAAGCCCAGAGAGGTGGCCGCCCTGCAAGGCACCGCCGCGCAAGCGGTGGTGGAGGGATATATCCCCCAGTCTTTCGCCTACGGCGAAATCCAGCCCCCTTTAGGCAAGGGGGCCAAGTGTAGCCGCAAGTTTCTGCAAATACCTAACCCAACATCCGTATGATACGGTTTTGCTTTATTGTAGGCGTGCTGTTGACGTCGCGTGACAACTAGGATATAATAGAAGTGAAAATGTCTTTGTTAGAATATTCCCAAAACATTCTACAGCTTGACGAAGCGGGGTTTTACGAACAATGCTATCAACAAGGTCTGCAGGAAATTAAGGAGATTCTGTTAATCGGCGCTTTGGCTTCAAAATTCAATATTCAATATAGTGATAACGAATATGATACATATTGTTCATCTATCGAAGAAACTACTACATCTACCGATCGTACTCAGAAAAACCTTGGTGTGTGTTTTGAATTGCTTAAAAACAAGGTTATTAAACATTTGACTTATTAAAGATCTCTCGAAAAGGAGAAAAGGGTATGCTTATAACGAGATGTCTGCGATATATTCTCGCTTTTGGTTGCATCATAATAGTATTCGGCATCGTTGCCGCTATATGTTTTTTACCCAATGATTTGCTTTTCAGCAGTCAGACGGATATCTTGTACTGTTTGGGCGAGTATGACGTTGCAACGCATTCCGTCGCGATGTACCGCAAAGATGTTGCTGTTCCCTTATCCGACTACCAACAAGCTGTATGGTTAGCCGCTTTGGACGGACAACCGATAAACAATGGACACACTTATGCAAAGTACGTATTTGATATACGAAAAATGCTTTTGTGTGACCTGCGCATCGAAATAACCAATTGCACAGACAACGAAACCATTACGGTATACATAGACGGCAGCGGGAAGGGGTACTGCACAGGAGTTCTCCCGTATCAAAACGCCTATTATGGTTTTATGTTAAAAGATGAAATTTTAGATTTGTTGCAACAAGAAAGCATCTGAAAGGCGGATGTATATAGAAAACCCAGAGAAGACACACAACTTTTGTGTATCTTCTCTATTTTTATCCCTATGATCACCCACCCTACGGTGGAATTTTTATTCTGCTTCTTCGCCTGTTAAAAAGTGAATAGCGCGTTCAATAGCATCTTTGGAATTGCCCCAATCTTTGTTAGCACCGCTGTTACGGTAGTCAAACATTTTGCAAAAATGCGAGACGTCGCCCGCCAATTCTTGCAAATATTGTTCGGTGCGTTCGGCGGTCACCTGCACAAAATCCCCTTGCAACTTTTTCGGCAATTCCCACGTCGCTTCGGTCAGTTCTCTGCAATGGGGCAGGCAGAAAAAGGGTTGCTGTGCGTACAATTTGCGAAAATCGTCTTCCTTTTCCCATAAACGCACTACATTGGAAACGAGATGCCCCATATTGCGGTTGATATTGTCACACATAAAGCAGGTATCCGTATGCTTTTCTTTCGGTTTTTTCACCTTACCGCCGCGTCCTTTTTGAAAAGCCGTTTTTTGCACCTCGGCCAAATGGCTTTCCATCATCAGCGCTAAAGGCAGGCGCTTTTGCTGCTTTAGCAAGCGGCGGTAATGGGTGTTACAAAAGCCCAAACGGTTGGTTTCCTGCCGTATATCCGGTTCCATCATAGCGGCACCCGTGATATACACGGCGATACGCTCGGTGAGCATTTCTCGCATACGGCACAAAGGACAGCCGTCTTTGGGTTCAAATACTTCGCTTATCGGAATACTGGTAATATCGTCACGCATGGTTTTACTCCTTTATTCTTTGTACGGAAACGGTTTTGCCCGTGTTATCATCTACAATAAACAGCACCGCATCCATTTGACACGGTCCGTCCGCGGTGGAAAACCGTGCAGGCATTTTGTTGCGGATACGGGCAATGGATTGTTCGGGTTTGACACCGAGCACCGAAACGGTGGGGCCGGTCATACCGACGTCGGTGATAAAGCCTGTTCCTTGCGGTAAAATCTGTTCGTCGGCGGTCTGCACGTGGGTATGGGTCCCAAAGATGGCAGATACCCGTCCGTCCGCATAAAAACCGAGTGCTTTTTTCTCGGCGGTGGCTTCCGCGTGAAAATCCACAACGCAGAATCTTGGATTACCCGCCTGCTCTAACAGCGCATCTAAAGCGAAAAACGGGTTGTCAACAGCATCAAGGTATACTTGCCCCAATAAGTTGATAACCGTTACCGAAAACCGCCCTTTGTCCACTACCGTGATACCGCGTCCGGCGGGATTGCCCGGGAAATTGGCGGGACGTAGAGTGGCAGGGTCGGCGTCTAACATATCCATATATTCGGGACGGCGATAGGTGTGGTTGCCACCGGTAATCACGTCAGCACCCGCGGCGAATAAACTTTCTGCGGCGCGGGGCGTGGTGCCGTTGCCGTCTGCGGCGTTTTCACCGTTAACGATGCACACGTCCACGTTGTAACGGCGGCGTACGGCAGGTAAAACAGCCGCCAAATGCTGACAGCCTACCGAGCCGACCACGTCGCCTACACACAATATGTTCATAGGCGTATCCTTTCAAAAAGGCGGAACAACCACACGGTTGTTCCGCTTTCGTTTTTGCTTTATTCCAAAGACAGGAAGTAATAGTATACAGGCTGACCACCGGGAATGACGGTGACTTCTACTTTGTTGCCGACCTTTTCCTGAATGGCAGTGCTGACAGCCGCCGCGTCCGCTTCGGTTACGTCTGCACCGTAAATTACGGTAACAAAACTGGTGTCCTTACCCGCCAATTTACGGGAAGTCAGCATATTTCTGGTAAGTTTTACCGCGGCGTGCGTCACGTCGTTGTCCACAAATACCAGTTTACCGTTATCCATAGCAAGAATATCGCCCTCATGGATATCGTGACCTTCGAAATCGCTGTCACGGGCGGCAAAGGTCAAAGAGCCGCTGGAAACCGCTTCGTAAGCGCCGCGCATCGCAATGATGTTGTCGTCAGCAGATGCGTCAGGATCAAATGCCAGCATGGAAGAGATACCCTGCGGAATGGTACGGGTGGGCAACACGCGTACTTCTCTGTCCGCGAGCGGTACCGCCTGTTCCGCCGCCAAAATGATGTTTTTGTTGTTGGGCAACACATACACCAATTTTGCGGGGGTGGCTTCAATCGCCTGCAGAATGTCGTCGGTAGACGGGTTCATGGTCTGACCGCCGGATACTACCTGGTCACAGCCAAGGTCGCGGAATAAGGACGCAAGACCGTCACCTGCCGCTACCGCCACGAAACCGTAGGGGTTTTCGGGCTCGGCACGTGCAAACTGCGGTACTTGTTCACCTTCGGTTTCACCGACCCAACCCGCGTTTTCGTGTTGCAACCGCATATTTTCCACCTTGACGGTTTCAAACTGACCGAATTTCAAGCCTTCTTGTAACGCTTTGCCGGGGTCGTTGGTGTGTACGTGTACTTTGATGATATCTTCATCGTCTACAACAACGACACAGTCGCCGATAGACTCCAAATACGCACGCAGAGATAACGGATCACGGGTGTTGTCTTTCGCTCTCAGCACGATAAATTCGGTACAGTAACCGAATGTGATCTCTTCATCAAACGCGCCTGCCGCGCTGACAGCGGCATCTTTCTGGGGCGCGGGTGCCGCGGCGATACCGCCGACACCTTCAAAAAGTTCGCCGCCTTTGAACACCGACAGCATTTCTTCGATAACCACGCAGAACCCTTTACCGCCCGCGTCCACAACACCTGCTTTTTTGAGAGCGGGGAGCAGTTCGGGGGTACGTTCGAGAGAGGCCTCAGCTTCTTCGCAGATCGCTTCCCAAACGGCAACGGTGTCGTTGTTTTCTTTCGCAAATGCAACACCTTTTGCGGCCGCTTCGCGCGCGACGGTCAAAATGGTACCCTCGGTGGGTTTCATAACCGCCTTGTAAGCGGCTTCCACGCCTAAGGTCAGTGCATCTGCCAGATCAGCACCGTTGGCTTCTTCTTTACCTTTGAGGCCTTTGGAAAAGCCGCGGAACAAAAGGGACAGAATAACACCCGAGTTACCGCGTGCACCGCGCAAAAGTGCAGAAGCGGCAGTATCTGCCACTTTGCTTATCGCAACGTCATCCTGCAAGCGGGCGAGTTCTCTTGCACCCGCCGCAATGGTCATCGACATATTGGTACCCGTGTCACCGTCGGGTACGGGGAAAACATTAAGCGCGTCCACCGCTTCTTTTACAGAAGACAGACGGTTAGAACCGGAAATAATGGCGTCGCGCAGAATTCGTCCTTGTATCATTGGTTACACTCCTTCATTGAGACCTGTCACACTTACTCGGATTTCATACTGTCAACAAATACGTTGACTTTTTTCACCGTCAGGCCAGTGGCTTCTTCGACGGTAAAACGCACTTTATTGACAATGCTTTTAGCAATCGCGGAGATGTTCATACCGTGAATAACCGCAATATGCAGGTCAACCACCAGTTTATTGCCTTCACTGCGCACCCGCACGCCGTCGTCAGTGTGGGTACGGCGGGTAAGCAACGAACGGATACCCTGACGGGCGCCGCTTCTTACCATGCCTGTGACACCGTAACAACCGGTAACAGCGCTACCGATAAGGAACGAAAAATACTCCTGAGAGATTTCGATGGTGCCGAGTTGATTTTCAATACGGATCATAGGGATAGCACACCTTTCTCATAATATACTGTAAAAATCTATTTCCATTCCGAGATGCCGTTGTACGGATGAAACGCTAACGGCGTTACAGAAGAAAACGCGTGGGAATATGCCGCCAAGCCCTGCCGCCAACACAATGGGATAAAGGGCATCTCTTCGCTGAAAGCATCCGTAAACGCTTGCAGTTCGCCTTCGGAGCGTACCCAAGCGTTGTACGCGGCGGCGGTTTTAGGTGCGACGATACCGTAGCAGGCGGCACCGCCGTTTAAAAACACGTCAAGGGACATAGAGGGGAGTAATTGTATTTCACCGAGATACAAATCGAAATCGCCGCTTTGTAAGCGGGTGATGTAATCGGTATAACTCAGAGGGATAGGGGTCACCGTCACGCCGATATTCTTGATGGCAGACGTGAGCATTTTAACGGCGGATTCGCGACTGGTGTTACCCGCAACGTACAGAAGGGTCAAATCCCGTAACGCTGTATCCGCAGGTGCGGTGGTGGTTACGGTTGTACCTGCCGTGGTGGTTGTCACAGCGGTAGTGGTCGCCGCGGTGACGGGATTTTTGAGAGCATCTGCCAACAATTGTTTTGCAAGCGCCGTGTTATCGTTTGCGGATGTAACGGATATTTCCGTCGCCATTTTCCATTTGGGGTGGAACGGGGAGGTGGCGGGTACGGCTCTGCCGGTATAGGAATTGGCGGCAAGGGCGGTACGGTTTATCGCCGCGGACAATGCTTTACGAAAAGCGGGATCAGCGGTCAGCGGCTTTGCGGCATTCACACCTAAAAAGGCGAGTCTGTTTACATCTACAGCGCAGGTTTTTGCCATTGTGCGCGGGATCTCGCCGTTTAAATCGTTGTACATATATCCGATACTGCCGTTTTCCAACGCTTGTAACACTTCGGTTTCATTTACCAGATGTTTCAAACCGATGGTGGCAAACGCGGCGGTTTTACCGTAATACGGGTTGGCGGTCAGCACCGCCTTTTCCGCGTCGTATGCATACGGACCGCTGCCGATAGGCGCTCTTGCCGCTTTAGTGGTATCGGAAGAGCGTTTGATAACAGGGAAAACAAGGTTGGCGTCAGCGTGAATATCCGCTTTGGCAAGGGTAAAGGTCAATTCTCTGCCTTTTACTTTTACCGCACTGATATTGGCAAGCAACGTTTTATAGTTTTCACTGTTTTTCGCCTGCTCAAAGGAATACTGCACGTCCCCGGCAGTTACCGCCGTGCCGTCCGAGAATTTTGCTCCTGCACGTACGGTCGCCATAATGTGTGTCGGGTCGGGCATCTTGACCGCTAACAACGCTTCCTTTGGCATAAAGTTTCCGTCAATCACAACAGGTGTTTCATACAGCAGGTTAGATAACTGCAGGTTACGCTCGGTTTTCGCCGCAAAAGGATTTAACGTATCTTCACGGTTGTATGCGACGGTAAGGTTTTCTATACCGTTTTGTTGCGTGAGCGGGTCTTCGGACAACGTAGACGTCGGGGTATCATTTGCGCGACACGCACAGGCGCCAAGAAGCAATACAAGTACGAGCAATCCCGCAAAAAACCGTTTCACAGCGCGTTTCCCCCTAAAAACATACTAACCTACCGTATAGTATAGCACTTTAAAAGGAAATAATCAACAGTTTCTTATACATTAAATTATATCTATACTTTTTTTACAGAATTCGACGCGGTTTATTCTTTACAAATTGGTTTATTTGCACTATAATAAGGGCATAACAGAAAGGCGGTACGGCGTATGGAAAACAGTATAAAACTTTACAGCGAATGGCTCACCCGTGCAACCGAAGACCCCGATTTGCAGGTGGAGTTGACGGCAATAGCACAGGATGAGAATGAAATATATGAACGTTTTTACAAAGAATTGAGTTTTGGTACAGCAGGCTTGCGCGGTGTTATCGGCGCGGGTACCAACCGTATGAACGTATACACCGTGCGTAAGGCAACGCAGGGTCTTGCGGATTATCTTAATCAAAAGTACGAAATGCCCGCGGTGGCCATCGCATACGACTCCCGCATTAAATCCGATGTATTTGCCAAAGCGGCGGCAGAAAATTTGGCGGCAAACGGCGTACGTGCATACATCTATCCGCAGTTAGAGCCCGTGCCGATTTTATCTTTTGCGGTGCGTGAACTGAAATGTCAGGCGGGCATTATGGTGACCGCCAGCCATAATCCTGCGAAGTATAACGGCTATAAATGCTACGGTCCCGACGGTTGCCAGATGACCGATGCGGATGCGGCGGCGGTGACCGCGTGTATCCGTGAATTGGATATGTTTGACGGCATCAAAAGCATGCCGTATGCTGATGGTGTTGCGACGGGCAAAATCGTGGAAATCGAGCCTGCCGTTCTCGAAAAGTATATACAAAATGTGTTACAACAGCAGGTAAATCCCGGTATTTGTAATGATACTGCACTGAAAGTGGTGTATACACCTTTGAACGGTGCGGGTAACGTGCCCGTGCGGGACGTCCTTTCGCGTATCGGCATTCAAAATCTTGTGATCGTAAAAGAGCAGGAATTGCCCGACGGTAATTTCCCGACAGCACCCTATCCGAATCCGGAGATCCGCGAGGCGTTCCGCTGTGCTCTGGAACTGGCAAAACTCGAAAGACCCGATATTTTGCTCGCTACCGACCCGGATGCTGACCGCGTGGGTATCGCGGTGGCCCACGGCGATGAATACACCTTGATGAGCGGTAACGCGGTGGGTTGTTTGTTGTTAGAATATATCTTGTCCTGCAAAACCGCCGCAGATACTATGCCGCAGCATCCCGTTGTGGTAAAAACCATTGTGACCACCGCCTTGGCGGCGCGGATTGCAGAAAAGTACGGTTGTGAACTGCGCGATCTGTTGACAGGTTTCAAATATATCGGCGAGCAAATCGGCTTGCTGGAACAAGAAGGACATCCCGAGCGGTATATATTCGGCTTTGAAGAAAGCTACGGCTATTTGGCGGGTACGTACGTGCGTGACAAGGATGCCGTGGTAGCATCTATGCTGATTTGTGAGATGGCGGCATACTACAAAAAGCAGGGTAAGACCTTGTTGCAGGTATACGACGATTTGTGCAAAGAGCACGGCTATTACGTACACAAACTGGTCAACGCTGAGTTTGAAGGCGCGGCGGGCATGAAAGTGATGGCAGAACTTATGGAAGGTCTGCGCAAAAACCGTCCGGTAGCGTTTGCAGGCAAAAAGGTGATCGGTGTCGCGGATTACCGCGAGTCGTATGCAGAAGATTTGCAAACGGGCGCACGTACCGTGCTCACCCTGCCCAAATCTAACGTGGTGGCGTTCTCGCTGGAAGATAACGCGAAAGTGATTTTCCGCCCGTCGGGTACCGAACCGAAAGTGAAAGCATATATCACCGCGGTAGGCACCGATTTGCAAGCGGCAGAAAGCTTGGCAGAAGCCTTGACCGCCGATGCCAACGACCTGTTCACGAAAGATGATACCAACAGTTATGCATAGACAGGTGCCCCACGATGGTATTTACGGTGTGTGATTGGCTTTTCCCCGGGGAGAAGCCAATCCCATGTAAAAATCTACAAAAAGATAAGAGAGAATGTACCACGTATGCTACATTCTCTCTATTTTTATCCCTATGACCACCCGCCGTACGGGTACTCTTTTTACAAAGAAAAACTTTTATTTTTTCTTGCGTTTAAACAGTTGTTTGCGGAACAGAATACCGTTCATTAGCAGGAAAAACGCCGCCAATAAGATTAAAGTCAAAATCGGTTTGACGGGCGCTAAGGTTGCAAGCAACATGATCGGGAAGCCAAACACGATCGCAGGGAAATTCTGGTACACCAAGTTATCCGCCGCAGGCGTTTTAAAATCGCCGTCGATCTCGCGCAACAGGATAATACCCGTACTCGCGGTACCGGTCAACATACCGTACATAGCTAAAAACTGCTCTTCGGTGTAATCGGGGAACAACTTTTTGGCTACAAAGCGGTTGTACACGTAGGTGACCACCAAGCCGACAACCCCCATAATCAAAATGATGCCCCAGTAGTTTTGCAACACGCCCAAACGAATGGCGGCAATGCCCGCTACTACCATAATATCAAAAAAGAAGTTAGACGCGCGGGTCATCAAAAAGTTGTTGGTATACTCTCTGTGAATGGCGCCTTTGCGTTTCAAAAAGTTTATCACCGCTTTAATAGCGGTAGCACATAACACGCCCAGCAGGAAGTTAAAGCCGAAAATGACCGAGCGCATACCCGGCAGCAGTTTGCCGAGTAATCCCATCAAAAGGTAGGTGAGCAGGTACGCGGCACCGATCAATGCGATCTGCACGGTGAGTTTATCGATGCTTTCCTGCATCGGAATTTCGTTGTCCGCCTGTATCTCTTCGGAGCGCAAAGCGCCTTCTTCGGTAGCGGTTTTTCGAATGATACCGCGTTTTTTAAGAAAATTCAGGTGGATAACACCGCCGACACTGGCGCTGATAAATCCGAGCGCCGCAATGGTCAGTCCGAAACTCTTACCGCCGACAAAACCAAACTGGTTTTCATAAATGCCGCCGTAATTAAGCGCTTGCCCTGTGCCTTGCCCGTAACCAAACGGCAACAGCACGCCTGCCGCAGGGAAAAATCCTTTGATGCAAAGTGCGGCAATCAACGAAATACCAAAACCGACCACCGCCTGCAATAAGTACGTGGAAACGGTGGTAACGCCCGTATTAAAAATCTCTACAGCGCGTTTCCCTGTCAACTTTTCACCCGAACTTTTAAACGCAGATGCGATAAACCCGAGCGCCAAGGTGTGATAGGTCAGTATTTCCAGATTTGCAGTACCGTTGCCGTCGAAAAACGCGGTATCGAACATCACGTCGCCCGTTATGGCTTTGTATATGCCCGCGATAATCACCAAAATGGCGCCGCCTAACACAGAGGTGGGGATAAGCGATGCCTGTAACCATTTTATGCTTCTTTTAATGATGTTGGCGGCTAACAAACTCAACAGTAAAACGGCAAATAAGTTAAACCAGCCCCACACACTATAATCCCAAAAAGCTTCCATCGGCATCTCCTTTACTGATGTTTTTATAACGGTGATAGATATGTACGTATTTTAAAGCATTAAACCGCTTGCCGCCTTTGAATTGGTACACGTGTCCGTTAAAATAGACGTTGAGTTTGTTGCGCCCTAACACCGTCACAGCACTCGTCTCGTCAAACGGAAAAATCAGCGGTGCATCGGTATCTTCCAACACGGTCATTCTATCTCCGTACAACCGCAATACGGCATTTTCCAACAAAGGGATTTTCTTTTTTTGCAAAATCACTTCGGTGACGTTGGCGGTATCGGTGAACAGCGGCGTTTGTGTAAACTGCGTTACGTCGGTTTTGTTGATAAAATCCGCTTGATAATCATACCATTCGGTCATAAAGCGGAACGGAAAATCAAACCCTTTACCGCTCAAGCGCTTGTCTTCACCGTATTCTATCGCACGGTTGCAGGAAAGGCAGGTAACGGCATTGCCGTGGCTTTCAAAGCGGGACAATCCGCAGAACGGACACACATACACCGCACGTTCTAAATATTCCGCGCGCTTGTTCGAACGGAAAATGCCGTCCGCGACACCTTCGTTCACATACAATTCGCTTTTTATAATGTCGTACAATTCTTGATCGGTAAGGTCGGCGTAATCCGACGGCTGCAACACGCGGGACACAAATGCGTGCACTTTGCCTTTGCGTATGCAGTCACTCCACCGCGGCTCCGCACCGTAACCGCCTTCGATGCGGTACAAAAGGATAGGCAACCCCAGTTTTTTCGCCAAAGGTGCAATAGCGGGGTTCATATATTCCGTTTTACCGCTGTATGTACGGTTTCCCTCAGGGGCTATCGCAATGGTGCCGCCCTCTTTGGCGACCCTGAGACAGGTTTTTACTGCTGTCACGTCGGTGGTTTGCTTGCGGATCGGAATAGGGGCTATCAACCAACGAATCAGCGACGATACCCAGCCGTTGGAGAATAAGTCCTCCGATGCCATATAGTAAACGGGACCGCTGATAGACATACCCACAAAGAATTGGTCAAAAGGGGTCTGATGATTGAGCAAAATCAGATACGGGCGTTTTTCCTGCGCTTTGAATTTGTCCACCACAAGGCCGTATCTCCATTTGGAATACGGGTACAAAATCATATATACGAGATTTCGTACCACGCGATGCCGCGGTTTTAACCACTTTTTCTTGGCGATGTTGCCCACCCCTTTCTATTAAAAATCAATCTATTATATCATATTTCTATGCGCAACACAAGAAAAAACTGCCAAGAACGCCAAAAAAGCGCCCGTTTCCAAACGGAAACGGGCGCTTTTCATATCATTTTACAGGTTGGCGAACACTTTCATGGCGGCTTTGACGTTTTCTTTCATTGCGGCAATCGCATCTACCAATACATCGTGGAACTGTGTGTATTCCTTGTTGGAAATGGCTTGCGCACCCGCTTTTGCCATATAGGTGTAGTAGTTGACTTTGCGGACACCGCGGCGAATAACCTCGCGGTAATCGTCTTCGGAAACACCCGAGCCGCCGTGCATAACGATCGGTACAGAGATGTTATCGTAAATGGCGGAAAGGCGTTCCATATCCAATTTCGGCGCGGTAGCGTAAAAACCGTGTGCGGTACCAAATGCGCACGCGAGCGCATCAATACCCGTTTCGTTTACGAACGCCGTCGCCTGTTCAGGGTCGGTGTAAACCGAAGCGGCAGCACCGTCGCCGCCTTCTCTGGCACCCATCGAGCCGATCTCTGCTTCTACGGAAGCACCGGTCTTTTTCGCCATTTCCACGGCGATCTTGGTGTTGGCAATATTTTCTGCGGCGGGCAGGTTGGAACCGTCATACATCACCGACGTAAATCCGAGTTCCAAACCGTGCTTGACGTAGTCAAGGTCGGTACCGTGGTCAAGATGCACGCAGACCGGCACTTTTGCTCTCTTGGCGAACCACAGCATCATAGGTGCGACTTCGTCCATTTTGCAAAGTGCCATTTCTTCGTGCACCTGCGCGTGCATTAAGATGACCGGCTGTTCCAGTTCTTCCGCCGCCGCAATAATCGCTTGCACGTACGGCATACTCACGGCATTGAAAGCGCCCACGGCAATGCCTTTTTCATCCGCGATCTTTAAAATTTCTTTTAAGGTAACCAGCATTTTTAAAACTCCTCTTTCTTATCAATAAAAGCAAACTGCACAGCAGTCACTTTACTTTCATCGGGCTGTAAGAACTGTAAGGTGCCGTTTTGACGTAATACGTCTCTGCCGTCGGGGGTACAATTGCCCGGCTCCAAACCCAACACGTAGTCGGTGTCACCCATCATTTTCCATTCGGTAAAATACGGCAACTGCGATTTGTTGTAGGACAGCACAACACCTTTATGTATCGTGTCATTGTAAATACCCGCTTTGGCAACGCCGTTGTCTGCGGTCACGTCAAAGTAGTAACAACATTCTTCGTATCCCGCTTTCGGCACCTCCATCTGCAGAGCCGTATCCATATATTTCGCCGCGTGCGCATTGCGCGGGGTGATACCGCTGTTGGGGATATACACCGTACTGTTTTCACTCAACAACGGGTATCCCATATTGCAATGGTACAGCACCATATAGGGAGACACGGTATCTGCCGCATTGGTGACCGTATCGGTGACCGAGAATATGTTTTCGGTGTAAGAAAAACGGTATACACGGTCTAACACCAGTTTTCTGCCGAACAATGCCGCGTCCACAATACGCAACGAAACGGTGAGCGCATCTGCCGTCTCGTCAATACCGCGCAATGTGGCAGGTATATGGGACAGCGTACCGTGCAACGGCAGTTCTTCGCCGTCATCGGTACAAGGGGACCCTACCGCCGTAAGACCGCAGGTGGTAAAAAAGCCCGCCGTAAAGGATTTTAAGAAACCGGCACCTATGCGGTCATAATACTGCGGTGCTACGTAGCCGCACGGGGCAAAGTACCCCATATTATCGCCTTTAAACTGCACGCGGGATACGTCACCCGCACGGTCAAGGGACAACCATACTTCTAAACCGCAACCGTTGCGCACATACAAAAAGTGCATACCGTTACCTTTGCCGTCTTGCAAAACGTACTGTTCTGCGCCGCGCGTCTGTAACGGGTTGCCGACGTAACGTTTCATCATCTCAATCCTTTCACAGCATTATACAACAACGTGTAACGTTTGTAAAGTTTTTTATAAAGATCGGTGTATTTTGCGGTAGGGGTGAACACTGTTCTTACCGTAACCATTTTAGTGACGGCATCTTTTACCGTGGTAAACGCACCGACAGCTACACCCGCTAACGCCGCCGTGCCCGCCGCGCCCACTTCTTTACAAGAAAGAGCGGTAATGGCGGTGTCTAAAATATCTGCTTTGATTTGTAACCACACGTCCGATGTGGCACCGCCGCCGGTTGCGCGAATTTCGGTAATCGGTGCGGTCAATGCCGCACTTAACGTGTTGAAATTGAGCAACATTTCAAAGGATGTGCCTTCCATTAACGCTTTATATAGGTCGTATTTGGTGGTTTCTAACGTAACCCCTACAAACGCGGCTTTTGCGTCGTTATCCATATACGGCGTTGCGGCACCTGCAAAATGCGGCAGTACGAGCAGTCCCGTAGGTCCTGCGGGTACTTTACTGTCCAGCACGGCGTATACGTTTTTGCCCGCGGCCTCTGCCGCCGCTCTCTCATCGGCGGCAAAGGTATCGCGGAACCACTTTAACGTGGCACCGCCCGTAAAGGAAAACGCGTAACATGCGTACGTGTCCTCCATAAACGGCACAACGGAATATCCGCCTTCATAAAAAGCGGTATCGGTGGGTTTTTTCTCTAAAATGACGGGGATGCATTCTACCGTCCCCGTACCGTCCATCGCTTGCGACGGGGCAAATACGCCTGCGCCGAGCATACCTGCCACCTGGTCGTGGCAACCGTTGACAACGGTGATGTCATAGGCAATGCCAAGCGCGTCTTTGACCGCTTTCGTGACCGTGCCTGCCACCGTACCTGCGGGCACGGGGGTGGCGAGCAGGGCAGGGTCGATACCTGCCGCCTGCAACACGTCGTCGATCCAGCATTTTTTCTCAATGTCAAATGCCGCGGTACGCGCCGCTAACGAGTAGTCAATTTGCGCAACCCCCGTCAACGTGTATACGATAAAATCTTCGCCCAACAGGATACGGCGACAATCTTTAAACGCAGGGGTGTGTGCCTTGTGCCACATCATCTTGGCGATGCTGTACATTGGGTGGGGTTTTACACCTGTTAAAAGGGTGAGTTTTTCTTCACCGATAGCGGCTTTGAGCGCTTCGCACTCTTGTTCGCCGCGCGGGTCGGTGTACAGCATAGACGGGGTGAGCACGTTGTCGTTTTCGTCTAAAAGCGCAAAGGTCTCGCCGAAACTGGTCACACCGATGGCGTCGATCTTGTGGGCGGCGACCGCCTGCTTTAACAGCGTAAAAACGCCGTCTTTTACATCACGGAAATCAATTTCGTGTTGCCCGTTTTGGTGTGCGACGTCGTATTCGGTGTAATATGTATCCAGTAGGTTGCCGTTTTCGTTGTACAAGACGATTTTGGCACCGGTGGTGCCAACGTCCAATCCGCCAATAATCATATCTTAATCCTCAATGCTCACAACGTCGTAGCCGAGATAGTATTTGAACGCTTCTTCTAAAATGGCTTTGACGTGACCGTTGGCAACGGTGGTGTGATGTTTGAAACCGCCGCGCGCCAAACGAATGAGTTTATCCTGCAGGTTGTTGATTTTGGCGACGCCGCCGCAACCGAAGAACGCATCTTCAATGTTGTCGTCGGTAAATTCGCCTTCGCTGAAGTAAATGGTAATTTTGCCGTCTTCGGTCTTGCAGTTGGAGAAGGTCATCGGGAACGCGGCAATGCGCCCTTCGTTGGTACCCCAACCGCTGCCTTTGTCGGTTTTATCAAACATTTTATGGGACGTCACGGTACCTTTTGCCGCCATCAGTTTCTGGGCGGTGGAACCGCAATGGAACAGAATAACTTTATCAGGGTCTTCGCCGTAATTGTTGTTCCAGTCGAGGCACGCCGCAGGTCCTTGGGTCGCGAGCGACAATGCACGCATGGTGATAGCGGAGCACATATCAATTTCGCAGGATGCGGTAATGCCGCGGTCGTTGAGTTCGGACAACAGCACACACGGACAGACGCGTAAGTAGGTTTCCATTTCGTTCCAGCAACGCAACGCGATAGCGTCTAAGTGATAGGTTTCAATGTATTCGTCGATAACCACGCTGATTTTCGCCAGCATAATTTTCTTGTCCTGCGGCACGTTAGAGAAATCGGTGTAATTTTCGAGCGCAACGATTTTATCCAACACTTTTTTGTCGTCGTCCGCTTTGGCGCGTACAAATTCAAACAATTCCGAAAGGTCGAAACTTTCCACGTTGATACCGTGGCGTTGCATGGTCAGTTCGTCAAAACGCACCGTTTTGAAGGCGGTGGTACGCGCACCGATACAACCGATGTTAAAGCGTTTCATACCGTTGACCACGCGGCAAACCGCGGCAAAATCGTGCAGATTCTGGGTAAACGCAGGGGTCAAGGGGTGCACCACGTGGGGTTTCATCACGGTGTAGGGCACTTTGTACTGTTCAAAGACGTCGGTAACCGAGAATTTACCGCAGTACGCATCGCGGCGGTGCGCAAAGTCCATTTTACCGATCTCGTCGGGATACGCCTGCATCAAAATCGGCACGCCTGCATCCTGCAACGCGGTAATAGCGCCGTTTTCGTCCACGAAAATGGGCATACACAGGATAACGCCGTCATATTCACCTTCGTGAGATTTGAGCCACGCAGCATAGGCTCTGCCTTCATCACGGGTTTCCACCGCACCGTAACGGGTAGCGTCTTTGTCCATAATGAGATAATTGTAACCCGCGTCGGTGACCGCTTTCACCATATCTTCGCGTGCACCCTCAATGAGTTCCGCAGGCATAAAGCCGCGGTTGCCGAAATACAGCGCAAATGTCTGTTTTTTCATAAAAATACCTCCCGAAAATATAATTTACGTCTTTATTTTAAGAAAAAGGTTGATATTGCGTCAAGATAATATTATACTAAAAATGGTAAATTTGTACGGAAAGGACGGATTTTTATGGCATATCGGCCGGATGTGGAGCAAATAGAAAATATGATGCGTGCGGTGTATACGTTGGCGGGCATCCGCTTTGTGCTGTTTGACGCGGATTTCCAAAAGGTGTTAGCGTATCCTGCGGAAGATTGCGCATTTTGCAAACTGATGAAAAGCAAAGAAAAAACACGCCGTAAATGTCGGTATGCAGACCGCCGTTCGTTTGAAGTATGCAAAAAGAAAGGCGGGTCGGTGACCTACACCTGTCACGCGGGGCTGGTGGAAGTGGTGGTGCCGTTGTTGGAAAACGGTAACAGCATCGGGTATCTGATGTTTGGGCAGGTAACCGACCGTACGGATAAAACGCCGCTTGTTGACAGTATACAAGAGTGGGCAAACAGCAGTATTGATGCTTTAGAATTGGCGGCGGCGATTGCGGATATCGCGTATAAATCCCCTGCCGAAATCGAAGCGACGGTACAAATTATGGAAGCGTGCACGGCCTATATTCTGTACAGAGAATTGATTTTGCCGCAAAGCAGTAAGTATATCGAAGCGGCGAAAACGTATATCGAGCAACATTTAGAGGAGACGTTGGACACCGATCGGTTGTGCGACGCGCTGGGTATCGGGCGTACCAAACTGTATGAGATATTCAAAGCCGAACTTGGCACAGGGGTATCGCAATACATACTTCGCCGCCGTATGCATCGTGCCAAAAAACTGCTGCGCACCACCGACCTGCCCATAAAACAGATAGCGGATATGGTGGGCTTTGCGGATTATAACTATTTTGGTCGTGTATTCAAAAAGACCTATGGCCGCCCCGCTAAAAGTTATCGGAAATAAAAAAGGGGCAGTAACACAGAGAACCGTCCCCTGTGTTCTGGTGCAACTTTCGGTATTTGCCGAAAAACTTGCGTAGCTTCCCCTTTTTCAAGGGGAAGCTACAGTATTATGGCACCGCTTTGCAACAAGCATCTAAAATATGCTTATCGGAGAGAGAGTCGCGGCTACCAACAAATGAAGTTTTCAAGTGCAACCGTATACACTATGGAGTTGCACTCACTACATATAGTATAGCACGCGCTTTTTACCAGTAAAGGTTCAAATTTACCATGTTATTCCACAAAAAACACCTAATTACGTAGGTTTTCTTCATAACACAGTAACACAGGGGACGGTTCTGTGTGTTGACAGAAGCCGCACAACACCCCTTGTTTGACGCCAAAAGTTATCGGAAATAAAAAAACCGCAAGTGCCGGGCGCATGCGGTTTTCTGTTGAAAAAGCATAAGTGGTATGGTATAATAAAAAAAGGGACAGTAACACAGAGAACCGTCCCCTGTGTTCATTATGATATATCAATAATGTTTGATGCAGCAGCAAAAAAACGTGGATGCACATATACATTTAATTTTTGGGGTGGTGGAACCATTTCTATATAGGAGTGATAATTTTGAATAAATATTTCGTGTATGATCCTAAAAATAAAAAAATGCGAACTGTTGTTGTTAGATCGTGCACTTTTCAATTAATCGCAGGATTTATTCTAGCAATGTTAATTGCTTTAGCGTTATCTTTTTTTCTTTTTCTATTATCATTATATCTACCAAATATAATAGTTATTGAAGGTACTAGATTTCCTTGGGCTTTGTTTTTAGGGTTTACTTTACGAATTGTACTAATGATGGCTATTATTACACCTGTTTTATATTTAACACAAGGAAAGCAAAAAATCAAAAATAACATTAATAATGAAACAATTACAATAGATAGTGAAGGAACATTTGGAAAACTAACGATAAGTATAAGCAATTCAGATATTAAAAAAGTTTATGTTCCCATATATGTCAAGAGTACCTTGTGGAAAAAATATGTTGGCTATTATCCTGTGTATTGTAAAGTTAAAAAAGAAATCAAAAACGGCAACCCCGAAAATTACAGAAAACCTGTTAGTAGAAATATATTTCTGACCGAATCCATAGAAGAGGTTAATGAAATAATAGACTTTTTGAACACAAGGGGACGGTTAGTGTGAAAACCGGAGCAGAACACAGAGAACCGTCCCCTGTGTTCCGGAGGTGATTTATGATGAAAACTAGCTGTTCAATAAAAAAATACAAATTATTATCACTGGTATTAATTGCATTATTTTTATTGGTAGGATGTTCCAAAATGCATGAAAAGAAATATTATGCAGATATCAACAATTTTATTACGGACGAAGCGGTAGTAGATAATGTCATCTATAATGAGAAGGAAGGATATATTGTTTTATGGCTCTCGGAGATTGATGAAGCATATCAATGCAGTGATTTTATCATTAAAGGTAACAATGTGGATTTAGTATTGGAAAATGGTATACTTGATAAAATTGAAATTGGAGATACGATTACATATACTTCTGCTCCTAGAATTTTTGGAAATGGATATTTTATGCCTATCATAGAAATTTCAGTTTCTGGTGAAGAATTATTAAATGTAGATGATGGATACAAAAACTTAATGGATTTGTATTAAGTGGATAAAAGGTGTCAGGAATATTCCTGACAAGTCTGTGTTTGGGTGACCAAACGCGATGCTTGCTGGTACATAATTGTTCCGTTTCCCTGTGTTCCTTTGTTTTAGGTGGTGGGTTTGAGATAAACCTAAATGTAGATAAGTTTATTGAAGTATGGGAGAAATACTAATGGAAAAATGCTTGCAATGCATAAAGCAGTTTCCGTTCCTTTTTGGGGCGGGTGTTTTATTTGTTCTTTCTGTTTTCGTTGAAAAATTGTTTTCTATTTCTTTAAATGGCACTTGGCAAGGGGCGGTGGCATGCGTTTTAATTGTCACCCCGTTATGTTGTGAGGGTTGGCGAATTGCCAAACGTATCAAAGGATCTCACCCTTTTGTCGGGTTGTTCATACGCTGTTTTGTAATACTTATGAGCATTATTTTGGTATCCGTGTCGATTAAAACGGTAGTAATACTATTTCAAAGATAAAGGGGAACACAGCGTGTTTAACACAGGGGACGGTTAGCGTGAAAACCGGGGCAGAACACAGAGAACCGTCCCCTGGGTTCTCCGGACACAAGGGGACGGTGCTCCTGGGGGGGGCACAAGGGGGCGGCTCTCCTGGGGTCCCAACAAA
>JAZPXM010000117.1:0-13861 GCA_045543675.1 Acutalibacteraceae bacterium
CACCCCGTGGACCTTGCCGTCTAACGTGGCGCTTTGTGTCAACCCGAAAGATACTTACTGCCGCGTAAAAGCTGCGGACGGTTATGTGTATTATATGGCGGAAGAACTGCTGGATCGCGTACTGGGTAAACTCGCTACCGACGACACCCCCGCTTATGAGATTTTGGATCGTTATGTGGGTACCGATCTGGAAAACAAAGAATATGAGCCGCTGTTTGACTGCGCGAAAGTGATTGCGGAGAAACAGCATAAAAAAGGTTTTTACGTTACCTGTGCGGATTACGTTACCATGACCGACGGTACGGGTATCGTACACATTGCACCGGCGTTCGGTGAAGATGACGCACAGGTGGGTCGCCGCTATGACCTGCCGTTTGTACAGCTTGTTGATGCACAGGGTAATATGTCCCCTGAAACGCCGTTTGCAGGTTTGTTTGTCAAAAAAGCCGATCCGCTGGTACTGGAAGATTTGGATAAACGCGGTCAGTTGTTTGATGCGCCGAAATTTGAACACGATTACCCGTTCTGTTGGCGTTGCGATACCCCGCTTCTCTACTACGCGAGAGAATCGTGGTTTATTAAGATGACCGACGTGAAAGAGGACCTTATCCGTAATAATAACACCATTAACTGGATCCCCGAAAGTATCGGCAAAGGTCGTTTCGGCGACTGGTTGCAGAACGTGCAGGACTGGGGTGTCAGCCGCGACAGATATTGGGGCACACCGTTAAATATTTGGGAATGTGAATGCGGTCACCGTCATGCTATCGGCAGTATTGCGGAACTGAAAGAAATGTCCCCGAATTGCCCCGACGAAATCGAACTGCACCGTCCTTTTATTGATGCGGTTACCATCACCTGCCCCCATTGCGGCAAGCAGATGAAACGTGTGCCCGAAGTATTGGACTGCTGGTTTGACTCGGGTGCTATGCCGTTTGCACAACACCATTATCCTTTCGAAAACAAGGATCTGTTTGAACAGCAGTTCCCCGCAGACTTTATTTCCGAAGCGGTGGACCAGACCCGTGGTTGGTTCTACTCGTTGCTTGCCATTTCTACCTTGATCTTCAACAAAGCACCGTACAGAAACGTTATTGTTCTCGGTCACGTGCAGGATGAAAACGGTCAGAAAATGTCCAAATCCAAGGGCAACGCCGTCGATCCGTTTGATGCGTTGGAAACGTATGGTGCGGATGCTATCCGTTGGTATTTCTACAGCAACTCTGCACCGTGGTTGCCCAACCGTTTCCACGGCAGAGCGGTTATGGAAGGACAGCGCAAACTGATGGGTACGCTGTGGAACACCTATGCGTTCTTTGTGCTGTATGCGGATATTGACAAGTTTGACGCAACCAAATACACGCTCGATTACGATAAACTGTCGGTCATGGATAAATGGTTGCTGTCCAAACTCAATACGCTTGTCAAGGAAATGGATGAAAACCTTGCCAATTACCGTATTCCCGAAGCCGCACGTGTGTTGCAGGAGTTCGTGGATGAAATGAGTAACTGGTATGTCCGCCGTTCCCGTGAACGTTTCTGGGAAAGTGGTATGCCGCAGGATAAAATCTACGCCTATATGACCCTTTACACCGCACTTGTAACGGTATGTAAAGCGGCGGCACCGATGATTCCGTTTATGACCGAAGATATTTATCAGAATTTGGTACGTTCTTTGGATGAAACGGCACCCGAAAGCATTCATTTGTGTGATTATCCTGCTGTTAATGAAGCATTTATCGATAAAGATTTGGAAAATGCGATGGACGAAGTGCTGCAGGTGGTAGTACTGGGTCGTGCCGCACGTAACGGCTCTAACCGTAAAAACCGCCAACCGCTTGCCAAAATGTATGTGAAAGCGGAAATGGCACTGGATACCGTGTATCAGCAGATCATTGAAGAAGAACTCAATGTCAAAGCGGTGGCATTTGTTGCCGATACATCCGCGTTCTCTTCCTATACGTTTAAACCGCAATTAAAAACGGTTGGACCGAAATACGGTAAACAGTTGAATGAGATCCGTACAGCGCTTGCTGAAATCGACGGCAACGCCGCCATGGCAGAACTTACCGCAAACGGCGTATTGACCCTTGCTCTCCCGTCGGGTGAGGTGAAGTTGGCAGAAGAAGACCTGCTTATCGACACCGCACAGCAGGACGGTTTCTATACCGTTTCCGACCGTGGTGTGACGGTGGTATTGGATACCACTCTCACCCCTGCACTTATCGAAGAAGGCTTTGTACGTGAAATCATCAGCAAATTGCAGACGATGCGTAAAGAAGCAGGCTTTGAAGTGACCGATCATATCACAGTTTACGTGGACGGCAACGAAAATATCGGCGAATTGGTCTCCCGTAATGCTGACACTATCTGTGATGACGTGTTGGCAGACGGCATCACCTTGGGTGAAATCGACGGCTTTGTGAAAGAATGGGATATCAACGGCGAAAAAGTTACGTTTGGTGTAAAAAGATAAATAAAAAACGAGACTTGCGTTGCAAGTCTCGTTTTTTAGTGCTACAATATGTAAAAGACCTGTAAAAGGGGGCGCTAAAAATGGCAGCATTTGATCAATCTTGGCCGAAAGCGTTTTCGGTGGATTTACAGCCGATTGGCAGGTTGCTTTCGGTACAGCAGACACCGTTTGTATGTGTACTGCACTTGGAAAAGGAAACCTTGTACGTACAGTTTCCGTCTTTTGGCGGTGTACGGGTGCGTAACGGCAACGAAGGCTTTTTCACGCCCGATGCGCTGAAAGGTATCACTTATACGGAAAAAGACGGTACGGTGACCGCTTTGGCAGGGAATACATCTGTAAAAATCACGGCAAACGGTATGCTTGCTGTATGTAATGCGGCAGATACGACAGTGCTTTCTATCCGTTTGGAAGATATTTTACAAGGAACCGACGGTGTGGATGCACGCACGGTGGTACGGTTGCCGTTAGAAAAGCAGGAAAGTGTGTTTGGCTTTGGTGAGCGGTTTAATACCTTTAATCAGAACGGACACCGTTTACCGCTGTGGAACGTGGATACCATTTATCATGTAGTTTCTGCCGAAGGGGATAAGGTGGAAGGGTATAAAAACATCCCGTTTTTTCACAGTTCCAAAGGGTATGCGTTTTTCTATAACAGCGCCGCCAATGCGGTTGCCGACTTGACAGACGGCTTTACGTTGACGGTGGATACCGACATTCTCGATTGGTACATATTCACGGGCACACCGCTCCAAAACATTCGTCAATACACCGATTTGACGGGTAAACCGATTTTGCCGCCGCGTTGGGCATTTCGCTACTGGGCGGGTGCAGGCGCATCTATTTGGCAGAAAAAGGGTAGCCGCAATGAAGACGTACTGTCCTGTTTGCAGGATTGCTTTGACGGGTATAATCGTCTGGGTACGGGGTTGCCCACCTTGTACGCGGAATACCCCGTGCCATTCATTGAAGACAGTTTTAAGTTGGCAGAGAAAAACAGCACCAAAATGCTGATGTGGGTGCGCCCCAATCTTGCCAAAGCGCGTATGAAACAGATATTAGGGGAGTCGGATGAAAGAAAACTGCCGGTTACCGATACTATCGATTGGTTGCGGGTGAAAGATTGCATTGACTTTACCCATCCGCGCGCAGTCGATGTTGTTAAGGGCATTTATAAAGACCAATGGTCGTGGGGGCTGAAAGGCTCAATGATCGATTTTGGTGAATACTGGCCGTGGAACGGCACCGCATATAACGGTGTCAACGGTAATGAAATGCACAATTTCCAGACCTATTACTACAATAAGACTATGTATGAGGCGTGGCATGACCAAATGGGCGATGATTACATTACGTTTTCTCGTTCTGCTTGTGCAGGCAGCCAAAAATGGTCTGCTAATTTCGGCGGTGACCAGGCGAGTACGTGGTTTGGTTTACAGCAAAATATTGCGGGTATTTTGTCTTTAAGCAGTTGCGGCTTCAGTATCTGGGGTAGTGATATCGGCGGTTTCTTCGGTACGCCTACCACCGATACCTATTGCCGTTGGGTGGCGTTTTCTGCCTTTTCACCGTTGATGCGTGCGCACGGTATTATTACTGCAAAAGATCCGTGGAATTTTGGCAAAGTGGCAGAAGAAACCTTTAAAAAATACTTTCATTTGCGTGAAAGTATGTTGGATCTTTTATATTCTGCGGCTGTACACGCGCATAAGACGGGCGAACCGATGGTAAAAGCGATGGCGGTGGCGTATCCCGCCGATACGCGGTTTTATTCCACAGATGACCAGTATATGTTCTGTGACAGTTTACTGGTGGCGCCTGTATATATGGAAGATACGGTATATCGTGCGGTGACGTTACCTGATGGTGGATTTACGGATTTTTGGACGGGTGAACACATAGACGGCGGTAAAACGATCACCTATGATACACCGCTGGATACGATTCCCGTATTTGTAAAAGATGATGCGTTGTTGCCGCTTACAAAGGATAATGTGCCTGTGTATGTCGTGACAAAACCTACAAAATGCACCGCGCATACGGTATATTTTGAAGAAAACGAAGCGCATATCACCGTTTCTTTCGATGGGCAAACGTTATGTGTGGACGGCGACGTAGATAGAGGTGTAATGCCGTTTGGCTTTACACCTGAAGCGGTTTTGGTAAACGGGAAGGAAGGGGGTGCCCTCGTTGGTTAAGATGTTTTCTACGACAAAATGGTTTGAGGACGAGTGGCATTACCACTCTGCAACTGTGGACGACCGCGAAGTATCCCTGCCGCATTACGCGGATTACGGGGATACCGATGTCACCTACACCAAGGTGTTTACCTGTAAAAAGCAAGTGAATATGCGGTATCTGTTTTACTGTGAAGGTAATCCGCTTGACATACAAGTGGTTGTTAATGACCGACCGCAAACGGCGATTTTGGATAAAAACAGCGGTTGTATGTGCTGGGACGTTACCGAAAGTGTGGCAGATACGAACACTATCACCGTTTCTGTGGCAGATGCACCCAACGGTACGCGCGGCGGTATCCACCGTAATGTATGGTGGCGGGTAACGGATGCTGTTGCCGTTGTAAATTTGCCGCAGATAACTACACATTTTACTGCGGCGGGTGTTGCGTGTATGCGCACGGAATTACGGCTTGCCAACACGACAGACGCACCCCGTAACGTAACGGTTTCGTACCGCGTGGTATCGCCCAAAGGGGAAACGGTACACGCATTTGTGAAGAAAACCATTGTATGTCCTGCGGTGGAAAGTATTGTGCCGATTGCGGTGGATTCTTTGCGCGTAGATGCGTGGACACCCGCACGTCCTGCTGTATACCGCTTGGAAGCGGAAATAACTGACGGCGATACGGTCGTGGAGAAACTTTCCAAGGTGTTTGCGTTCCGTACGGTGACCTTTGAAAATAATTTTTGTTTCGTAAATGGCGATATGTGCTTCTTGAAAGGTATATATTATGCCCAACAGGATTTGTTGGTGCCTGCCGATAACGGCTGGTGGCGGTTGTGCCGTCACGCGCGGGAGATGGGTTGTAATGCGTTGGTAACAGCGGCACCGCCTGCCTTTGCGGAAGATACCGCTTTGCAAATGGGCTTGTTACTGCTGAAAACCGATGACCTGCCGCAAAATATACAGATGTATACGCCTATGGCTTTTGCCGAAAGCACCGCCCCTGCCGCAAAGCAGCGGGAAGTGGCTCTCGCCGCATTGTCGGCGTTTAGCAGAGCGGAAAAAGATCCCCGCTTAGCGGGATTTTTCCTGGATCACCGTATGGCAGTAGACTGTTTTGGCTTGCGCACATCGGCAGTACCGCTGTTTGCCGCGGTATTTGGCAAACAACCGATTTTTGAAATGGAATATACCGAAAAAACAGTAGCGCTTTACGGCAACGCTGCGACATATACCGTATATCTTAACGATCACCCGATGCAGGAGTTGCCTACAGCGGGCGCGCTGACGCTGTTTTCGATGGATACCCCGTTTGTGGAGTTGAAAGTGGTGGCACATTTTGCCAACGCGGAAGATATGACACGTCGTTTACGCCCGACCGGCAGAGCGGTGGCGTTGCGGGTGACCGCACACGCGTATGGGCGTAATTTGGCGAAAAACCGCATAGACTACATTCCCGTTACGGCTGAAGCGGTAGATGCTTACGGCAACCGTGTAACCGATTTCACCGACGTGGTAGAATTTGTACCGTATACATCAGGCGTGTTGCGTGCGCAGACCGATTTTACTGCAGAAACGGGCATTTCTTCGGATAAGTTCGGCAACGTGGTAGGCGGCAAAGCGGCGTCGGAATGTGTTGACGGATACCGCGTTACTATGCAAAACGGTATTGCGGTGGTACGGTTGTCCGCAAAAAGCAATTCTCGCTTTACCGCAGTATCAGCAGAATGTTCGCTCGGTAAACAAACGGAATATATTAATTATTAAAAAAGTGCTTATGTTGATTTTTAAAATGGATTAAGATACAATAAATATGGTGGTTTATAAGAAAATATACGGTAACGTGTTTAATGATAACACACGCAATGGTGTTAATATATTCAGAAAGAGGTGATTCCGATGTGGTGGCTTAAATGTAAATGTGACGGTTTTAGAAAGTTGATTCGAGGTGTTAGTATGATGAAATCTATGACAAGGAAGCGATTTGGAGTTTGTGTGATAGCAATGTTGTTGTTGGGGGCTGCAGGTTGTCGTAATCATATAGCGGTGGATTCTTCCTATAGTGAAGCCCCTGCATCGTCTAAAACCACAGTCATAACGCCATCCGCTACAACGCTTTCTGCAACAAACACAACGGTAATTGCCGATGCACCTTCTGCCACTCACCGCCCTGTGGCGACCACCATCGTTACCCAAGTACCTCAAAAAGTGAACGCCTTGCGCAAAGATTGGGAAACTTTGAGTAAAGAAGAACAAAAGTTATTAAACGATAGCGGGTTAAAAGAAGAGGATTTAGTGGTGGATATGTCTAAACTTACGTATGACAAGGAACACTCGTCCGATATACATCCGCAGTATGCTCAGTATACATATGGCGATAAGCAGTATATCTTTAACGATTTGAAAGGTAAGTTGACTTTTGTGAGTCTCTCAAAGAACCATTCGGAAGCGCAAATTGATGAAGCAACAATTGAACGTATAGCAAGGACGGTTGCGGATTTGATCGTGGATGTGAATAAGTATACGTGTGAGCGGATTTATGATGATGTTACAGAAATATACACTTTTTTGTATACAAGAATGGTAGACGGCTATGAAACATTGGAAGGTCCCGCTATCAGTATTTTTTACGATGGGACGATAAGTAGTATTGCAATCCCCAAAATCGGTTTGTTCGATGGGGTAAAAGCGCCAAAGGTAGATGAAAAATGGTTAGATGAAGAGTGCGAAAAAGTATTAAAGAAGCGCTACGACAACTATGCCAGTCATACTTTAAAGAAGATGAAACTAGATATCAAAGATGGACAGTTATTGGCATATTACCAAAAACAACCGGAAATCAAGTACGGTCAAATGGTACTCATCTGTGAGTGCGTTCCCACATTTACCAACGGCATAACAGGAAGATTGGAGTATGTTTTGGTTCCGATAGAATAGTATACGATATCTATGATAAACAGCGGGTGACCGCCCCAAAGGCGGTCACCCGCTGTTTGTTTGTCTTTATACAATATCGTCCACTGGGGCGGTAAGCGCCGCATGGAAGAGTGCTTGTTTTTCATCAGGGGTTTTGGTATCTTCGCGGGTAAACAGCATCAGATATTCCACGTTGCCGTTGGTACCGTGAATGGGGGAGACGGTCATATCCGCTAAGTATAGACCGTTTTCCGCGGCACTGTCCGCAATTTTCTCCATTAGCGGCGGTAAAATCGCGGGGTCTTTCACAATACCGTTTTTCCCGAGATCTTTTTGTGCCGCTTCAAACTGCGGTTTGATAAGACAGATCGCCTGTCCGCTTTCGGATAAAATGTCGTTCATTGCGGGGAAGATCTTGGTGAGCGAGATAAAGGATACGTCCGCCGTTACCATATCGCAAATACCGCCGATTTGTTCTGCCGTCAGCCGTCTGGCATTGGTGCGTTCCAATACGGTCACTCTGGGGTCGTTACGCAATTCCCACGCTAAAATGCCGTATGCCACGTCCACCGCGCATACGTGTGCGGCACCGCTTTGTAACAAACAATCGGTAAAACCGCCGTTGGACGCACCGATATCGCACACCCGTAACCCTGTTGGGTCAACGGCAAATACAGCCAGCGCTTTTTCTAATTTGTAGCCCGAACGGCTGGCATATTTACGCGCTTTTTCTTTTAAAGTCAAGACTGTATCCGCCGCAACGGCAGTACCGGGTTTATCGGCAGGGACTGCCCCTATGTACACCCGCCCTTCCATAATGAGAGCGGCAGCTTCGGTCACCGACACGGAAAACTGTGCCGCCGCCAAAGCGTCTAATCGTTTTGTTTCCATTGGTTCACCTCAAAGTGACAGAAAATTTTGATAACAAACAACACGGACGGTAAGAAAGTTTGGAACGGCGTAACCCGTCGTCACCTGCATCGTCCTCACGGTTAATATATACAGTTTCGGGGGTCTGCATATAGGTGGCAAACGCTTTGGATACCGCCTGATATGACCCGTCAAAGCGGGTGTCTGCCTTTTCTACGTGTACGTATAACGTGTCACCGACGATTTCCCCTGCGGTCACCGCAACAATTTCATCCTTATCCCATAAACACCCTGCGGTAATGCCCAATTGCGTAGCATTTTCCAAAAGGGCGATACTGCGCAGCCCTTCTTCCGCTTCAATAATGTCCACGTCACCCGCTATCGCGTGCGCTTGTAAAAAACGACGGATAAACGCGGTGGCTTTGGGAATATCGGCGTTTGTAAGCGGGCGGAATGCACAGTTGGGATGCGCCGCATAAAAGCGCTTTAGATGGTTTCTTTTCCCCGATAGATGTCTGCCGGGAAACGAGAGAAAGGTTTCATAATTGTACAAATAATCTGCCGAATCCCGCCATTCTTTGGCAACTGCACGGTTGCCGTAATGAGCAAGGAGCATATCTTTCGCCGCTTCGGGGATGTCCACAAAGATAAGCGGCTCGCCATCACAACTTTCAAGCAGTGCATCTACAGCGGCAAATACGTCGCCGTCACCAATAGGAAAAACGTACAATGTCTTGCCGTTGGTACCGATGATACGAAAAAGCAACATATCCGCAAAAATACAGTATGCGGTTTTAAACATCTTGCGCCACATATACACGCACCCCACCGTGTAATCACAAACACGATACGGTTGCGTGTCCATATATTTCCGTAAAGACGGTAATATGTCAGCGGTCACGGGGGAGAATGAGAGCAAATAAAACACTCCTTAGAATATAGATACTAATAGCATACCTTTTTTTGCCGTTTTTTTCAATATATTTTAGAAAATCCACGAAAACTTTTCGGATTTCGCACATACTAACGGCGAAAGGGGTTTTGTATGTGGAAAAACAGTTTTTGAAAGATATTACAACGGCGTTGCAAGGAGAACCGTGCAACGGTGTGCAGGATGCTACTGCGACACAACTGTACCGTGCGATTTCCCGCGCGGCACTAAAGCGTATATATCCGCTGTGGCACAGAGAAGCAGGCGGCAAACAAGCGGCATATTTGTCTGCAGAGTTTTTGCTGGGTCGTATGACTTTCGCCAACTTACTCAATATGGGACTCTTGGACGAAACGGTGTCCTTGCTGTCTGAAAAAGGTGCTGACATACGGATGCTCGAACAGATACGTGACCCCGCTTTAGGCAACGGCGGTCTCGGGCGACTTGCCGCTTGTTATTTGGATGCGGCGGCAACCAAGGGAATACGGCTTAACGGCTATGGTATTCGCTACCGATACGGGTTGTTTCGTCAGACGATCGAAAACGGCTTTCAGGTAGAACAAGCGGATAACTGGACCGCAACGGGCGATCCGTGGTCGGTGCGTAGGGAAGAAGACAAGCTCAAAATCGAATTGGGCGACGGAGACGTGTATGCTGTGCCGTACGATATGCCTGTCGTCGGTTACGGCGGGCATACCGTAAATACGTTGCGTTTATGGCAGGCGGAAGCGGTCATACCGTTTGATTTTACCGCGTTTGACAGCGGCAGATATGCGGCGGCGTTTGCGGAGAAAACCGCGGCGGATACGCTTACGGCGGTGTTGTATCCCAATGACAGTACCGCGGCGGGTAAAAAACTGCGTTTAAAACAACAATACTTCTTTGCCGCCGCGTCGGTCAGAGATATGGTGCGCGCATTTAAGCGAAAAGGCGGTGCGGATTTTGCTCGTTTTGCCGATAGTTATACGTTGCAGTTAAACGATACCCACCCTGTTGTCGCTATCCCCGAATTGGTACGTTTACTTTTGGCGGAAGGCGTGTCTTTTGACGATGCATTAACGATAGCAAGGCAGGTGTTTGCATACACCAACCATACTATAATGCCCGAAGCGTTAGAAAAATGGGACGTGCGGTTGTTTAAACAGGTGCTACCGCACGTGTATCCCGTTGTACGGCAGATACAGCAGGCATTACGCAAGCAACTGCGGCAAAAAGGTGTTACCGACTTTGCCGATTATGACATTTTGTGCGACGGACAGGTGCATATGGCGCGTATGGCATTGTTTGCATCCCACGCGGTAAACGGCGTCGCCGCTATTCACACCGATTTATTGAAAACGCGGGTACTGCCGCATTGGTATCGGTTGTTTCCCGAGCGGTTTTACAATATTACCAACGGTATCACCCCGCGCCGCTGGTTAGCACTTGCCAACCCCGAACTTGCCGCGCTGATTACCGATCGTATCGGTGGCGGGTGGGTGGCCGACTTGGACACGTTGCGGGAATTACGGGTATATGCAGACGATACGGCGTTTTTAGAACAGTTGCGGTTTATGCGACAGAAAAAGAAAAAACAACTTGCCGCGTATATCGAAAAACAACATGGGTTGACGTTGCGTTGGGATTTTATGTTAGACGTGCAGGCAAAACGGTTGCACGAATATAGACGCCAACTGATGAATGCCTTGTCCGTGTTGGATATTTGTTTCGCTTTGCAAGACGGCGAACTGCCGCAGTTCCGACCAACCGCGTTTTTGTTCGCCGCTAAAGCGGCGCCCGGCTACTACCGCGCGAAAGCGGTGATAAAGCTTATTAACGCGGTGTCTGCCTATGTAGAGAAAGACCCGCAACTGAGCGGCAAGGTACAGGTGTTGTTTATCCCCGATTATTCGGTATCTCTCGCGGAAAAACTGATACCCGCGGCGGATATATCCGAACAGATTTCCACGGCAGGTACCGAAGCGTCGGGAACGGGTAATATGAAGTTTATGTTAAACGGCGTGCCGACACTCGGCACGTATGACGGCGCGAATATTGAAATTGTTGAGCGAGCGGGGAAAGAGAACAACTATATTTTCGGTGCCACCGTAGAAATTCTGGATTCCATCCGCGAAACCTATGACCCCAGCGCCTTGCTTGCCGCCAATCCGCGTTTAAAACGGGTGGTGGATGCGCTGATAGACGGTACGTTGGACGACGGCGGGAGCGGTATGTTTGCGGATCTGCATCGCTCTTTGACTGCGGGGGTGGATGCTGACCACTATTACGTGCTGGGAGATTTTGCCGCGTATACAGCTGCCCGACTGCAGGCAAACGCCGATTACGGTGCGGGTGATGCTTTTGCGAAAAAGGGATTGCTCAATATCGCTTCGGCAGGCTTCTTCTCTGCGGACCGTGCGATTGAAGAGTACGCAGAACACATTTGGCATATATAAAAGAAAAAAGACGGCTTTGCCGTCTTTTTTCTTTCATAATTTTGCGTTTAATTGATTGCGGGTAGCGCGCACACAAAAGTACACCGTTGTCCAGATAACAGCGTATCCTGTTACGAAGATGCCCGTAAAAACGGCTAACACCATTGGTTCAAACGGTATCCAGGTGTTTAAAATGTAGCACAGCGAATATGCTACGTACAGTATGCCGAAATGCCAACCGAGCGATTTGGCTGTCGACCAATGTTCTATTTGATTAAAAATACTGGCGCCTGCTTGTATAAAGGCAAGCAGATAGGTAGAAACGGTAGCGGCCAATATCTGTCCGCCCGAAAGAGAAAAATCGGGTAGGGTCAGCGAAAGAATGAAAAAGACAATAGCGCTGACAATGGGGCCAAAGCCACCGAATAGTAAGCCGCGTTGTAAAAAAGCTTTTACATATGTGTTCATATTAAATACCTAACCTTTCTTTTACAAATTTTACTTGTCGTCTGGATACGTAGTCTGCGTATCCGTTTTGGAATATCACCTGTAAAGCGCCACCGAACGTGACATCAAACCGCTTAATTTTGCGGATGTTAGCGATGCAGGATTGATTGATTTTCACAAAACTGTCGGGAAGAGTCTGCTCTATTTGGTATAACCGCGCCCGCACGGTGTAGGTTTTCGTTTCGGTGATGGCGACGGATTTGTTATTTTGTACGGTAAAACAACAAATATCGGTGAGTTTGAGCGGAATGACCGCACGGTCTTGGTCGTACCCGATCAGCGGGAAATCGTCTGCCGCTAATTGCGCTATTTCGTCAATGAGCGGTGTGCGCTTGTGTGCGTAAATGCAGATTTCTTCTTCGCGATCTGTGTCGATAATAACGGTGCATTTCATAATTTTCCCTCCTTTCGGGAATAGTGTAGCATTGCACAGTTCACTTTGCAACAAAAGACGGGTAAGTGGTAGGAATTGCCGCATAAACGGGTTGCATGCGATGTAACGGTATGGTATACTAAGAAAAAGGGGGGGATATGCAATGGAACGGAAATGGCTTTGTATATTCTGCGTTTTTGTGATGGTACTGTTTTGTGCTTGTCGAGAGCCTGCATCGCAGGAAAGCACAGATAACCAAACGACGTCGACCACTACAAAAGTGACTACCGTAAATACTACCACTACTGCACAGACAAAACATACAACGAAACAAACGACAACGTCCCAACCGATAATGAAGTTTACCTCAGCACAAAAAACAACCACAGGCACTACTGCTTGGAGCATTTCTCATTTACCGGAGTGGAAACAATTATATGTCTTGCAGGGTATTGTGGAAGCCGATACATACGATTCGTTTATGCTGTTGCACATAGATGATGACAATATCCCCGAGGTGTTTTTGTACGGCAAAGATGGGCATATGATGCGTGCGTATAGAAACAAAGGTCCCTGGACTGCGAAACCGGGTATTATACAACAGCGACTGAACAAAGATAACGGCGTGTACTATATTCCCAAAAGCGGACGGTTTATGAACGTGTACGCAGAAGGCGACCATATGGTGATGAAAGTGTATGAAATAACCAATGACCGCGGCTTTGTCGAGATATTTAGAGGGTATGAATATGCGAACGGAACGGAGCGGGAATATTATTTGAATAATCCCAAAGGTGGCACAGCGCCGTTAACACCTGCAGAATTTTTAACGGAACTGGATAAGGTGTTTGTGTTATCTTCCGCCGTGTCTTTGAAAGACGACCTTTTGCCGTTTGAACAATTTGATAAACAGGTCAGAGAATGGAAATGAAAAAAGCGCCCTGTTACGGGTGCTTTTTTATGGAAAACTCGCACGAATTTGAATCCCTATAAATTTGAAAATTCTGTCAAATGAATGATGAATAATGAAAAATGAACAGTGAATAATAGAAAGTTGTATAGTAAAAGTGGACACATTGAAGAGTGAATGGTAAAATACATTCAGAGAGGTGTTCACAATGAAACGAACTTTCAGTAAAGAATTTAAGGTCAAAGCGTGCGAGTTAGTATTAAAAGACGGGATTAAGCAC
>JAZPXM010000118.1:0-1746 GCA_045543675.1 Acutalibacteraceae bacterium
CGGGTCGGGGCGTGCTAATTTCTCCGCACGGTTCTATTTTAGAGAGGTGTATATTTGATGATTGCATATGTTATCAACAAAGACTTCTCAATTAAGAACACGGCGGCAAGTGATAACAAAAAATATAAAATCATCGACGACACAATTATAACTTCGGAGTTTTCCAGTTGTGAACTTTTGATAGCTTACACGGGGCGGGCTTCGGAGTTTTGCGTTGTCGGAGATTATTTGCTAGTTAACGAAAAATTCTATCAAATACTTTCAATCGACGTTGACTACATCGAAAAAACTATCAGACTAACGGCGGAAGCGAACCTTCTTTTTTGGTACTCGCAAAGAGGGACAGACGGTAATTTTGGGGCGATTGCTTACGCGGGGCGGCCTATTACCTATTTCTTAGAAGAATTTACCGAAGCACCCTTTCCGTACAAGATCAAATCAAACGAAATTGCGGCGGAACTTCGGACAGGCGACACGACCGCAAGCACCGCAAAGGAAGCACTAGAAAAAACGGCTTCTTTGTTCGGCGTGGAAATTTTGCTTTCTTATCAGCTAGAAGGCGAAACTGTAGCGGCATACTTTGACATTAAAAAGAGCGGCATTAACACAAACGAAATTCTAACGGTCGGGAAAGAAATTACCGCTTTTTCGAAGTCTGAAAGTTGCGCGGACATTGTAACAAGTGTATATCTTCGCGGCAAAGTCAAGCCGGAAAAGGTCTATACGTCAAGCCCGCAAGATGTTCCATACGAAGTCGGCAAAGTTTACGCCGTACAAGCTACGGTTTACAGAGTTTGCGAACTTGCACAGGCAACCAACCCGGAGACAATGACAGAGCGGGACACGGTGTATAGGCTTGTTGTTAGCGGTTCATTGGTTGGTTACTATTTCGGCGACCCCGTGTTAGCAAGCAACCACGCGGCGCATACAGCATTTACAGCGGCTACGGGGTGGCAAGTTACAAACGGTTACGCGGCGGAAATGACAAACAGTTACTTAAAAGTAGACGAAGGACACGAAAATGAAAACCCCGAAGAAAGTATAAACCACGTTTCAGTTATTACACAGTTGCCCGCTTATGATAACGGGGACTATTTCACGGACGTTATACGACTCGAAGACCGTTCCCGGCTTGTTTCCCGCTTATTGTGGGGGCAGTACGCCGCAGACGGCGAAGGCGTTACCAAAGTAGGGTTCGGCGCGGAGATCGCGCTAAACCCCGGCGACGTAGAAACCGTGTTACAACATGAATTATTAACTTACGCTATGGCGTACCTTGAAGAACACAAGGGAACTACCACAACGTACGATTGTGAGTGTAACAAGCGGGTAAAGTTCAACGGGTTCTACACGTTAGCAATTCCCGAAGAAAGCGTGTATATTTCCGCACGGTGTTTAGAAATCGAAGAAAGCGAAACGGCGGGAACTTATCGCCCGGTATTCGGGGAATATCTCGTTAAATCAAACGCCTTTGAAGTTATGGCAAGAAACGCTAAGGGGGGCTTTTAATTGGCATTTATAGAAACAACCTTCAAACTTGAATTATCTCCGGGGGCTTCGCGACAAGTTCTTTATGCGTCCCAGGGAGATATTGGACGACCGTTTAAAGCTGAACTTTACTGGAACGGGTCGCACTTCAACGCGGACGCGTGTACCGCAGTTTTACGCGGTAAAAAAGTAGACGATACCGTGTTCGAGTACGACACGCCCGTTATCGACGGGTATTACTGCACGTTTGAGACGGCG
>JAZPXM010000119.1:0-19593 GCA_045543675.1 Acutalibacteraceae bacterium
CAGGAAAAATACCCACAAAAACAAGAGAAGATACACGATATTTGTGTATCTTCTCTGTTTTTATCCCTTAGACCACCCGCCGCACGGCGGGTGGTTTTTATTCTTCGTCTTCGCTTTTTTCGGCTTTGGCGGTTTCGGACAAACGACCGTACAAGGCGGTGTTTTCATACACAATACCTGCAAGCCAATCGTTTACGCAACCGACACCGATACGCCATTGCCAGTTACCGCCTAAGGTGGACGGGGTGTTGATACGCCCCTCACTGCCTAAGCCTAAAATATCGGGCATCATCAGGATACAGATGTCTGCCACCGACATCATTGCGGTGCGCATCATCGCCCAGTTAAACCCTTCGTTGTCGTCTACATGCATATATTGCCGCGCCATTTTGACATCCGCTTTGCCTGCGGTTTTGGTCCAACCGAGAATGGTGTCGTTATCGTGTGTACCCGTATATACCACGCAATGCCCCGTGAAATTGTGGGGGAGATATCCGCTTTCTTCTTCCGCATCAAACGCGAATTGTAACACTTTCATTCCGGGAAATCCGCTCTTTTTCAGCAGACGTTTGACGGCAGGGGTCAAAAATCCTAAATCTTCCGCGATAATCGGCAGGTTTTCGCCGAGTTCTGCTTTGAGCGCATCAAACAATTTCATTCCCGGTCCTTTTACCCATTTACCCTTACGGGCGGTGGTTTGTCCGTAGGGGATAGAGAAGAATGATTCAAAACCGCGGAAATGGTCAATGCGGATAACGTCATAGGTTTTCAGCGCGTGCGCTACCCGCTGTTTCCACCACGCATAACCGTCTGATGCCATAGCTTTCCAGTCGTAAAGGGGATTGCCCCATAACTGCCCGTCTTTGGAAAATACATCCGGCGGCACACCTGCCACCGCTTTGGGCTTCTGGTCGGTGTCCAGCAAAAACTGGGTCGGATTGGACCATACGTCGGCGCTGTCGTATGCCACGTAAATCGGGATATCACCGATAATTTTAATGCCGTTTTCATTGGCATAGGATTTTAAGTTGTGCCACTGTTCGTAGAACTTAAACTGTATAAACTGATAAAACCGCACGGTTTCGCCATACTGTGCTTTGGCGGTTTTAATGGCCGCGGCATCCCGCATACGTAACGGTTCATACCACGTTTCCCAACTGTTATCATCATGGGCGTGTTTTAGCGCCATAAACAGTGCATAATCGTCCAACCAACTGCTGTTTTTCTTGCAAAACGCGGTAAAGGCAGACGTTTCACGAAAACGCGAAAATGCGATTTTCAGCAACGGTAAGCGGTTTTTATATAATTTTTCATAGTCAATTTCCTCGGTATTGTCCCCAAAGTCACAGCTATCCGCTTCCGCTTTGGTTAATAATCCTTCTTTAATCAACAGTTCAATGTCGATAAAGTAGGGATTGCCTGCGTAAGCGGAAAAGGATTGATAAGGGGAGTCGCCGTAGTTGGTAGGATTTAACGGTAAAATCTGCCAGTAGGTTTGTCCCGCCTTGCGTAAAAAATCCACAAATGCAAAGGCTTCTTTTCCGAAAGTGCCAATGCCGTAGGGGGAAGATAAGGAAAATATCGGCATTAAAATACCACAAGTTCTCATAAGGTCGTTCCTTTTTTCGAAATTAAAATTAGTATATGGGAGAAACGCTGTTTTATTCTACGGGAATGGGTGTCAGCGCGTTCTCTTTAAGCAGTCGCATATAGGTGGCGACGTCGGTAATCGGTTCTGCAGAGTACACACCCGTACGCGCCACATCTTCGGAACGGTGTGTATCCGACCCGGCGGTAATCGGCAGGTGATAAATATCGGCTATCATCATCGCCGCTTGCGTGTGTAAGGGGTTATAGTGGCGCGGATGGCTGTTCAGTACTTCTAATCCGTCCACGTTATGCGGGTCAGGTGTACACCGCGCGCCGCGGAACGGATGTGCTTGCACTAACATCAAACCGTTGTCATTTAACAAGGCGTGCAGGTCGGGTAACGCAATATCGGCAAGTGCGGGATGTGCCAAAAAGAAATCGGGTCCCGCACCGATTGCCAAATAGTGATTGGGATTACCCAAAAACGCAAACTCAGGGGACGGCAAAACGTACATATGATACTGTTCTGCCACTTCTAAAGCGGCAGAATACCCTGCAAAAAAGCGGTTAACGGTATCTTCCCACGTGTCAGCACCGATGCGCTCTACCACGTCTACGCCGAAGTGATCGGCAACCAGTATGGTGGTATATCCCGCCTGCGCGTGCAGGCGCACAAGTTCCGCCGCGGGAATTTTTCCGCAGGGACTGCCTTCGTCGGTATGCAGATGCGGTTCGGTTTTATACATTCCAAACACTCCTTATGCCCAAGGGCGCAGTTCGCTTGCTGCTTCGCGGCACGCTTCGTTTTCGGGGTGTCGCGCGGCAACGGCGTACGCTTTTTGCAAGTATGTACGCACTTCTTTTGTCAAAAACCCGTATTGTATATACGCATCCACAAGTTTGTTTGCTTGTTCACCGCACGGGATAGGTTCCTGTTGTTCGGGGAGAAGATCCGGCACGATTTTTAAGGGAGAGTCTCCCGCAACGGAGGCTGTATTTTTAAAAGTGTCGTTATCCATATGCCATTCTTTAAAAAGCGCAACAAGCGCGCCGCTTTCTAACCGTTCTAACAGCGCAATACGTTTGGAAAGACAAGCGCGTTCCTTCTTGCGGCGGTGGTGCCGGTGGTACAGATTGGTAAGATTGTAAAGCACGGCAAGGATGGTTTCATGTGTGGTATGCGGCTCTTCTATATGCAGTGATTCGTAAAGATGCACGGCGTTTATGAACGTTTTTTCGCTTTTTACAAAAGCGTGGCGTTCCATAAAGAAAAGCGCCAGTTCATTATATAGATTCACCAGTTCATCTGCAAATTTCAAAGGTTCACACTTTACCAATTCTTCCAGCAATGTTCTGGCTTTCTCAAAGTATTGCTTTGCCTGTTTTGCATTTTTTCGTTCCTTATAATCTATGGCGGCGGCACGGTATTTTTCTGCCAGTACAGCGCCGTAGCAAAGACGGTCTTTCTCGCAAAGTGTTTCTAACACCTGTATTGCACGGGAGCGATAGCGTTCCTGATTTTCTGCGTCGGGCATATCACCATACACGCTTTCTAACTTTTCATACAGCACAAGACGGGTGCGGTTATCGGTATTTACGGTTTCATATATGGCACACAACTGCTCGCCTACGTTAGCGGCGGTATGGCAGTCGTGTTTTACCAGCTGTAAGAAGTCCATATACGCCGCAAGAATATCGAGTTCCGTTTTTTCTTGCAGTGCGAGCGGGACAGCGGCTAAAAACGCTTCTTCCATTTCGGCAAAGCGGTTGGTATTCTCATAGGCGATAGCCAACAGGCGTATCCGCGTCTTGATCTCGCGCAAGAATTTTACAACGGATGTACGGTGCGCATCTTCTATCATTTTCTGCTCTTGCAGAAAATCGTTTTTCATATCCGCAAGGGATAACGTGTTCAGTGCACTTTGCAGGTCGCCTTTTTCCAGGTACTGAAATGCTTGCAACTGCCGCTTTGTCACCGTGCCGTGTACGGTATCGCGCAAAATGCCGAGAGAGAAATCAAAGATACTTTTACGTAACTCTTCCGCTTTTTGCCGCAATTGACGGCATTTGTTGTACGCGCTTGCGTACGCCGCCGTATCGTCGCTGTCTTTCAACACTGCACATTGGCGCTCTGCTTGTTCTAATTCTGTAAGTATGTCTTGTAACGGCTTATTATTTTGGAATTCGGCGACATTATCCAGACAAAGCATCGCTTCGCCGTCCACGAAGCAGGTGTTTTCCTTTGTGTCGATACACACAAAATCCATTTCGGACAAGAAAATATACTGCAAAACGCGGCATTTGAGTGTATCTAAATGTGAGAAGCTGTTATAATAGTGCCCGAGCGTTTTGTCCAACATATCCATAAAATCCAGAAGGCTTTGCTCGGCGGTTTGGGCGTCCAATTCTTTAAAGTAGGTATAGATTGTCGGCTTTTTGGTTTGTGAAAACTGCTCGTACGCCACTTTAAATTCTTCGACGGTGTACGCGCCGGCTTTGGTAAAGAAAATAAAGAAGCAAACGTCACAACCGCGAATTAAGGCATTGTATTCTTCCTGCTTACGGCCGTTGGCCATAGCAGGATCAAAGTTTTCGCACAGCAGGGGTTGTATTTTGATATCATATTTTTCTTCGCAACGGTCACTGACGTTACGGATAAAATTTTCGAGCTCCAGGCGTTCGGCTTTCAATTCCACCAAAGAAGAAGCAAGAAAGATTTTAATGATTTTTCTCATAGCAACACCACCGCAAAAGTATTATATAGTATTGTACTATATATAGTCTTAAAAATCAATTGAAAACTTGCGGATATATAGAAAAACACCGTGTGTTCATATGAACACACGGTGTTTTTTTCGGCAGGTAATATTATCCGAGCCAGTAGCTGTCGGAGAAGTAGTAATCTTTGTTGCCGATACGCAATACACCGTTTTGTGCGACGATGCCGCCGTCCATAACGTAGATCCATTTCTTGCCTATTTGATACCAGCCGGCTTTGGTAACCATTGCACCGCTTGCATTGTAATAATGCCCGTCATACACGTCGTTAGCAACCATCTTGCCGTCACCGTCAAAAGCGTAGTATGCGTTACCGATCTTGTACGCACTTTCGTTGCGTGCTACGAAACCGTCAGCTTCAATATAATACCAATCGGAACCGCCTTTGTACCAACCTTTGGTGGTGATGGTTTTCACCAACGCGCCGTCGCTGTTAAACTGATATAAGACGTCATCGATTACCTGATAACCCGTGAGAATACCGATGTTAAACGTTCTGTAAGAACCGTTTTCATCAGCAAAAATGCCCTGGTAATAGGTTTTGCCGCCTACGTTGAGCCAACCCAACCTTACGCTGTTTGCGTTATCAAAGTATACCCAATAACCCTTGATACGCTGCCAACCTTTATAGGTTGCCATACTGCCGTCAGCAGTAAAGTAACGGAACGATTCGTCTTTCGCATAGGGATTATACCAGAAGGTGTCGGCTATCATACAGCCTTGGTAATCCAAGTGGTACCATTTGCCGTTGCTGTACAGGTCTCTGTCGGTAGCAACTTTGCCTGCCATGGCAAAATACCATTCGCCGTTGTATTTAAACCAACCGTCCGCTTTGCCGGTGCAGTCGGGCGTAGTATCTTTCGTTTTGCCTAACCATACGCCGTTGTCATCAAACGAGTGCCATACACCGTCGATTTTATAGGAATCGCCGGATGCCATCTGATATTCGTCGAAATAGTACCATTTCGTGCCGATCTTCAGCCAATCATCATATACCACAGTACCGTCAGAACGGATGTACATCCAATAATCATCCCAGCGTTCATACCAACCGGTGCCTTGTTTAACACCTTTTTTATTGACGTAGTAGTAAACGTTGGCTTTTTCGTCATAAACAAAATCGTCAATAAGCATTGTGCCGTATTGGATATAGTAGTTGCCCAGCCAGCCGTTATAGGCAGAGCCGTTTACGTAATAATATGCATTGCCGTTGCCCCAACGGGTATCTACATGGTACACCCAACCGTTTACAGGGTTTTCTTTTACGATGATACCTTCGCTGTCGGTGGTAACCATGGCGTCACGTTCCCAAGAGTACACGGTAACGCTTTGTAACAGTTTGCCTGTGTTGTCAAACAAATACTCTTTTTCGTTGATAGTGTAAATACCGTCATTGTAGAGATAACCGTAGTCTTCGGGGTCACCGTAATACCAGTATCCGCCTACCTTAAACCACCTTTGTACGGCACCGTCGCCGCCCAGATAATAGCGGCCTTCTTCATAGAAACAGTTTGTCAGCATTTTACCGTTGTTTTCAAAGGCGTAGAAACGACCGTCAGCGGTGCGGTACCCACCTTTCATTACTTCATACAACGTTTCTGTTTCACCGGAATAGGTCTGCACGTAATACCAGTTATTATTAACCTTGTTCCAGCCCGCTTTATTGAAAGAACCGACAGATTTACCGTCTTTGTTGGTGATGTACCATACACCGTCTATTTCATAAACGTTGTCCACAACCAGAGCACCGTCTTGGGCAAACACGTATCCCGCGGAATCTTTGCCGGTGTACAGTGCGCCGCTCTTGGCCGCCCAATACCATTCGCCGTTTAAGCCGCGGAACCAACCGTTGTCGCACATTTTGCCGTTGTGATCAAAGGCGTATAAAACGTCGCCGATCGTTGCGGACATATTTGTGTACATTTCGCCGCTTTCGCCGAAGTAGTACCAACTGCTTTGAAGCTTTCTCCAAGCATTCATAACGAGTTTACCGTTTTCCACGTAGCAGGTATCACCGTAAACCGACAGGAAACCGGTGGTGGTGACTTTCTGAGACTGACCGGCGGTATTAAAGACGTACACATAGCCGTTTTCATCTGCCGTATAACCGCAATAGGTCATATACGGCGTCATAAAGTATTTATCGAATAACCACCCCTGGTGTAAGACGGCGTTTTCGTTCAGATATACGTGATGACCGTCAACCGTTTTCCATACGTTGGTTTCTTCACAAACGAAACCGCCCTGGCCTTTGTCGTTCATAGCGGTCAGTAGCAGAAAACCGCCGCTTTCTTCGTTGTAATAGATTTCATCGGTTATCAAAGCACCTTCATAGTCGAAAGCATACTTTTTATCGCCGACCGTGTGGATGCCGTCAGTAAACAGAACGTCATTCCATACAAACATCCATTGCCCTTCGTCTTCGTATTCACTTAACGTATTATGGTACCAACCGTTACCCAGTTTTACACCTTTGCCGTCTGCGGCAAATGCGTAAACACCGTCTTCCAGTTGCATAAGTTCTCTGCAAAGGACGGGCTCGCTGCTGCCTTGCAGATAGTAGTATGTACCGTTAAAGTCGTAGATGCCGTATACGTCGGGGATACGGCTGTCTTCACCGAAGAGATAGGTAACGGTATCGCCGTAACGGGTGGTGGTGATCACTTCGTTTTGCGCAAGCACGCCGTCTGCTTTGGCAAAGAATGTAAACCAACCGATATAGTTGCCGTCCTGATCATACAGCGACATATCGAACAGTTCGTTTTCGTACATCTGCCCTGCGTGGGAGAACGCATAGCGCTTGCCGCCGATTTCAAAAAGATCACCAACACAGAATAGGTTGTCCTGCACATAATACCATTTGCCGCTTACCTTAGTCCATTTGTTGTTAAGCGCTTCATAAGGCACACCGTCAGCGGTGGCAATAAGGTGCGTATATGTGCCGTTCAGATAGATGGAACAGACTTCGTCCTTGAGCATACGGCCGTATTCATTAAAAGCGTACTTCTTGCCGCTGATGGTAGTAATGCCGACAGCGCCTTTGCCGTCTGCCCCGTAATAGTATGTGTTGCCGTCTTCTTGGAACCACGTGTTAATGTACAAGGTGCCGTTTGCGCGTGCACGGTACGTGCCGACGTTTAACCACGTTCCTAACTCATCGCTCCATTCATCCGTGTAGATTTCGTCGTTTGCGGCCATTCTGGCGTCGCTGTAGAAATAATAATACGCATTGCCGACCTTGTAAGCGCCGTCACAGTATGCTTTGCCGTCTGTTCCCAAATAATACCAAGACTTTTCTTCCTCTTCGGGTCTGGCATATTCTATCCAGCGGTTGACGACCAAAGAACCGTCCGCTGATGCGTAATAATACGACCACGTTTCTTCTTGATAGTCATACAGTTCGTAAAGACCGTCGGCATACATTTTGCCGTTCTCATCAAAAGCATACAGTTTGCCGTTGATCCAAGCGGTTTTGCTGTTTACACGCTTGCAGGAACTGTCATAATACGTCCAGTCGCCTTCTTCGTCTTTTAACCATTTGTTCTGCGCTAAAGCACCGTCGCCGTATGCCGCGCCCAGCGCATAGTAGTAACACCCCTCTTGGTTTTCTTCGTCCCATAGGTATGCGGGGCCTTCATAGAGCAAGGAGGCATCATAGGTGTCAAATAAATAGTATTTGTCACCTACTTTTTGAACACCTTTATAGGCAACACCGTCCGCGCCGAAATAGTACCATTTCGTATTATTAGAGGCATAATAGTATGCATATGCGGGTTTTGCCCAACGGTTTTTGATGATAACACCGTTTTCATCCACGCCGTAGAACGTGTTGGAGTAGTCGCCTGTTTCTTCGTCCCAGGTGCTGTAAAAAATGACGGCATCTTTGCACAATTCGCCGTCCTCCAGGAAAGCATACTGCTTATCGCCGACGGTATGAATGCCGTCACGGTATCGGTACCCGGCAGCACCGACGTAGTAGGTTCCCTGTGTATCGGTTACCCACTTGTCGGTAATGAGAATACCGTTTTCGTAATAATAGTATTCTTCGTCTGTACTTTCGTACCACCAACCGTTAAAGCCTTCAAAATCGCCGGTCGGTGCGGCAGATACCGAGAATGCGCACACAAAAATCGCGATGCACACCAGTAATGCTGCCAAAAATTTTCCGGATTTCACATAAATCCCTCCTTAAAAATTTATAGCCGTTCCAATGACCTGCTACAAGTTCATTATATACCCTTGCTATTCGTATGTAAAGGGTTTATCGTCGAGAAAAAGCGGTGAAATTACACAAAAAACAGCGGCGATTTTTGACAAGATCGCCGCTGTTTCTTATGTGCTTTCTGTATGCTCTGTTGTGGTGGGTGTTGTTGTACTTTCGGTGGTAGGCAGGGTGGTTGTGGTCGGTACGGTAGTAGTGGTAGTTACGGTGGTGCGCATAAAGGTCAGTTGGTCGGTTTTAACGTATACGGTAACACCGTCTGCGTGTAACCGCGACCAACCGTTCTTCTCGTCAATACCCGTACGGACGAAAAGTTGGTCCTTTTTGGCGGTGGTCCAGATGTTCGGACGGTCACTGAACGGTGCAATACGCAGGCCGATTGCTTTTTTAACTTTCACTTCTTCACATACCGTTTTGAAGGAGAAACCCGTAAAATCAGTAGGGAAAGCGGTAGGGTCGGGGTCGGGCAATACGGGGGACGGCGTATTGCCCAAATCACGGTACGCAATATTCAGGTCAACGTCACCGTCGATACCGTCTACCCGTCCGTCACTGGCGCATTGCCACATCGCGTGATCTCCCGGGTATTTTTTCTGGTCTAACGTATTTACATACTGTGCCATCCATACGCGGTATTTCGATAAACGCGCGGTTTCAAAGCAATCCCGTAACATATTGCGACTGCTGTATAATATAGGGGTGTATCCGTTGTCAGCTATGACATCCATAAACGCTAAAGCGTTGTTACTGACGGTGGTATAGTCCACCCCTTTTAAACGGTCATAATCGAAAATCTCAAAGTCGTATGCCACAGGCCAGGAAATCTGCTCTTTGTACGGCTTTAGTATTTCGACAACAAATGCCGCTTCTTCCAACGCCTCGGTTTCGTTCTTGGCGGCAGAGAAGAAATAAATACCCACGGGAATACCCGCTTCTAAAGCCCCTTCAATATTGGTTTTAAAGTGAGCGTCGGCGTATACTTCGCCGCCTACCGTGGTGCGGTAACCGCAACGGATGATTGCAAAAGATATCCCTGCCGCTTTTACTTTTTTCCAGTCGATGGTGCCTTGGTGCCGTGCTACGTCAATGCCGATCAGATTGCCCGCACCGCCAAACTGATATTTTACGTGATCGATGGTCACGCCGTTGGGGGCGGCGGGCTTGGACACCGAATCATCCGGCTTTTGCACGGTGTCATCGGTGACGTTATCCGGCTCTACAACGATAGGCGGTGGCGCCACCGTGCGGTGTGTGGTTCGTTTCGTGGTTTTACGCGTGGTGGTTTTTTTAGTCGTGGTTGTGGTAGTGCCGGTAGTGGTGGCGGTAGTATCGGTAGTGGTAACCGTGGTGATGGTGGTCGTTGCCGTTTGTACGGTCGGCACGTCTTCGGTGTCGGTCGAGCGGCTGACGAGCGCAATGGTGGTGATCACGGTTGCCGCCGCTAACAACACCGATACGATCGGCACCCAATATTGTCTTATAAAGCGAAAAAACATACAGAAACTCCTTTGTGATAACACTTGCCTGCTATTGTATCATACATTTTCGCGGTTGACAACAAAAAACATCTTTAAAAAGATTTACAAGCGGTGTTTGTTCTGTTATACTGTATACAATAAAAACATAAAGGAGTTATTATGAAAAAAGTATTTTCGTTTTACACCGACACACCGCTGATTTTACGTATAGCAATCGGGTTGGTAATCGGCATTGTGTTAGGTCTTTTTGTGCCGCAAGCGGCATTTGTTGCCGTTTTTGGCAATGTTTTTGTCGGTGCGTTGAAAGCAATTGCACCGATTTTGGTGTTCGTATTGGTGATTGCATCGCTGGCAAGTGCAGGTAAAGGTATCGGCGGCAGATTTAAAACGGTTATAGTTTTGTATATGCTTAGCACGTTTCTTGCGGCGGCGGTTGCCGTTATAGGTAGTTTCTTGTTTAAAGTCACCATTCCGCTGGGCGACGCAGTAGAGCAGTCGGCGCCTACGGGGCTTGGTGAAGTATTTAACACCTTGCTTTCCAATATGGTTACCAATCCCGTGACCGCCATTATGAACGGTAATTATACGGGCATCTTGACCTGGGCGGTGATTTTGGGCCTTGCTTTGCGTGCCGCAGGCGACACCACGAAATCTATGCTTAATGACCTTTCTGCAGGCGTTTCCAAAGCGGTGGCATGGGTCATTCAGTTGGCGCCTTTTGGTATTTTAGGTCTTGTCTATTCTTCGGTGGACGAGTACGGTCTGGAAATCTTTACCGACTACGGCAAAGTGCTGTTACTGTTGGTTGGCTGTATGCTGGCGGTGGCGCTTATCGTAGATCCGTTGGTCGTAGCAATAACGCTCAAACGCAATCCGTACCCCTTAGTATTCAAATGCTTTAAAGAATCGGGCGTTACCGCGTTCTTTACCAGAAGTTCGGCGGCTAATATCCCTGTGAATATGAAACTGTGCGAAAAACTCGGATTGGATAAAGAGTACTATTCGGTAGCTATCCCGCTTGGCGCTACCATCAATATGGACGGCGCCGCTATCACCATTACGGTGTTATCTTTGTCCGCCGCATTTTCGCAGGGCATTAACGTCAACATTCTGTTGGCAATCTTGCTGAGCTTTGTCGCTACGCTCGGCGCTTGCGGTGCATCGGGCGTTGCAGGCGGCTCGCTGTTACTGATCCCGATGGCATGTTCTTTGCTCGGCGTTGGGCAGGACGTGGCGATGCAGGTGGTGGCAGTCGGATTTATCATCGGTGTGGTGCAAGATTCGCTGGAAACAGCAATCAACTCTTCGGGTGACGTGATCTTCTGCGCGACTGCGGAATACCGTGACCGTATGAAAAAAGGCGAAAAAATAGATTTGTAAATATCCGCAGCCACCCATAAAAATGGGTGGCCGCTTTTGGGTGATACGTATGGATACTGCAAAAATCAAACGGGTACAATATGCTTGCTACAGCGCAAATATCACAATGGCGGTGGTGGGAAATCTGTCACCTGTCCTATTTCTGACATTCCGCTCGCTGTACGGCATCTCGTTTTCTTTGTTGGGATTGTTAGTACTGATAAACTTTGTCACACAGCTGGGTGTCGACTTGGTATTCTCTTTCTTTTCCTATAAATTCAATATTGCAAAAACCGTAAAATGTATTCCGGTGATATCGCTGGCAGGGTTTTTGCTGTATGCATTGATTCCCGTGCTGTTGCCGCAATATGCGTATGTCGGCTTGCTGTGCGGTACGGTGGTTTTTTCGGCGGCTACGGGGCTTGCGGAAGTGCTGATAAGTCCCGTGATTGCCGCTTTGCCTGCTGAAGACCCTGAACACGAAATGAGTAAATTGCACGCGGTGTACGCATGGGGAACCGTAGGGGTTATCGTGGTAAGCACGGTATTTTTGCTGTTGTTCGGCGGCAAAAACTGGTTTATATTGGCGCTGTTGTTTATGTTGGTGCCGCTTATGTCGCTCCTGTTGTTTGCGGGCGCGCAGATTCCTGCAATGCAGACGCCTGAACGGGTATCGGGTGCTTTGCATTTATTGAAGAATAAAGGTATCTGGTTGTGTGTGGCGGCAATTTTTGCCGGTGGTGCCACGGAATGTACAATGGCGCAATGGTGCTCAGGATACTTGGAACAAGCACTCCGTATCCCGAAAATTTGGGGCGACCTTGGCGGTGTTGCGCTGTTTGCGGTAATGATGGGGATCGGCAGAACGCTGTATGCCAAAAAAGGTAAACACATTGAGCGGGTTTTATTGTTGGGCGTGTGCGGTGCATCGCTGTGTTATTTGGTGACAGCGCTTACAACGATACCGCTGATTGGGTTGTTTACCTGCGCCTTTACGGGTTTTTGTGCATCTATGCTGTGGCCGGGTAGTTTGGTGGTCGCATCTGATCGTTTTCCGCAGGGTGGCGTATTTATTTACGCGATTATGGCGGCGGGCGGCGATTTCGGCGCGGCGATAGGTCCCCAGCTTGTCGGTGTGGTTGCAGATACGGTGATAGCATCCCCCGTTATGCAAAATCTGGCTGTAGCGTGGTCGCTTTCGCCCGAACAATTGGGTATGAAAATCGGCCTTTTGTGCGGTATGCTGTTCCCGTTGCTCGGCATTTTTATCATATGTCGCTTACGAAAAAACAAATCACAAAAAATCCCCGGATAGGGGATTTTTTGTTTGTTAAATATTTGTCAAAAAATGGTGGTATTTCAAGGCGAAAAGCGGAAAGATTTACACTTGACATTGCTTTGTATTTCGCTTAAAATTATAAGGATAGAATGGCTGCATTTTGCGGCTGATTTTCCTAAAAAACAACCAAGAAAGGTGTATTACTATGGCTTCTTATCTTCGTGGTATACGCACGCCCCACAGAAAACACACCAAAAGAAAGCCGACGGTGCGTATGGATGCGCCGCAAACGGTGACCATACCGCTGTCTATGCACATCGGTAAGCCCGCCATACCTACGGTAAAGGTGGGAGATTTGGTGAAAGTAGGCACTAAAATCGGTGAAGCAGATGGCAGAATTTCTGCTGACGTTCACGCCAGCGTTTCGGGCAAGGTAACAAAACTTGTCGATTACACACTTACCAGCGGTACGGTCACGACGGCCGTGGTTATCGAGTCGGACGGACTGATGGCGGTAGACGAGCATATTGCGCCGCCCAAGGTAAACAGCCGAGAAGATTTGATAAATGCTTTAAAGGCAAGCGGCATCGTCGGCCTTGGCGGGGCGGGTTTCCCGACCCACGTCAAATTGGACGTAGACCCAAAACAGTTTGAATATCTGATCGTCAATGGTGCGGAGTGTGAGCCGTACGTGACCAGCGATACGGTGACCATGATGACCCGTTCGGACGATATGTCTTATGCGTTAACGGTGTTGCATCGGTTTTTGGGTATCAAAAAGATAGTGATCGCTATTGAAAACAACAATAAAAAAGCGGTCACCGTGATGCAGAATATGGCGGCAACCGAATGTGCCACCGAAATTAAGGTGTTACCGTCGGTGTATCCGCAGGGTGGGGAAAAGGTGCTGGTGTACCACACCACCGGTCGTAAGATCGCTGTTAACCAACTGCCGATCGATGTTGGTTGTGTGGTTATCAACTGTACCACGTTGGCTTCCATCGGCGCCTATTTGAAAACGGGTATGCCGCTTGTGGAGAAATGTGTATCGGTAGACGGCGGCACGGTGACCAACCGTCAGAATGTAATTGTGCCTATCGGTACGTCGTTGCAAACGGTATTTGATTTTTGCGGCGGGTTAAAAGCCGAACCGGCAAAAATTATTTACGGCGGCCCGATGATGGGCATTACCGTGCCTGATACGCAGGCATCGGTGCTCAAGAACACGAATGCGGTTTTGGCGTTGACCGCAAAAGAAGCGTGGTTGCCTAAAACGACTGCGTGTATCCGTTGCGGCGGTTGCGTGAATACCTGTCCGTTTGGTCTGGCGCCTATCAGCATTGCGGAAGCATACGGTAAAAAAGATACTGCGGCGTTAAAAGCGTTGTCGGTAGAAAGCTGTATGGAATGCGGTTGTTGCAGTTTTGTGTGTCCTGCCAACCGTCCGTTGGTGCAGATGAATAAACTTAGTAAACAGTTGCTGAAAGAAGAACGGAAAAAGGAGGCGGAAAACGCATGAGTGCTTTGACGAAAGTAATGGTTTCTCCGCATATTCACAGCGGTCGTTCCACGGCGGGTATTATGCGCGACGTGTTGATTGCGTTGTTGCCCGCCACCGTAGCAGGTACGCTGATTTTCGGTTGGCGTTCGTTGTTGGTGGTTGCCGTTTGTATTGTGAGTTGTGTGGCATTTGAAGCCCTGTTTAATGTTATTACTAAAAAAGATTACCAGACGGTCGGCGACCTGTCTGCCGCGGTGACAGGTATGCTGTTAGCGCTGAACCTGCCCGTGAATGTACCGATCTGGCAGTGTGTTGTCGGCTCACTGTTCGCTATCGTTGTTGTAAAATGCTTGTTTGGCGGTATTGGTCTGAACTTAGTAAACCCTGCTATGACCGCCCGTGTATTTATGTTGGTGGCGTTTGGTGCCTTGGCACAGCCTGCGTTCCCCGTGGACGCGGTGGCAGGTGCTACGCCGCTGTCTGCGGAACAACTGCCGTCTTTGCTGACGTTGTTTCTCGGCAATTACGGCGGCGCTATCGGTGAAACGTGTACGGCGGCATTGTTGCTGGGCGGCTTGTATCTGTTAGTGCGTCGCGTGATCACCTGGCAGATCCCCGTGGTGTTTATGGCGACGGTATTTGTTTTCTCGTTCTTTATGGAAGGCTTTGACGCTGTTCGCGCGGTATCTATGGTAATGTCCGGCGGTGTGTGCATCGGCGCTTTCTATATGGCGACCGACTATACCACTTCGCCGCCTACCGCATGGGGCAAGGCGATTTTCGGCCTTGGTTGCGGCCTACTTACGTGCCTTATCCGCTATTTCGGCATTTACCCCGAAGGCGTATCTTTCGCCATCCTGTTTATGAATATTCTCACCCCCTATATTGTCCGTTGGACCAGATATAAGGTGTTCGCAGGAGGTAGCCAACCATGAAAACGAATCTGAAAAACCTTTCTGTTTTTGTTTCTATTTGTGTGGTAATCACTGTGTTGTTAGCGGCCACCAACGCGATCACCGCGCCTATTATTGAAAAGAATCAACAAGCGTCTGCCAATAAAGCGTTATTGGAAGTGATGTCCGAGGGCAAAGGGTTTGAGACAATGGACATCAGCAGTTATACGTTACCCGCAACCGTGACGGAAGTGCACAAAGAAACTGCCGGCTTGGGTTACGTTATCAAATTGGTTACCGCGGGTTACGGTAGCGATATGGTCATTATGTGCGGCGTAAAAACCGACGGCTTTGTAACGGGTGCTGTTTGCTTGTCTTCCAATGAAACGCTCGGCAAGGAAAAGACCTATGGCGAGAATTTCAAAGATAAAGACGCTGCCGCCGTGGATGCGGTGGATATTATCGGCGGTGCCACCAAAACGACTGAAGCCTATAAAAATGCGGTGAAAGATGCGTTGAATGCGGCTATCATTTTGGGCGGCGGCTCGGTGGATATCCGCAGCGAAGAAGAAATTTTAGCGGATAATCTGGATGCCGCGTTGCCTGCGGGCGAAAAGAAATTTGAAAAACTGTTCCGTGTGGAAGCGATAGAGGGCTTTGATGCCATTTACGTCGCTGAAAACGGTGCGGGTTACGTCTTTGTGAAAGGCGAAGAATTTATCGGTGTGGCAGCGGATGGCACGGGAACGGAAGATGCGACGTTAAAAGATGCCGTTTCCCGCATTAAAGCGACCGCTTTCACGGATATTGACCTTTCCAAATACCCTGACCTGCAAAAATATGTGGTTTCTGCGAAAAAGACCGCTACGGGCAACTACGTTGTGGAAACGAAGGGTGCCGGTTACGGTATTAAAGGCGGGGATGAATATCATCCCGCTTCCAACGAATATATCATTGTGCGTGTGGCTATGACGAAAGACGGCAAAATTCTGGATTGTCTCACCGTATCCGAGGCCGAAACCGACGGTTTGGGCGATGCGTGTGCCAAAGAGAGTTTTTACGGTCAGTTTGTGGGTAAAACCGAAGCAGATTACACCGAAATTGACGCAATCAGCGGTGCAACGCTTACGACCAATGGATATAAACAAGCAATTGAGCGTGCCTTTACGGCAGTAAAAACGTTGAATGGAGGTGGCCGATAATGAAAAAGAAAACACCTTTGTCCGTTCTGACTAACGGTATTATCAAAGAAAATCCTGTGTTGGTACTCGTTCTCGGCACCTGTCCTACTTTGGCAACCACCAACACCGTAAACGGTGCTTTCGGTATGGGTATTGCCGCCTTGGTCGTGTTGCTGTGTTCCAACGTGTTTATCTCGTTGTTACGCAAAGTGATTCCCGAAACGATGCGTATCCCGTGCTATATCGTTATTATTGCAGGGTTTGTTACCATTGTTAAGATGCTGGTGCAGGGCTTTTTACCGAGTTTGTACGAATCATTGGGTGTGTATCTCGACTTGATAACCGTGAACTGCATCATTTTGGGTCGCGCCGAAATGTTTGCCAACCGCAACACTGTGGCACATTCTGCGTTGGACGGTATCGGTATGGGTATTGGTTTTACGCTGGCCTTGTGTGCGATGGCGACTGTGCGTGAAGTGTTTGGCGCCGCCTCTTTTGCCGGTATCGCTATTCCTTTTATGGAAGCGTATAAAATCGAGTTTTTGACCAAAGCCCCCGGCGGTCTTTTGGTATTTGGCTTGTTGATTGCTTTGGTTTACGTGATCACACACGGAAAAGCGCCTGCCAAACACTCTTTTTCCTGTGAGGGTTGCCCGAATGCGGGTTTCTGCCACAAAGCCGACTGCGCTGAGAAAGGAGCTGAAAGTTAATGGATATGTTCAAAACGTTGATTGTCATCCTGCTTTCCTCCGTGCTGGTGGATAACTACGTACTCAGCCGCTTTTTAGGTATTTGTCCGTTCTTGGGCGTTTCCAAAAAGCTGAATCAGGCAGTGGGTATGGGCGTTGCTGTTACCGTTGTTATGCTGATCGCAACGGCGGTGACATGGCCTATTCAGTATTTTGTGCTGAATACGTTGGGCCTTGGCTATCTGCAGAACATTGCGTTTATTTTGATTATAGCGACATTGGTGCAGATGCTGGAATCGTTCTTAAAGAAAATGTCGCCGTCTTTGTATAAAGGTCTCGGCGTGTATTTGCCGCTTATCACCACCAACTGTGCGGTGCTGGGTGTGACCATCAATAATATTAACGATGGTTATAACTTTGTAGAGTCTATGGTAAGTTCCTTGGGTTGCGGTCTGGGCTTCTTGCTCGCTATGGTATTGTTCTCGGGAATTCGTTCTCGTATTGACGACAGCAGAGTACCCAAACCGTTCCGCGGCTTGGCTGTGACATTGATTGCCGCTTCCTTCATTTCGTTGGCGTTTATGGGCTTTAGCGGTATTGTTGAAAACATCTTTGCGTAATAGGAGGTGCCGACTATGGGTGTTTTAATTGCATTTCTTGTAATGCTTGCAGTTGCTGTACTGGCGGGCGTTTTGTTGTTGGTATTCTCTCATTTCTTCTCAGTAGAGGAAAATCCGTTAAAACGGACCATCCGCGAAGCGTTGCCGGGCATTAACTGCGGTGCTTGCGGATATAAAGGTTGTGACGACTACGCTGTGGCGTTGGCAGAAGGCAGTGCAAAGCCGAATCTGTGTGTGCCCGGTGCGCAAGGCGTTACCGATTATCTGAGTGAATTGCTGGGCGTGGAACCCGAACCGTTTGTGGATATGGTAGCATTCGTGGGCTGTAACGGTCATTGTGAAGCTACTTCGCGCGTGGCAATATACGAAGGCGTACAAACCTGTACTGCCGCTTCTGCCGTGTATGGCGGTGCGAAAGCGTGCAGTTTCGGATGCTTGGGCTTCGGCGATTGCGCGGCGGCGTGTCCTGCCAATGCGATTTGTATGAAAGATGGTATTGCCCACGTGGATACGTCTCGTTGCCTTGGTTGTACCTTGTGCGTGCGCACCTGTCCTAAGGGTATCATTTCCATGATACCGCAGGAGACTTCGGTGGTTGTTATGTGTAACAATAAGCAAAAAGGTGCCGATGCGCGAAAGGTTTGTAAAAATGCGTGTATCGCGTGCAAAAAGTGTGAAAAGAACTGTCCTAACGGTGCCATTGCCGTTGTGGATAATCTGGCTGTTGTTGATTACGCAAAATGTACGCGTTGTAACTTGTGTTGGGAACAGTGCCCGACGGGTTGTCTGAAAAAAGTGTTTTTCCCTGACCTGTCCGAAGAGTTTGCACTATGACCGCTCAGATAAATACAAAAAAACGGTTTCTGCGAAACGATAGTATACTGATTGCCGTGCTGTTATTGGTTGCGGCAATTGGTTGTATATACCTGTTTGTTTTTCGTAATAGCGGGAATACGGTAACGGTGACGGTTGACGGTAAGTTGTATGCGGAATATACGCTTACCGAAAATATGACCAAAGATTTGTATACGGGAAAAAACGGGGAACACTGTAACCGTCTGGTTATCCGTGACGGTAAGGCGTTTATGGAAACGGCCACCTGCCCTGACGGCATTTGTGTGGCACACCGCCCGATTTTTCGTGACGGTGAAAGCATTGTGTGTTTGCCTAACCGTGTGGTCGTAACGGTCACCACCGTTCATGAGACGGAAACACCGGATGTCATCATATAAGGAGAGCAACTGTGAAAAACAAAACGAAAGCGGTTGCCTTTATGGGGTTGTGTACTGCTTTGGCACTGGTCTTGGCGTATGTAGAAGCGGTGTTGCCGCCGCTTTTCCCTGCAGTACCCGGCATTAAAATGGGTCTACCGAATATTATCATTGTGTTTTTACTGTATCGTCGCGGCGCTATTCCGGCCGCTGTCGTTTCTTTACTGCGGATCTTGCTTGTCAGCGTGCTGTTTGGCAACGGTATGGCGTTGCTGTACAGTTTGGCGGGCGGTGCGCTCAGTTTGCTCGTTATGCTGTTACTGCGCCGCTTAGGGTTCTTATCTGCGGTAGGGGTTAGTGTTGCGGGCGGCGTTACACATAATATCGGACAGATTTTAATGGCGATGTTGCTGTTGGATACCACCCAGTTAGGATACTATCTGGTGGTGCTGACCGTTACGGGTACTGTCGCAGGTGTGCTGATTGGTCTGTGCGGTGCAGCACTCATTCGTAAGATCCCCGAAAAGTTGTTATTTTTTTGACAAATGTATTGACACGAATTCTATGCATATAGTAAAATGTGCTTGAACTCTAAAAAATGGCAAAGGAGATGTTCTTATGAAAAAAGGCTTAATTTTGGTTGTATCTCTCGTTATGCTTATGTCGGTTTTGTTTGTCGGTTGCGGCGCGCAAACGCTGAAATTCGGTGCCGGTGTATACGTAACCGCTCCTACTGTTGCGGATGCCACCGAAGACAAAGACGGTTCCGGTAAGATCGACGTTACCGTTGCT
>JAZPXM010000120.1:0-14297 GCA_045543675.1 Acutalibacteraceae bacterium
TGTTTTGTGCCGTATCCGCTTTGTTGATAATGGCGACGGCAGGTGTATCCTGCAGGTCCCGTATCAGGGCGCGGTCTGCGTCGCGCAGTTTCGCACCGCCGTCAAACACCGCCAGCACCAATGCCGCATCCAAAAGACGCTGTTTGGCCTTTTCAACGCCGATAGCTTCCACCGTGTCGCCCGTCTCGCGGATACCCGCCGTGTCCGACAGTTTTAAGGTCACTTCACCCAAACGTACCGTCTCTTCCACAATGTCACGGGTAGTCCCCGCTACATCGGTTACGATACTGCGTTCGCATCCGGCAAGCGCGTTCATCAATGTAGATTTTCCCACGTTGGGACTGCCCACGATAGCGGTATCCACCCCTTCACGCAGGACTTTACCCGCGTCAAAGGTGGCAAGCAGGTCGCGCAGGGTGTCTGCGGCGGTGGTTAAGGTGGTTTTCAACTGATTTTCGGATAGATCGGGGATATCTTCGTCGGGATAATCGATAAATGCGGTAAACTGTGCCGCCAGCCCCAACAACATGTCCTTTACCCCTTGTAACGCGCGAAAGGTGCCGCCGCTGCGGGCATGCAGGGCGGTACGCGCCGCCAGTTTGCCGTCAGCGGCAATCAGATCCATCACCGCTTCGGCGCCTGTCAAATCCATTTTTCCGTTTAAAAACGCGCGGCGGGTAAATTCGCCCGCTTCGGCGGGGCGCGCACCTGCCGCATACAGCGCGCGGAGTACGCGGCGCAGTAAATACACGCCGCCATGGCAGGAAAGTTCTACCGTATCTTCTCCCGTATAACTGTGCGGTGCGCGAAAAACCAGCGCCACACATTCGTCAATATCGCCGTCTGCGTCAAACACGTGACCGAACGCGGCGGTATACCCGTCCATTGTCCGTATATCTTTTGCGGCGCGGAACACGGTTGCGGTGATTGCACACGCGTTTTCACCTGAAACGCGGATCACACCCAGTCCCGCAGGAGCGGCAGGCGTGGAGAGTGCCGCTATGGTATCAAATTGCATAAAAAAGCCGCCTTTCTTGCCGATATACCAGTATCATACCATACTTTTTACCGTTTGCAAACACATATTTCCCCGCCGCATCACATATATATGGTGAGAAAGGCGGTGCGAAAGCGATGCGGCGGTTGGTAAAAAGTTTGGCATGGGTGTTAGCGGCGGTGCTGACAGTATTTTTATGCGGACAAGTGTCTGCGCAAGGGTTTTTACAGTTCGGTAAAGACGCCGCGTTTTTAGCGGCGTCCTTGAGCGAGCCGTTAAACGGCGCCGCTATCGTGGGCGAACGCGTATCCGCCGCTTTAACCACCACCGCCACTACAGTACCCACGACCCTGCCCACCACCGCGCCTACCACCGCGGTGCAAGCGATCGCCCCTGTTACCACCCCCACAAAACTGCCTGCGGCGGGGACGGTGCTTTTGCAAAATATGGCGGGCGGCGGCGAAACGGTGAACGGCGTTTCGGTGCGTAATCGCAGCGGTAAAGCGTTTGACCTGAAAAAAGAAATTGCCGCAGGCACGAAATTGGTTCTGAAAAACACCAAAGACCCGCAGGTGCTTATTGTGCATACCCACACCACGGAAGGGTATCTCACCTACGACGCAGGATTTTACAATGCCGCGGATATCGAGCGTACCTTTGATACAAAACGTAACGTATGCGCGGCAGGCGAAGCGCTAAAGGCGGCGCTGGAAAAGCAAGGCATTGTCACTATCCACGATACCACCGTACACGACAATCCGCAGTACACGGGTGCATACAGCCGTTCGGAAGCCACCGTTAAAGCGCTTTTAAAAAAATATCCCACCGTTAAGGTGGTGTTGGATCTGCACCGCGATGCCGTTATTCCCAAGGATGACACCCACGTAAAACCCACCGCTAAGATCGACGGTAAACCGGCGGCGCAGATGATGATCATCGCGGGTGTGGTGAGTACCAATGCGCTTCCCCACCCAAAATGGCAGGAGAATTTTCATTTCGCGTTACAGTTGCAAAAATCGTTACAAACCGCGCACCCCGACCTGATGCGCCCGCTGTATCTGGTCGGCTCGCGGTATAATCAGCACCTGTCAACCGGCTATTTGTTGGTAGAAGTGGGCACCGATGTCAATACCGTGCAGGAAGCGGCATATTCTGCCACCCTTTTGGGCAATACTATAGCAAAACTGTTAAAAAGGTGATGCTATGCGAAAAGTGTCGGCGTTTTTCACCGCGTTTGCGGTGACGTTATGTGTGTTGGGGTTAGGTGTCGGGTTGTTTACGGTGGGATATAATTCCCGTCGTGTCGCCAAGGGTGATCACGCCCCTACCGCATCGTATAAATTGCAAAACGGACAGCTGATAGTCACCGATGCAAACGGTAACACGGTGACATTGGCGGTAGCAGAAGAGCAACAAGTGACCGCCCCGCTAACGCCTGCACCCGCGCGGCTTTCGGTGCGTCTGTTGCGCGGTGTTGCCGTGCTGGCGGAAAAGCTGGCCGAAAAAATGTAGGGGATGTTGGCGCACGCACGACAAATGTTACCGTAGGGGCGTACAAAACCATACAATTTTACACAAAAAACAAGAGAGAATGTACCGCTTGGGATACATCTTCTCTGTTTTGTTGTTTGTGAACGGGTTTAATAATTTTCTGCGTGTACTTCGAAGTAACTCTGCGGATGCGCACAGGTGGGGCACAGTTCGGGGGCTTTGGTACCCACGATAAGGTGACCGCAGTTGCGGCATTCCCACACTTTTACCTCGGATTTTTCAAACACCGCGGCGGTTTCCACATTTTTCAGTAACGCGCGATAGCGTTCTTCATGATGTTTTTCGATAGCCGCGACCAAACGGAATTTTGCCGCCAACTCAATAAAGCCTTCTTCTTCGGCGTCTTTTGCGAAACCTTCATACATATCGGTCCATTCGTAGTTTTCGCCGTCCGCCGCATCGGCTAAGTTTTCGGCGGTATCGCCGATGCCGTGCAGTTCTTTGAACCACATTTTTGCGTGTTCTTTTTCATTGTCGGCGGTTTTCAAAAACAGCGCCGCGATTTGTTCAAAGCCCTGTTTTTTTGCCTTGGAAGCGTAATAGGTATATTTGTTTCTTGCTTGGGACTCGCCCGCAAAAGCGGCTTCCAGGTTTTTTTCGGTTTTGGTTCCTGCGTATTTACTCATATCGGTATCCCCTTTCAAAAATTCTGTATATATCATAACTTTTTTTCGTAAACTTGTCAATAACGGCTGTTGACAAAATAAGTTTGTACCTATATAATATATGATTGACAATTTGTGTGATGAAAGGAACGATTGCTATGATTAAAGAAGTCGTTATGAGTCAGGAAGGCCTCAAAAAGTTAGAGGAGGAACTGGAATACTTAAAAACCGTGCGCCGCAAAGAAGTGGCGGAAAAAATCAAAACAGCGTTAGGTTACGGTGACCTTTCGGAAAACAGCGAATATGACGAAGCGAAAAATGAACAGGCTATCGTGGAAGGCCGTATTGCAGAGATCGAGATGCAGCTCAAACACGTGCGTATTCTGGACGAAAACGCTATCAACACCGAAACCGTACACATCGGCTCTAAAGTGACCGTAAAAAATCACAGAGGCGAAGAATGTGCATATAAAATCGTAGGCAGCACCGAAGCCGACCCCAGAAACGGCGCCATTTCCGATGAATCTCCCGTGGGCAAAGCGTTGCTTGGTCACGCCGCGGGCGATAAAGTGCAGATCGTTCTGCCTACCGGTGCGGAAGTCACTTACGAAGTGTTGGCAATCTCTAAATAAGGAAGTGCAAAAAATGAGCGAACAGGAAAAGGTAACAACGGAGGAAATGACCCAAGAGCAGTTGTCCGAACTGTTGCAGATCCGCCGTGATAAACTTGCCGCTTTGCAGGAAGCGGGCAAAGATCCCTTTGAAATCACCAAATATGACGCGGATACCCACAATATAGATATCCGTGATAACTTTGAAGCGCTGGAAGGCAAAACCGTGCGTATCGCGGGCAGAATGATGTCCCGTCGCATTATGGGCAAAGCCAGTTTCTTGGACCTGCGGGATAAGACCGACCGTATGCAGGTGTACGTGCGCCGTGACGACGTCGGCGAGGAGGATTACGCGGGCTTTAAGAAATGGGATATCGGTGACATTATGGGCGTGGAAGGCGTTGTGTTCCGCACCCAGAAAGGTGAAATTTCGGTACACGCCGAAAAAATCACCCTGCTTGCCAAATCCTTGTTGCCGCTGCCCGAAAAATTCCACGGTCTTACCGACAGAGAATTGCGCTACCGTCAGCGTTACGTTGACCTGATTATGAACCCCGACTCCCGCCGTAACTTTGAAATTCGGAGTAAGTTTGTCAAATACTTGCGCAATTTCTTGGATAACCGCGGGTATATGGAAGTCGAGACCCCCGTTCTCAACACCATTGCAGGCGGCGCAGCGGCGCGTCCGTTTATCACCCACCACAATACGCTGGACATTGATATGTATATGCGTATTGCAACCGAACTGCACTTAAAACGGCTTATCGTCGGCGGTTTGGAACGCGTGTATGAAGTGGGTCGCATCTTCCGTAATGAAGGGATGGATACCAAACATAATCCCGAATTCACCACCGTGGAATTGTACGAAGCGTTTGCCGATTTCAACGATATGATGGACCTGTTCCAGGATTTGTTGAGCGGCGCCGCAAAAGAAATTCTCGGCGACTATAAAACCGTGTGGCAGGGCGAAGAAATTGATCTGTCCCCCGAAAATTTCCGTCGTTTGACGATGGCGGACGCGGTAAAAGAATACGTCGGCATCGACTTTATGGCGATTACCGATGATGCAGAAGCGGTTGCCGCCGCGAAAGCCGCGGGCGTGGATATGGACGGCGTGGAAGAAACGTGGGGTCACGCGCTGTATGAATGTTTTGACCAGAAAGTGGAAGAAAAACTCATTCAGCCGACCTTTATCACCATGCATCCCGTAGACGTATCCCCCTTGGCAAAGCGCTCTCCGAAAGAGCCGCGCCTTACCGAGCGTTTTGAACTGTTTATCTGCCGTAGCGAAATGGGCAACGCGTTCTCGGAACTCAACGACCCCATTGACCAGAAACAGCGTTTCTTGAAACAGGTAGAAATGCGCGAAAAGGGCGACGAAGAAGCGAATATGATGGACGACGATTTCATCACCGCGCTGGAATACGGTATGCCCCCCACAGGCGGCCTTGGCATCGGTATTGACCGTTGCGTAATGCTGTTGACCGGCGCCGATTCCATCCGCGACGTCATCCTGTTCCCCACAATGAAACCTTTGGACTAATATAAAGTAACACCCTTTATGAAAGAGGGCGGCGGTTACGTTTTTGCCTCCGACCACTCCATTCCTAATTCCGTTTCCTTCGAGAATATGAAGTTGATTTCAGAATTGGCACACAAGCTGGGGAAATACTAATGGCTTTGTAAGCTGACAGGTATGTGTAATGGGGGATACGTATGATTTGGACACGTGAACAATATCTGGACCATATGACATTCAAGCACTCAGACGGGGAACTGTTCGTTTCTCTGTTTGGCCCGTTGGGAATGTTGCGCGACGAATGGAAGCAACAGGGGGCAACAGAGGATGAACTGTGTCTTCGTGCGTTTGGATGGGATAGTGTACGGTATGCGCTTTTGCCGGTGCAGACAGGTGCCATCACACATATTGAATCGCGCGTTATTTCAGAAGATGAGAACAAACTGCTTTTTACCGATTCAAAAGGACGTTTGTCAAAATTGTGTAAAAAGGCGGCATCGTTACCTTTGCCCATAGAATATGTTGTGAAAACAGAAGACGATTGGCTTAAAATCAAACATTGGTATCAATTCAGCGAAGATCGCATTGATTATGAACGTTTGAAAACGCTCTCCAAAGCGCAGAAGGAAGGTACTTTGATCGTGGCTGCCTGGCCGGGCGGGCTTCTCGGCGGGTTTGATGAACCGCGTGAATTGATGGGCGAAGAAAATTTGTGCTATGCATATTATGACAGCCCCGAAATGATCAAGGATATGCTCGATACGTTTGCGGACACGGCGCTGAAAATATATGAGCGGGTGAGCGAGTACGTAACAATCGATATGTTGCATGTCCACGAGGATATGGCAGGAAAATCCGGCCCGTTAATCGGTGGTACGCAGATCAGAGAGTTTATCAACCCATATTACCGAAAAGTGTGGGAACCTTTGAAGCGTAGCGGCACGCGCCTGTTTTCACAGGACAGCGACGGCAATATGGAGTTGGTTATTGATGATTTTTTGGACTGTGGTTTGAATTTTATGTACCCTTGTGAACCGCAGGCGGGTATGGACGTTGTTGCATTGAGAAAAAAATACGGCAACAAGGTTGCCTTCCAGGGCGGCATTGATAAATTTGCCCTGCGTGGTTCGAAAGAAGACATAAGACGAGAGTTAGAACGGAAAATGCGTCCCGAGATGATGGGCGGCGGTATGCTGTGGGGTATCGACCACGAAATCCCCAACGGTATTTCCTTGGAGAATTATTGGTATTATGTCAACCTGGGGCGTGAGATCTTAGGACTGCCGCCCGCAGAACCGTGTGACTGGGTGCGGATGTCTTTTTAAGTACTATTGAGGAGGTTTATTATGACATTTGAACAAATGATACAACCTGTTTGGCGTACCACGACAGTATACGGCGAGACGTTCACGATGGTGCGGGATAAAAAAGGCGAGGCGTCGGCCCCGTTTCTCTACACGCCGTTACAGATATTGTCAGTGACCAATGCTACGCAAACCGAAACATATGAGCAAGGTGTTGATTACATTATTGAAGATAACTGTATCAAATTAACCGAAAACAGCCGTATTTTTTCGTTTACAGAGCAAGAGGTGTACTACGATACGGAACATGTCGAAGGAAAACATTTTTATTATCCCAAGGGAAATCTGTTGTACGGCGTATTGGATTTTTTCCATCAGCGGCAGATCGCGGTGACCTATACCTGTCAGGCGGGCGGGTGGCAGGGCCATGTACCCGTGTTGGCTGCAGACAAATTGCCGCGAACTTTCGCGAAATTGCAAAACAAACAACCACTCACCGTGGTCATTTTCGGAGACAGCATTTCAATGGGTGCTGATTCCAGCAAAGTTTTTAATAAACCGCCGTACCAACCCGCATATGCGGAATTGTTTATTGAGGGTTTAAAACGTCATTTCAATACAGATATCACGATGCATAACCCCTCGGTAGGCGGTATGGACGCTGTTTGGGCAAGAAACAATGCACAAGAGTTGGTATCTGTGCATAATCCGGATCTCGTAGTGATTGCATTTGGTATGAATGACGGCGGAAAGACGCCGCAGGCTTTCAATGATTGTATCAGCGATATTATGCAAAAGGTGCGGGAAACCAATCCCAACGCCGAGTTTTTATTGGTCGGCACCAGCACACCCAACCCGTTGTTAACGGATCCTCGTTCCCATTTTAATAATGGGCAGGAATTATTTACGGATGCGTTGTTCTCGTTGGCGGAGAAAGAAGAGAACGCTGTCGGTGTTGCTGTGGCAAATATCCGCGATATGCAGAAGTTTTTACATACGAAAAAGCGCTTTATCGACACAACCGGTAACCACGTTAATCATCCCAATGATTTCTTCTATCGGTTGTATGCACAGTATTTGTGCGGGATGTTTTATTCATAGGGATCAGAAACAACGCTGTTAACGCGAGATAAGGGAGAACAGCAAATGAAATACGAAACGCCCGCAATGGAAATCGTCACGTTAAGCACCGATACAGCAGTAGCAAACGAAGTTTCGGTAGATTTCGGTAGTTTGATTTCCGAAAACAGCAAACCGTAAAAGAGTAAGTAAAACAACCCCGTGGTTTTGGACTGCTACCAGTAAAATAAACACGGAAATAAACACCCTGTCGTAGAATAACGCTGAATTAGGCGGCTTTGCTCCGTATTTCATACGGGGTAAGGCCGTCTTTCATATTAATGCGTTCAAAATTGTAGAACTGAACGTACTCTGCAACTGCTTGTTCTACTTCTGTACGGTTGGAGAATTTAGTGCGGTATAAACATTCAGATTTCAACGTTCCAAAGAAATTTTCCATCACAGAATTGTCGTGCGGACAACCGGGACTGGACATTGACGGTTGAACATGGTATTCTTGCATCAGGTCAAAATATGCTTGGGAAGTGTATTGTGACCCTTGGTCACTGTGGAGGGCGAGTCCATCAGTGACCATTTCTTTTTGTTTGGCTTCTCGAATGGTATCTGTAACCAAAGAAGAGGTCATATCGTTGCCAATGCGGTAAGCCAACACCATTTTGCCACACAAATCCGCCACGGCGCACCTGCGAAAGCAGGTCACACTTGCGCATTATGCGTAAAATTGCTTTTAGATTGACCTTTTTGTTCTTGGCTGTATACAGCCAACGTTGCATCCGTCTGTATCCGTAAGTTTGTTTGCTAATATGTTGTCCTTCTGCGATTAGATCTATCAGCCATTGCTCCTTACTTGGTGTCTCTTGCCGAGTTCTCCATGCATAATATCCACTACGAGACACTTCAGACAGATCGCACATAGTTTTAATGCTGTATTTGCCGCGGAAACGCTCAATGACTCGATATTTCAGTTTCACCTCCTTCCAGCTTCTGACAGAAAATTTCGCAGCAACTCTACCTGCATACGCAGTTGTATCAACGCATTCTGTTGACGGATATTTTCATCTGCCGCGTCTTTTCGCGGTCGTCCTTTGGGGCGCGAAATATATCCGCGTTCTATCAATCGCTGTTTTCTTCGTTAGCGGGTAGCTAATTGCTTCACTTGCTCTTTAGTCAAGCCAAAATATTCTCCGATTTCTCGATTGGTTTCTCCGGCTGCTTTTCTGCGAAACACTTCTTCTGCTAAACATCCCACCTTTGTATAACTTCTTGACATAAGACAACCCCCTGTCGTAGTTTCTAATTCTACAACAGGGGGTTCTTTTATTCAATGTCCGTTTTTCGGGATACAGTCCACAACGTCATAGGGTGTTTTTGTGTCTGATGGGGTCAAACGAAAAGATATGCTAAAAGCGCACCTGCTTTTTTGTCGCAAAGCAGTCCAAAGCGGCTTAACCGCTGATTTTATTGCAAAACAGACGTTTTTTATAGCTTTCTTCAAAATGCGCAGGATCGCCCCGCTTTTTTTGCCCGTATCTGTCAATGCTAAGTATGCGGTTTTGTTGTTGAAGTTGTTAAAAAAAGAAAAACAACCCCATTTTTCTGCAAAAAAATGCATGGTATAATGCTATCGGAGTGAGTGCGCCCTTTGACCATTCACGCGGTGTCTTTACAGCGGACGATACGTCTGCAATGCAAGACGCCTTCTTCACGCAAAAATTCGCACGCGTTGGCGGCCACGGGTAAAAGCTTGTTCTTGTTCTGTTAGAGTTCCGATCTTTTCGCTGTAATTGATATTTGGAAAGGGTGTCCGAGCATGCTGCATTCTTCAAAAAGAACTGATAATATACAGGCCGAAGGCATACAGGGTGATGACCTTATTCGTCAGGATGTTTTTGCTTGTAATTGTGTATATTGTGATGACAGTTCCGCCGCGTTATATTCTCACAGAAGCCTTGAAATCGGCATAGTGGTCAACGGATATGGTATACACAAGATCTTAGGGCAAGCTATTCCGTGCAAAACCGGCGATGTGTATATTCTCAACTCCAATGTTCCGCACAGGTATTTTTCTGTCAATGACAGTGAAGAACTTACCGTAAGGAGACTTTTGTTTGATCCGAAGGATTGGTTGATGGGTGCGTTCGCGCAGGAGAACAGCACGAAGTTTTGTTACGGCGTTTTTTCCGAAACCTCCGTTTCCGCCTCCGCTATACTGACACGGAGAACTTTAGAAAAAATCAACTCTATGTGTGATGCAAATCGTTTTTAAGGTTTCTGCCGATTGGGACAATCGTTATAACCGCTATACCGGTATTTTTTCGCGACAGGGTATAGTTGAACAGTACAACGAGCCGTCTTTGTCTCTGGCAGTGTCTTCTTCGGGGGATAATGTAACACAACTGGGGGAAGCCAATAGTGTGGGCTTGCAGTACCTGCATGTAACAGAGACAGGCCATCTTTTCAATAGAGAACATAGCACGCTTATGGCGGAACAATGGTGTCATTATATGGTGGTCAATGACGGTATCCGTACAAGAGTTTATGTGAATGGTATTCATGCACTTACTTTTGAGGATAGTGGTGCGACGGCCATTGTTGATCCGGATTTCCGTTGGGAAGTGGGTGTTGGCAGAAAGACACCCGGAAGTGGCGACAGCACAATGAATGCGGCACATGCGGAAGGTGTTATCAGACGCTTGTTCTGCGGCTCTATTTCAGAAATTCGTGTTACCGACGGTGAAATTGGTGTGCAAGATTCTCTGCTGTTTGCAACAGATACTATTGAGACCACTACGACTACTACCCGTGTTACTACGACCAAGGCGACTACAACCAAGAGCAAGACAAACACGGTAACCAGAGGGGAGAGTTCTGCTACCACAGCGCAGAATACGGGGATGACCACTCCGACCGTACCGTTTGATAGTGAGACCGATACGCAGCCGACCGATGCGGATATGGATGACGAGTTGGAAGCGGACACCGAAACCGGTACAACTGCAAAACGCAAAACGCAGATAATGGTGCAGCATCGACCTATTAACGCGCTCTGGATTTGGTTGGTTGTGGGAGCAGAACTTGTTGCGGCGGCGGTTGCGGCTGTGATCGGTATATGGATCTTACGGAAAAAGAGAAAATAGTATAACAGACGGATGTGCACATACGAAATATGCGGACTTTGTCTGATATACAGCAGATTCGGCATGTAGCGTTTGGCGCTTTTAGCCAATTACACGAAACAAGAGAAGATATATAGGTTCAAAGGCTTTGGATATTTTAAAAGCAAAAAGCTGAAAAAGGTGGAATTGAGGGAGATTTCGGTCTTTCTTAAAAAATAACAAAGGAGTGAACCCTATGAAAAAGCAAAAGAAACTTTGCACAAGAGTTGGTAGTATTATACTCTGCCTCGCGCTTTTGTGCAGCGTCATGGGCGGATTTTCCGGCATTTCGGTTGCCGCTCAGGAAGGTACTGTTAAGACCTACGACGTAGATTTTGCAGACCTTGCTGCCTTGGTAGACGAGGCGGACTATGACGAAACAACAGGTCGTTATCATCCGACCATTCACGATGATGCGATCAACACGTGGGCAAATGACCGTTTTGCGTTGGTGTTTAACCGTGAGGTACAGACACCTGCCGCACAGCACAAAAAGTATCTCGGACAGAGCAGTTTTACCATTTTGACCGAGAACGATAGTACGAATGGAGCGACCACAACCGATACCTGGGCGAGCCCGCACTATTGGGTGATCGACAAAGACGGCTATCTGCATCATAATACGGGCTCTATCGAATGCAACGCTTCCCCTTACCGTAAGGGCGATACGCTGGTGTTGAAGACCGCAGAGGGCGCGTTGGCACAGCTCACCAATATGGAAGCCCGTGTGGTATTCAACACGGATGCTAACAAACGCGGTGCGGTGTATGTTTCCATGCACGAAGCGGTTGCAGGTTTGCATACATATTGGAATGCACCCAACGGTGACTTGATTGGCGTAACCGTTGATGAAAACAGCACCGGTGTGTTCTACAACTACATCAATGAGAAAAAGAATTCCGGCGGTTCGGAATGGGATTTGACCACCATGACCGATATCAGCGGCGGTCTCACCGCTAATACAGATTACGAACTGTATGTAAAAGCGGTAGGCGGAACGCTTACTGTAAAGGTGACTGAGGTTGCTACCAACACGGTCGTGTTGGAAGAAACCAAAGAAAACGTGCTGCATGCACGTAACGGTTACCTGTCTGTTGCCACCACCAACGCAGACCGTGCCATCAAGAGCATTAAGGTCACTGAGTTGGATGAAAACGGCAACCCTGTTGACTTCGGTACCACTACCACGGCGGTGGAAGGCTTTGAAATGGATGTGCGCAACCTGCTTTCCAAAACAAACGGTTGTTACACCAATACCAACAACAGCGGTGAATGGTGGTATATGTTCGACGAAAGCTCCGGACATAACGGCGAAGAAGATTGCTCTACCATCCGCGCTTTCTTAGATGACAAATTTGCGTTCTATTATAATAATGCTGAACATTATTACGAGACGGAAATCGGCAAAAAGACCTCCTTCGAAGGCCAGGAGGGCGACTTTGTGTACTACGGTCAGTTGTTGGATATGTGGCTGTACCGTATGATCGATTGGACCGGTGTTGACATTTACACACAGCGCAACTTTATGAGCAAGATCTCCGCTATGGCGCCGCGTGGCGATAACGGCGAAGAACTTGTTCTCAAAAACTTCGAAACCACTTTCTGGGCGGCTTTTGACCACTATAACGACCAGGTCAACGGCGGTCATGATTATGAAATGGTCAAAGGCTGGAACTCGGTGCTCATCGGTTTCCGTCAGGATGCGCCCGGCAAATTCACGTTGGGAAACAACGTTGTTAACAAAGACCAGGCATTTATTTGCATCTCTCCCTACGGCGTTACCGTAGCGGGCGGCACGGATATCAAAGACACCATGTTTAATACACATACCACCCCGTTTGCGAACACGTTGCCCACGGGTGAGGTAAAGATCAATGTAAAAGTTGTTGAAGACAAGTGCTGGCTCACCATCTGGAACTTCAACGGTGATACCGCACTGTTTGACAACGGCGGCGAACCTTTCACTGTCAACTACGATAAAGAGGGCTACTTTGCCTACGGTTTGGGCGGCTGCCAGAACCGTATTGCGAACATCACGCTCAACCGTTTGGATGCCCAGGGCAACCCTGTGGACATTGACCGCTGTGCGCATACCGATACAACTGCGGAGAGTGGCTACGACCAAAGCAACCATTGGAATTTGGTGTGCACGTGCGGCGTAAAAGTCGATGCAACTGCACACGAACTGACCTACGTTGTTGACGGCGACAAGCATTAACAGAAGTGTGATTGCGGCTACACGACCGAAAAAGCCGACCACGACTTTACCGAAGACGATTGCGCTTGCGGCGAACAGAAACCCAACACCGCAAAAGTAGATGAAGAGACCCGCATCATCACCGTGAAAGCGGAAGAAGGCTATCAGCTCAAAGCCGGTTCTCTCATCGTGACCGACGCAAACGGCGTCCGTTATGTTCCCACCCGTGTAGGCTACCGTGACGGCGGCGACGCTTCTAAATATGAAGTGCCCGCAGAAGCAGTAGCACCGTACACCGTGGACTATGCATTCGTACAGCCCACCGGTGGCACCGACGCGAAAGATAACGCGATCAACGTTGCCTATCTCGGCGCACAGACCACCGATGTAAACACCTATGGCGGCGGTATGCGTCACATACACCGTTTGAACATCTCCACCGAGGGTAGCGAAATGTACATTCTGTACAACGGCGAGAAACAAGAAGTTAAAGAATACGGTCTGTTGCTTGCGGCACAGGCGGTTCTCCAAAATCCCGAAGATTTGGATATTGAAACCGCAAAAGACAGCATGCACGTACAACGGTACGCATGGCCGGAAGCGAACAAGTACTTTGATCAATGTTCCGACTATGTGGACCTTTCCGTACACGTAACGGGTATTGTGACCGCAAACGGCGGCGACGTGAACATCATCACTCGTTCCTATGTGATACTGGAAGACGGCACCGTATACTACGGCAAAGTTGCAGTAGATAACTACAACGCTGTTAACGCGAGATAAGGGGGAACAGCAAATGAAATATGTAGCTCCTGAAATGGAAATCGTCACGTTAAGCGCCGATACGGCAGTGGCAAATGAAATTTCGACAGATTTCTCTGGTTTGATTTCCGAAAACAGCAAACCGTAAAAAGATTAAGAAAAACAACCCCGTGGGTTTCCACGGGGTTGTTTTCTGTTGTGTGGGAAGCGATTTGTACACACAATAAATGATACCGTAGGGGCAGGCGTCTCGACTGCCCGCGAACGGCGGTAAAACGGGACGATGTGGGCATCGTCCCCTACACACACGCTATAGATGGTATCGTAGGGGCGACCATTGGTCGTCCGCAAACAAAAAATCCCTCCACCACCGCTAACGCGGCGGTCCCCCTCCCTTTAGGGCAAGGGAGGCGAGGGTGTGTACACACCATAAATGATACCGTAGGGGCAGGCGTCTCGACTGCCCGCGAACGGCGGTAAAACGGGACGATGTGGGCATCGTCCCCTACGCACATA